>NZ_JAGIQL010000206.1 GCF_017813245.1 Streptomyces montanisoli
CACCCCTGGACCGCTCGTGCCCGAGCCGCGCCCCGGCGCCGCAGCAGAACCGCCGGGCGGCGCCCGGCGGCTGCCCCGCCGCAGGTCCGCCCGCGGAGACCAGTCCCTGCGAGTGCAGGCGGAGCCGTCGAGCACGACACCGCCCCCCTGCACACCCGAGGAGGCGGGCGAGTGGATGGCCGCGTTCTTCGAGGGCGGGGAGGAGCGGCAGGACCCGCCGCACCCGCGGCCCGCGGGCGACGACGGCACGCCCCCGGCCGCCCCGTGACCGGGCGGGGCAGTCGTGCCGGCACGTCCGCCGCCCCGCCCTCCCCCCGACATCCTGATCCCACAGAAGGACGGACCTGACTATGAGTTACGTGGCTCAGCCGGAGCAGCGGAGTTGGATGATCGCCGAGGTCGCCGCCGTCCCCGGGGTGCGGCAGGTGATCGTCTTCAGCGCCGACGGACTCCTCCTGACCAGCTCGGAGGGGATGGACCGGGACGCGGCCGACCGGCTCGCCGCGAACTGCTCGGGGCTGCTCTCCCTCGGCCGCAGCCTGGGCCGGGACTTCGGCAAGGACGGCGGCCTCGTGCACCAGCAGATGGTCGAGTTCAACGGCGGCTTCCTCTTCATGCGCAGCGCGCACGGCGCGCACCTCGCCGTGGTCACGGGGCCCGTCGTGGACCCGAAGCTCGTGGCCCGGCAGATGCAGGCGCAGGTCATGAAGATCGGCGCCACGCATCTGAGCAGTCCGCCCCGGCAGGGCACTGCGTGAGCGGGTCCGCGGGGGCCGGAGCGGGGGAGGCGCACGCCGGGCACGGCCCGGACGCGGGGTGCGCCGCGCTCCGGCCGTACGTCATCACCAAGGGCCGCACGCGCCCCACCCGCAACACGGTCGGCGTGGAGACCCTGCTGGTCGCCACCGGGGCGGAGGCGCCCCTGCCGGTCTCCGCGACCAGGGAGGAGCGCGCCCTCGTGCGGATGTGCGAGCGGCTGCTGTCCCTCGTCGAGGCCGCCGCCCACCTCGAACTGCCCGTGAGCCTGGTGAAGGTGGTGGCGTCCGACCTGGTCGACAGCGGTCACCTCATCGCGCGCTCCGGCGTGCCGCAGGCCGTACTGCCCGACCCGCAACTGCTCCAGGAGGTACTGGATGGTCTCCGTAGGCTCCGCTGACCGCTACCTGCCCGACACTGTCCAGCAGGCCGTCAAGATCCCCGTCGTCGGCGCGTTCGGTGTCGGCAAGACCACCCTCGTCGGCTCCGTCAGCGAGATCACGCCGCTGCGCACGGAGGAGGTGATGACGCAGGCGAGCGTCGGCGTGGACGACCTGGCCGGGATGGACTCGAAGACGACGACCACCGTCGCGATGGACTTCGGCAGGGTGACGCTCAGCCCGCGCATCGTCCTCTACCTGTTCGGCACGCCGGGCCAGCGGCGGTTCTGGGACCTGTGGGAGGGGCTGCTCGAAGGCGCGCTCGGGGTGCTCGTCCTGATCGACACCCGCAGGCTGGAGGACAGCTTCGACGTGCTGGAACAACTGGAGATCCGCGACATCCCGTTCGCGGTGGCGGTCAACACCTTCCCCGACAGCCAGGCCTACGCGACCGAGGAGTTGCGCGAGGCGCTCGACCTCCTGGAGGAGACACCGATCGTGACGTGTGACGCGCGGGACCGCGGATCGGCGGCGGGTGTGCTGATCACCCTCGTCGAACACGTGCTGGACAGCGAGGCGTTCCCCGCATCGGTCCCGGCCCCGGTCTCCGCCCCTGTCACGGCCCCGGGAGCCGCCCTGTGAGCACGCACGGAACGGGCGCGGAGGGCCCTCGCGGCAACGGCACGTACGACGAGGCAGGACACGGCGGCGCGAGCCACCCGGAGGGCTACCGCGACGGTGCCCACCGCGACGAGAGCCACGGCGGCGGCTTCGGGGACGGCGACGGCTTCGGGGACGGCGGCGGCTACGGGGACGGCGGCTACGGGGACGGCGGTGGGACGCACACCACCGGCGTCCACGGCCCCGGCCCGCAGGCGACCGGCCCGTACCCGGCGAGGCCCGCCTGCCCCGTCGCGCACGGCGGCGCGTCCGAAGGGCTCGGAGCGCTCGGCGCGACCGCGCGGCCTGTCCCGCTGACCTCCGTCGTCTCCTCGTCCGACCCGCACGAGGTCTACCGCGAGCTGCGGACACGCCACGGCGCCCTGGCACCCGTCGAGTTGGAGCCCGGCCTCTCGGCCTGGCTGGTGATGGGCTACCCCGAACTCCTCGTCGTGACGCGCATGGAGCAGCTGTTCTCGCGCGACCCGCGCAACTGGCACGCCATCAGGGAGCAGCGGATCTCGCCCGACTCCCCGCTGATGCCGATGATGCGCTACCACCCCGTCTGCTACCACGAGGACGGCGCCGAGCACCGGCGCATGCGCGCGCCCTTCGACGAAGGGGTCGGGCGGCTCAACGAGCGCGCGGCGCGGCGCCAGATCGAGAGCCGCTGCCACGGTCTGGTCGCGAAGTTCGCCGCCCAGGGCCGCGCCGACCTGGTGAGCCAGTACGCGGCGCTCGCCCCGATGATGTCCCTCGCCGGCCTCTTCGGCCTCGACACCGCGCGCAGCGAGGAACTCGTGCGGACGGTGTACGGCGTCGTCGGCTCGGGACCCGACTCGGAGACCGCGTACCAGACCCAGCACCGCATCATCGGCGACATGCTCAGCCGGCCGAGGCGCGCCCCCGAGCAGGACCTGACCTGGACGTTCGCGCACCATCCCAACCTCAGGACCGACGAGGAGCGGTTCGCGGCGATGCACCTGACTCTGATCGCGGCCAACATGCCGGCGATCTCCTGGATCGCGCACACGCTGCGGATGATGATCACGGACCCCAGGTTCGCCGCGCAGGTGCGAGGCGGACGCCTCGGGGTCGACGACGCCCTGGACGAGGCGCTGTGGCGTGAACCGCCGATGCACGCCATGCCGGCCAGGTACGTCCTGCACGACACCACGCTCGGCGGCCGGCGGCTGCGCCGCGGCGACTGCCTGGTCATGGGCATCGCCGCCGCCAACGACGACCCGCGCATCGGCCCCGACGAGAGCGAGGACTGGGGCAACCGCGCCCATCTCGCGTTCTCGGCGGGGCCGCACCGCTGCCCCGCGCAGCTGCCCGCCCGGCTGATCGCGCGTACCGCGGTGCGCACCGTGCTCAACCTGCTGCCGGACATCGAACTCACCGTCCTCGCGGCCGACCTCGCGCCCAGCCCGTCGCCCTGGACCCGCGTGCCCGCCCATCTGCCCGTCTCGTTCACACCCGTGACGCTGTGACGGCGAGCCGTCTCGCCGGCATCACCCGGTCGAGTGAGACGGGTTCAGAGGCTCGCCCAAAGGCGGCTAATGTGCCGGAATATGACTACTGGCAACACCGCTTCGTACGTTCCTCTCATGGGCACCCTCTCGGTGATCCCCTGGACCAGCGACCCCGCCGAGGGCGAACGCAACGCGCCCTTCCTGCTGGCCTATTCGCTCGGTGACGGGCGGGAGGGCCCGGGCGCGGGCGAGGAGACCCTGCGCACGGTGCTCGGCGAGATCGGCCTGCGCCCCGGTGAGGAGGTCGTGGACCTCGCGGACAAGCCGTCGACCGCCATCACCCTGCTCGTCGAGGCGGGACGCGCGGTACTGACGATGCCGTACCTGAACGCGCAGTGCCCCGTGCCGCCGGAGTGGGAGGAGGACGCGCGCAGGGTCGGGCACGTGTACTTCATCGTGGCCACCAAGCCGTGGACGGACGCGGTGCCCGGGCGGCCGGTGACCGAGGAGCAGCTGCGTGCGTTCGTCGGCGACGACGAGGTGCTGCTCAGCGCGGCACACTGCCTGGTCCCTGTCCGCAGTCTGACGGCCTGATTGCCTGACGGTCTGAAGGCCTGACCCGGGCGCGACGTCAGCGGGTGGTGGGGAAGCGGAACCCCGAGCCGGTCGTGGTGGGTCTCGCTGGGACGGTGCGGCCCGCGGCCCCCCACTCCCGCACGAGCGCGTTGTAGATGGGTGTGGGCGTGCGGCCGCGGGCGGGCTCGGCGTGTGCCGGCGTCCAGGTGTCCTGCGGGCTTTCACGGCGCTGGGCGTGGAGGGTCTCCATGCACGGACAACGCGGACCGCGCACCGGAGTCACTGCCTTGAGGGGTGGGGCGAGGTACGGGTGAAACGCTTCTTCGAGCGTGTGTCTCATCTGATTTTCCTGCCGGGCCGGCCTCCCTCGTTCCAGTGAAACCACCGCTCTCAGGACGGGTGTCGACCCCCGCGGGCATAGCGTCGTCCGTATGGCAACGGCAGTCGCCGGCAGGGAATCCGCCGGCAGTGAGAGCAACGGCAGGGCAGCACACGCGCGCGGCGCGGATCCCGAGGGCGGTGCGGCCGGGTACGGCGGCAGCCGGGGGTTCGGCGCGCTCCTGGTGGTTTCGGGATTCATGGGCCTGCTGGCCGCCTGGGTCATCACACTGGACGAGTTCAAGCTCCTCAAGGACCCGGCATTCACGCCGGGTTGCAGCCTGAACCCGGTGGTGTCCTGCGGCAGTGTGATGAAGAGCGCGCAGGCCTCGGTCTTCGGGTTCCCCAACCCGATGCTCGGCCTCGCGACGTACCCGGTGGTGATCGCCATCGGGATGGGCATCCTCGCGGGCGCGCGCTACGGCCGCTGGTACTGGCTCGGGCTGCAGGGCGGCACGCTGTTCGGCGTCGGCTTCTGCTCGTGGCTCCAGGTGCAGTCGCTGTACGACATCAACGCGCTGTGCCTGTGGTGCTGCCTGGCCTGGACGGGCACGACGCTGATGTTCTGCTACGTCACCGTGCACAACGTCCGCAACAGGATCATCCCCGCACCGGCCTGGCTGCGCTCGGCGCTGACCGAGTTCCACTGGATGCCGCCGCTGCTGTGGCTCGGCGGCATCGGGATGCTCGTGCTGACCCGCTGGTGGGACTTCTGGACGAGCTGAGCCCCGGACGGGCCGTCAGGACAATCGGGAAAAGCCGGAGCGGCTGCGTGGAGCCCCAACTCCACACAGCCGCTCCGTCGTGTTCCCGAGGGGGAGAACAAGCCGTTCCTACGAGGTGGGTCGCGAACCGATCAGCGGTTGACGCAACCGTTGCCGAACGCGGGGTTCAGCAGGCCGATCACGTTGATGCTGTTGCCGCAGGCGTTGACCGGCACGTGGATCGGGACCTGGACCGTGTTGCCGGACAGGACGCCGGGGGAGCCCGCTGTGACGGCGCCCGCACCCGCGTCGGCGGAGGCGGTGCCGGCGGCCGCGAACGCGGCGATACCGGCGGTCGCGACGACCACGGCCGCCTTCTTGATGCCCTTCATGCGCTGTACCTTTCTTCGGTGGTTTTTTCACTTTATGTACCGATTCGGCTCTACGGAGAGAGCGACCCGGCAACCCACCGAAACTCCATCGCCTGGCGTAAACCGGCGCCACCGGCGCCTGGCGCCGGTGGCGCCGGCTGTCAGCCGCCGAGCGGGAGGCCGCCGAGGAGGGAGCCGACGCCCTGGCCGGCGTCCGACCCCGTCTTCGCCTTTCCTGCCTTGTCCTGCTTCTTGGCCTGCTTCTGCTTGCCCAGGCTCTGCGCCGTGTCGCTGACCGCGTTGACCAGCGAGCCCTTGTTCTCCGTGTCCAGCGCGTTGGTGTTGATGGGCGAGCCGCTCCGCAGGCCGTTGGCGGCGATCTCGTTGATCCCGCCGTTCAGGCTCGAGGGGGTGAGGCCGTTGGCGAAGGCCGGGGCCGCTCCACCCAGCACGACCAGGGAACCGGTGACGATCGCGGCAACCTTCATGGACTTCATGTGCGTGAACCTTCTTTCGCGTCGGACTGCGTCATCCCTAACGAGCCCGCGCCACCGGGGGAAACTGCGGTACGGCCGAATTCCGCCGGTGCCACTCTTACGCCTGGGACTGGCGTGCCGCGCGTATCGAATGCGGCGCACGGTCGTTGGCGCGCCATCGGCCCGACACGACTCGGCGGCCCGGGTCCGGCGGTGTGCCGGCTCCGGGCCGCTCGGCGTACGAGGGTGTCTCGGGCGTGCGGGTCAGCGGTAGAGACCGGCCATCCCCGGCACCGCGGGCGCGGGGAGCGTCGAGGCCGCCGGCACGTCGGCCGGGAGTGTCGTCGTCGCCGGCTGGTCGGACGACGGCAGCGTGGACGTCGACGGCAGCTCGGGGGATGCCGCGGGCATGCCCGGCAGCGCGGGCAGGCCCGGCAGGTCGGGCTTCGGCAGGCCGCCGTCGAGCACGTCCGCGACCAGCACGTTGACGAGCTTCGTCACGGCGTCCGACGTCCCCGCCCGCGCCTTTGTCGCATTGCCCGCCTTCGCCGCCGTGACGAGGGCGTCCACGGACTTCCGCAGGCCGTCGAGCGCCTGCGTGACGGTGGGGGTGGGCGCGGCCGACCGGGCGTCCGTGGCGGCGGCCTTCGGCTTCGCCGCGGTGATGGCGTGGGTCGCGGCGTCGCCGAGCCTGTTCGCCTCCGCGGCGGGCACCTTGCCGTCCTTCGCCGCGGCCACGGTCCTCAGCAGGTCGGTGACGGGCGTCAGCACGCCGCCCGCGTCCCTGAGCGTGTTGATCTGCCGGGCCAGCGTGGCGGCGTCGGGCAGCGGGGCGCGGGGGAGCGGCTGGTGCGCGGCGGGGACGGCGTGGCCGGTGTCGTGCGGGGTGTGGACGGCGGCGGCCGCGGGGCCCGCGGTGCCGAGGGCGAGCGCGGTGCAGGCGGCGGCGGCCGCGGCGGTCAGGGGAAGCTGGGGGCGCATCGTGCGGGGGTCCTTTCGGGACACGGCGGAACGGTCACTTCACGGTCCGGTCCGCCGGTGTGTCCCGCAACGCGCCCCGGTCCGAACGGGTGGCTGACACGTCCTCATCCGTACCAATGGCACGGCCGCACAAAGGGAGAGGAGCCGCCCCGCCTGGACGGCGGGACGGCTCCTCGGGTGCCTCAGGGCGTAATGCCTCAGGCGTTGACGCAGGTGTTGCCGAACGCGGGGTTCAGCAGGCCGATCACGTTGATGGTGTTGCCGCAGACGTTGACCGGCACGTGGACCGGGACCTGCACGACGTTGCCGGAGATGACGCCGGGGGAGCCGATGGCAGCGGCACCCGCGCCGGCGTCGGCGAACGCGGCACCGGACGCGCCGGCGACAGCGGCGACCGCCGTGGTGGACAGAACAACAGCCTTCGCGATACGCGACATGGGGATGAGGCTCCTCGGTGTGACAGACAAAACGATCGCCGGGCGCGAATGCCCGACGTACCGATCAACGCGGCTGCACCCGATCGGTTGCTGCCCCGAATGAGTGAAGCCTGAGCTCTTCTGCCTGGCCGCGACGGCGGCCGCCCGGTGCGTCCGCGTGCCTCCGTCACATTCATGGCCCGCTCTGTAAAGGTGCCTATCGGTCCGGATGGGACTCTTTCGGACTATTTGCGCGATCTCCGGAGGGTGGGGTTCCCATGGCGTTGAGCGGATCAAGAGACAAGCCTTTTATGCGAACAACCGTGGGCACGGCTCAGGTGTGTTCGACCCGAAGCCCGCTCTGACCGCCGGTGAGGGGCGACTTGGCGTTCGATCCGGCACAGGGCGTGACCCCGTGGTGTCCGGTGCGTTCTTCGTACAGGCGGGGGCCCGGGGACCGACCGGGGACCCTCCGACGTGTGGGGGCCCGGACGGCGCCCCCTCCTCCAGCAGCCGAAAGAAGTGGGACGAAGTGCGCGTGACGTCCGGTAGTTCCGGGGCCGACACCGGCTTCACCGCCCTGCACCTCGTCCAGCCCACCGAAGGCGGCGTGCCGCGCGTCGTCGCCGACCTGGTCGCCGCGCAGGCCGCGGCCGGGCTGCGCGTCGTCGTCGGCTGCCCGCCCGAGGGGTTCCTCGCCGCCGCGGCCGCACGCGCGGGCGCCGAGGTCAGGCCCTGGCGCGCCACCCGGCAGCCGGGACCCGCGCTGCCCGGCGAGGTCCGCTCGGCCGCCCGCATCATCGACGCGGTGCGCCCCGGCGTCCTGCACGCCCACAGCGCGAAGGCGGGGCTCGCGGGCCGGCTCGCCGCGCGGGGCCGTGTGCCCACCGTCTTCCAGCCGCACGCCTGGTCCTTCGAGGCGGTCGGCGGCCCGATGGCGGTCGCCGCCCGGGGCTGGGAGCGGTGGGCGGCGCGCTGGAGCGACCGCATCGTGTGCGTCAGCGAGGCGGAGCGCGCGACCGGCGTGCGCGCCGGGGTGCGTGCCACCTTCCGCGTCGTGCGCAACGGCGTGGACACCGCGCGCTTCACGCCCTCCGCGCCGCGGGACACCGCGGCCGGGGACGGCGACGCACCGCCGCCGCTCGCCGGCCTCGGCAGGGACGGGCTCGACCTCGACGCGGGGCCCGACACGGAGGCGGCCCCCGTCGTCGTGTGTGTCGGCAGGCTGTGCCGGCAGAAGGGGCAGGACGTCCTGCTGCGCGCGTGGGAGCGCGTCGCGCGCGAGGTGCCGGGCGCGCGCCTCGTCCTCGTCGGCGACGGTCCCGGCGCGGCGTCACTGCGCGCGGCGGCACCGCCGTCCGTCCTGTTCGCGGGCGCGGTCGCGGACACCGCGCGCTGGTACCGCGCGGCCGACCTGGTCGTCCTGCCGTCCCGCTGGGAGGGCATGGCGCTCTCCCCGCTCGAAGCCATGGCCTGCGGCCGGCCCGTCGTCCTGACCGACGTGGACGGTTCGCGCGAGTCCCTGCCGCCCGGGCACGCGGAACGCTGCCTCGTACCGGCCGAGGACCCCGCGGCGCTCGCCGCGGCCGTCGCCGCGCTGCTGCGCGACGGGCCGGGGCGCGCGGCACTCGGCCGCCAGGCCCACGACCACGTTCTGAGCACCTTCGACGTGCGGCTGACCGCCGCGGCCATCGCGGACGTCTACCGCGAGGTCGCCAACGCGCCGCACCCCGAGCGCAGGGAGCCGATCCACCAGTGACCACGGAAAGCACCGGTTTCCCCTCGCCCGCGGGGGCCCCGCGCAGCGCCGGGCAGACCACGGGCCGCGTCACGATCGCCGCGCCACCGCGTGAGCGCGCGCGCGACCACACGCCGCGCGGCTTCGAACCCTTCGACCGCCTCGCGGCGCCCGCGCGCGTGCGCAGGCCGGCCCGGCGGACGCTGCCGACCCGCAGGACGGCCATCGCCGCGAGCACGCCCGCGACGTCGGCGGCGAGCAGCGGCAGCGTCCGCCG
>NZ_JAGIQL010000207.1 GCF_017813245.1 Streptomyces montanisoli
CCCGCGCCGCCGCGGCCGAGCTGCGCGGCCTCGCGGCGGAGACCTCGGCCGGCCTCGTCGCCGAGGACCCCGCGTACGGGCGCCTCGCCGCGCGGCTGCTGGCCCGCGCCATCGCGGAGGAGGCCGCCGGGCAGGGCGCCGTCTCCTTCTCCGCGTCCATCGAGGTCGGCCACCGCGAGGGCCTGATCTCCGACCGCACCGCCGCGTTCGTCGCCGCGCACCGCGCCGCGCTCGACGCGCTCGCCGACCCGGAGGCCGACGACGGCTTCGAGTACTTCGGCCTGCGCACCGTGCACACGCGCTACGTGCTGCGCCACCCGACGACCCGTCAGGTGATCGAAACGCCGCAGTACTTCCTGCTGCGGGTGGCCGCTGGGCTCGCCAAAGACACCTCCGAGGCGTCGTTCGCCGAGGTCGCGGACCTGTACCGGCTGATGTCGCGGCGCGAGTACCTGCCGTCCTCCCCCACACTCTTCAACTCCGGCACCCGCCACCCGCAGATGTCGTCCTGCTACCTGCTCGACTCCCCCGCCGACGAGCTCGACTCGATCTACGAGCGCTACCACCAGGTCGCACGGCTCTCGAAGCACTCGGGCGGCATCGGGCTGCCGTTCTCGCGGGTGCGCGCCCGCGGTTCGCTGATCCGCGGCACGAACGGCCTGTCGAACGGCATCGTGCCGTTCCTGCGGACGCTGGACGCGTCCGTCGCCGCCGTCAACCAGGGCGGACGCCGCAAGGGCGCCGCGGCCGTCTACCTGGAGACGTGGCACGCGGACATCGAGGAGTTCCTCGAACTGCGCGACAGCACGGGCGAGGACGCGCGGCGCACCCACAACCTCAACCTGGCGCACTGGATCCCCGACGAGTTCATGCGCAGGGTCGCCGCCGACGAGGACTGGTCGCTGTTCTCGCCCTCCGACGTGCCGGACCTGGTGGACCTGTGGGGCGAGGCCTTCGACGCCGCGTACCGGGCGGCCGAGCGTGCCGGGCTCGCGCGGTCGTCGCTGCCCGCGCGGGAGCTGTACGGGCGGATGATGCGCACACTGGCGCAGACCGGCAACGGCTGGATGACGTTCAAGGACACCGCGAACCGTACGGCCAACCAGACGGCCGAGCCGGGCCGGGTGATCCACTCGTCCAACCTGTGCACCGAGATCCTGGAGGTCACGGACGACTCCGAGACCGCCGTGTGCAACCTCGGGTCGGTCAACCTGGCCGCGTTCGTCGAGAGCGCGCCGTCCGGGTACGCCGGCGTGGACGCCGCGCTCGACTGGGAGCGCCTCGACGCCGCAGTCCGCGTCGCCGTGCGCTTCCTCGACCGGGTCGTGGACCGCAACTTCTACCCGACCGAGGAGGCCAGGCGGTCCAACTCCCGCTGGCGGCCCGTCGCCCTGGGCGTGATGGGCCTGCAGGACGTGTTCTTCGCGCTGCGGCTGCCGTTCGACTCGGCGGACGCGCGCGAGCTGTCGACCCGGATCTCCGAGCGGATCATGCTCACCGCGTACGAGACGTCCTGCGACCTCGCCGAGGAGGACGGGCCGCTGCCCGCCTGGCGCGAGACGCGTGCCGCGCGCGGCGTGCTGCACCCGGACCACTACGACACCGCGCACCACTGGCCGGACCGGTGGTCGGCGCTGCGCGCCAGGATCGCCGGGACCGGCATGCGCAACGCCCTGCTGCTCGCCATCGCGCCGACCGCGACCATCGCGTCCATCGCGGGCACGTACGAGTGCGTCGAGCCGCAGGTCTCGAACCTCTTCAAGCGCGAGACGCTGTCCGGCGAGTTCCTCCAGGTCAACCCGTACCTGGTGGCCGACCTCAAACGGCTCGGGCTGTGGGACGAGCAGACCAGGGACGCGCTGCGGGACGCCGGCGGCTCGGTCGCCGGCGTCGAGCGTGCGCCCGCCGAGTTGCGCGCCCTGTACCGCACGGCGTGGGAGCTGCCCCAGCGCGCGCTGATCGACCTCGCTGCGGCCCGCACCCCGTACCTCGACCAGTCCCAGTCGCTGAACCTGTTCCTTCAGACGCCGACCATCGGCAAGCTCAGCTCGATGTACGCGTACGCCTGGCGGCAGGGGCTCAAGACCACGTACTACCTGCGCTCGCGCCCCGCCACGCGGATCGCGCGCGCCGCCGCGCACGCCCCGTCCGTACCACGGCAGCAGGACACACCGCCCGACCAGGACGCCGTCGCCTGCTCCCTGGAGAACCCCGACTCATGCGAGGCATGCCAGTGAACTCCCCCGCCGACACCACGACCTCCACCTCCACCACCACATCCGCCGGCCGCCTGCTCGACCCCGGGTTCGAGCTGACCCTGCGGCCGATGCGCTACCCCGGCTTCTACGACCGCTACCGCGACGCGATCAGGAACACCTGGACCGTGGAGGAGGTCGACCTGCACTCCGACGTCGCCGACCTGGCGAAGCTCTCGCCCGCCGAGCAGCACATGATCGGCCGCCTCGTCGCGTTCTTCGCGACCGGCGACTCGATCGTCGCGAACAACCTCGTGCTGACCCTCTACAAGCACATCAACTCGCCCGAAGCGCGGCTCTACCTGTCGCGCCAGCTGTTCGAGGAGGCCGTGCACGTCCAGTTCTACCTGACGCTGCTGGACACGTACCTGCCCGATCCGGGAGACCGCGCCGCCGCGTTCGCGGCGGTCGAGAACATCCCGTCCATCCAGGAGAAGGCGGCGTTCTGCTTCCGCTGGATGGACTCCGTGGAGCAGCTCGACCGGCTGGAGACGGCGGCCGACCGGCGCCGCTTCCTGCTCAACCTGATCTGCTTCGCCGCCTGCATCGAAGGGCTGTTCTTCTACGGCGCGTTCGCCTACGTCTACTGGTTCCGCTCGCGCGGGCTGCTGCACGGTCTGGCGACCGGCACCAACTGGGTCTTCCGTGACGAGACGATGCACATGGGCTTCGCCTTCGAGGTCGTCGACACCGTCCGCGAGGAGGAGCCCGAGCTGTTCGACGGCGCCCTCGAAGGACAGGTCACGGAAATGATCAAGGAGGCGGTGGAGGCCGAGCTGCTGTTCGCGCACGACCTGTGCGGGGACGGGCTGCCCGGCATGAACACGGCGTCCATGCGCGAGTACCTCCAGTGCGTGGCCGACGAGCGCCTGCGGCGCCTCGGCTTCGCCCCGGTGTACGGCTCGCGCAACCCGTTCTCGTACCTGGAGCTCCAGGGCGTCCAGGAGCTGACGAACTTCTTCGAGCGGCGCCCCTCCGCCTACCAGGTGGCGGTGGAGGGGACGGTCGGCTTCGACGAGGAGTTCTGACGGCTCTGACGGAATCGTCAGGCGTTGGGGACCGTCTCGTAGCGCGGGGTGCCCTCGGCCATCTGCTTCAGCGCGTCCTTGCGGTCGCGCTTGGAGAGCCGGTCGATGTAGAGGTACCCGTACAGGTGGTCCGTCTCGTGCTGGAGGCAGCGGGCGAAGTAACCGGTGCCGCGGACCTTGATGTCGTTGCCATGCGCGTCCTGGCCGCGCACCTCGGCGTAGTCGGGGCGGGCGAGGGCCGCGTACGCCGTCGGCACGGAGAGGCAGCCCTCGTTGGAGTCGTCGAGGTGGCGCAGCTCGGGCGGCAGCTCGGCGAGGACGGGGTTGCAGACGGCGCCGACGTGGCGCACGCCCTCGTCGTCCTGGCAGTCGTAGACGAAGACCTTCGCGTCGACGCCGATCTGGTTGGCGGCGAGGCCGACGCCCTCGGCGGTGCGCTGGCTCGCGAACATGTCGTCGATCAGGGTCGCGAGCGCGCCGTCGAACTCGGTGACCGTGCGGCACTCCTTGTGGAGGACGGGGTTGCCGACGACGGTGATGGGGCGGGACGTGCCGCGCTCGCGGTGTGCCGTCTCCCGCGCCTCGGCGTCCGCCGTGTCCACGACGAACCCGTCCTGGTCCGTCGCGAGGACGCCCTCGCCGATCCGCTGGTCCGTCTCCTGCTGCGCCATGTCCGCAGTCGCCTTCCTGGTTACCGTTGCCGCTTGCCTCCACCGCCGGCTGAGCGCCGCGCGATGTGCCCGTACAGCGTCTCTGATCAGTTGAGTGATCCCGTGCGAACCGTGGGGTTCTGCGTGGGTTCTGCCCACCTGGGCGGGGTGGCGTGGGCGTGGAGATGGAATCCCGCGCCGAGTGCTGCTCCGCGTGGCCGGTGGCCGGTGGTGGGTGGGCTGATCGTGGTCACGCTCTGGTGCCGGTGGGCTGCGCGGGGCAGCCGGTTCCGGCCCGTTGGTGCGTGTCCCTCCGGACGCTTTCCGGCCGGGCCTTGAGGTCTGGCTGGGGAGGGAATCCCGCGTCGCCTGGGCGCGGGACGGTTGGTTCGCGGCCGAGTGGAGCCGGTCTTCGACCGGTCGTTCCGGCTGGTCTTCGGGGTGGCCGTGATGACGGCCTTGGCTTCCATCGTGTCCACGACCTTGCGGATCACCATGGTGGTGCTGCTGGTCTTGTCCACGACGGTCTTGGTCTGGTGGGCGAGGCCGCGTGCGGCGATACGCCGCCACGCGCCTTGGTCGCGGTCGCCCTGCCACCGGCAGGACGGGCAGATGGCCCACTTCCAGCCTCGGGTGGTGGGCTTGTCGGGGGCCTTGCGGTGCCGCAGCGGGGTGAGGCAGTGCGGGCAGTGCTTGGAGGTGTTCGCCGCAGGGATGGTCACCACGGCGATGCCGACCTCAGCGACGAGTTGACGCATACGGTCGCTGATCTGCCCGCGTACGGTCTGGGACAATCGGGTGTTGTGGGTGCGGCCCATGCCGCCAGCTTCCATCGACCGCAGGTCTTCCAGATAGATCACGCTCGCCCCGGCGGCAACGGCTTGATCCACAGTCCAGCGGGCAGCAGCCCAGGCCAACGCGTTGTTGAGGTGGGAGCGCCGGTCGGAGATGTGCTGGATCTCTTGCAGGAGAACTGATTGCTTCGTCCTTGACACCGGGTCGGCGAGACGGGCGTAGTGGTCGGCCTTGGCGTGCAGCCGCTCCGAGAGACGGCGAAGGCGGTACTGCTTGGCCAGTACACCGGAGGCGCGGAACTGCGCCCCGCCGGAGGGGGCGGTGATCGTGCCGTCCGGGTGGAGCCGGGCCGTGCCGGCGGACAGCAAGGTGTTCAGGCCCCAGTCCACGCCCATCGCCACGGTGTGGCCGGAGCGCTGGGCCTTAAGGACGGGGTGAGTGAAGGCAAGATCGGCCCGCACTTTCCCGCCGGCGATGCGCAGCGTGGGCAGGTGCAGTACGGCGCTCGCGGGAACGGTCGGGGGCAGCGTGATCGGGCAGGCGACCCATGTCCAGTCCGCGTACGTATGCGGGTCGGGCCGGGTGGGCAGCTGCAGGCGCAGCAGGGCCTTCGTCGCCTCGGTCAATGACCGCTCGATCGAAGCTTGCTGTCCGTCACAGGCCGCCAGCAACAGCATCCGTGCCACACGGGGCGTGGGCTCCATCTCGAACACGTCAGCGGGGAGATGGCCGTTGTCCCGCTTGAAGGCGGCGATCTGCCGGGTGCGGGAGCGGATGACACTGGACGTCAGGTATTCGCCGCCTGGGACAGCGGCGCGCACCGCTTCCCATTCGGCTTGAGTGCGCTTGTTCGGGTCGGCGGGCCATGCGGCCAGGATTCCGGTGACCACATCGGCGCGCCACTTCACCGACCGCAGGACGCGCCCGGCCTGTTCCAGGGCGGCACGAACGATCCGGTCGTTGACTTTTACGCCCTTGGGAGAGGCAGTGGTCCAGCCGAGACGCCGGAGCGCCATCCATGCCTTCGACGGCAGCTTGCGGCCCCCGGAATCCACACCGACAGCAAGCGTCGATACGCCGGCAGCGTTCCAGTGCTCGCCGAGCAGGGAGGCGACCATGCCACCGACTAGGTCGGTACACCAGCCAACGCGTTCGGCCAGGACTGTGGCGGTGAGAAGTTCGCCGGTCTTCTCGTCCAGGCCTGAGTGGACCAGTGTGCGGGCGCAGGCGGTACGGGAGGTCTCGCCGTCGGCAAGCGGCAGCTTCCGACTCATCGGGTAGTCTCCTCGTCGGTGCACTGCCCGGACTCGGCCAGCAGACGCCGCCGGTTGTCCGCACTGCGCATCCCATACAGCCGTCCGGCGAACGTGGTCACCAGGGATGCGAAGTCTTCGACGAGTTCATCCCGGCTACCAAGCTTCTTCGGGTGCAGCACCTCCACGGTGACGCCGTACACAGCGAACAGCCGCTTGAGCCAGGCGACACCGAATCGGGCCAGCCGGTCCTCATGCGTCACCCGCACCACCGTCACGGAGCCGTCCGAGACCATCGCGATCACCCGGTTCAAGCCCGGCCGGTTCTCCTTCAAACCCGAACCGTGATCGTCGACGACCTCGACAACCGTCCCCGTCGAACTGGCCCGCAGTTCAGCCTCCTGGGCATCCAGTGAGGACTCCTGCCCCGACGGGCCAGACACCCGTACATACAGCAGCTCCAGGCGCGCCCGGACGGTCGAGGAAGCACTACCGCGCTTCATGTTCTCCACATCCACCGAGGAGAACCGGCGCTCACGGCCGACCCAGCTGAACGGGATCTTGCCATCCAACGCCCACTGGCGAAGCGTCATCGGATGAATCCCGAGACGCTTCGCAGCCTTGGACGTACGCAGCAACTCCACATCCCTAACTATACAGCGAGAAAGCTAAGGATAATTAAGCGAAGTGGTGCAGGAGGCGTGGGCACACTCAGAGACGAAGGTCAGCACACCTCTTCGAGGTCGCGCCACTCGCGGCTGTCCGGGTTGTCCGCGACCCAGCCGTCCAGCAGGCCGCGCACGAGGCCCTGCGGCGCGGCGATGCCGCACTCGCGCTCCGGCGTCCACAGCTCGCCCGGCGTGCGGTGGCCGAGCGGGCCCGGGTGGCCCGGCTCGCTGTGGTCGTGCGGGTCGAGGTGCTCGCCCTCGCCCTCGGCGCTCGGCATCCGGCTCTCGGAGCACGTGCGGCACAGCAGCCGCACCGACGACGACCAGTCCTCCGCGGCGAACCCGGCGTCGGACGCGAGCTGTTCGAGCGCGTTCCTGTCCTCCTCGGTGGCGGCTTCGAGCAGCACCACCCACGTCGGCACGGGCGACGGCGCCCACAGCTCGATCTCGTCGAACACCGGGTACACGTGGGGCGCGCCGTGCGCGGCGCCCTCCGTCGTGCGCTCGCCGTTGGGCACCCCGTCGTGCAGGACGACCTCGCCCCAGCGCCGCCCCGACGACGGCAGCGGGATGGACAGCACCTCGATGCGCGCCGGGTCGAGCCTGCGGCCCCAGACGACCTCGGCCTCGCCCTCGGGCGAGAGCCTGACGGCCGCGCTGCCCAGGTCCATGCCCTCGGGCTCCTCGGCGGCCTCCGCGGTGTGCGGGCTGCCGGGCACGCGCAGCCCGTAGGCCTGCCAGGCGCGGCGCGCGAGCGGCCAGTCCTGCAGGGCGGTGGCGGCGATGCCGACGTTCCACCAGTCGGGGGCGCCGGTCTCCTTGTCCAGGAGGGCCACGGCCCGCAGTCCCGCGGCGCGGGCCTGCTCCCAGTCGTGCCGGAACTTGTGCAGCAGCGCCAGGTTGAACCAGGACTCCGACAGCCACGGCTCCATGTCGGCGGCACGGGTCAGCAATGCTCCCGCGTCGTCGTAGCGGCCGTCACCGATCAGCGTGAACGCGCGGTCGGTGGCCTGCCGCCACGAGGCGGAGGGCCGATGCCGTACCTTCCCGAAGATCCTCACGTCCTCACGATTCCCACCTGCCGGTCACTCGGGGCAGCGCCCCAGGACACCTCTTCCTGGCATCCAACCATGCCGGATGCGTGCTCTCTACTCACGGGCTACCCAGCGGGGGCCGGGGTCAGACCGCCGCGTGCGAGGACGCGTGCGAGGGATTCCACCACGTCGGGGTGGTAGTCACGGGCCGTGCCCAGCCTCAGCCGTTCCAGGGCACCCAGTGGCCCGCCCGCGCACCCGCTGTCACCTGCGAGGTCGTCGTACGCGTTGACGGCGCGGACGATCCGCGCGGGCAGCGGCTGGTCACGGTACGGATCCGCCTGCCGCTCGACGACGACGGCGACCGCGGAGGGCACGCCGGTCTGCCGGACGACGGCGCCGCCGAGCAGCGCGATGCGGCGCTGCTGCGCCTCGGGCAGCGCTGCGGTGGACCCCTCGGGGACGGGGTCGACGAGCGAGAGCTGGCCGATGTCGTGCATGAGGGCCGCGTATTCGAGGACGGTCAGCTCGCGCCCGGACAGGCCGAGGTCGCGGCCGACGGCGCGGCTGAGCTCCGCGACCCTGCGTGCGTGGCCGTGGCGGGTGTACCCGGCTATCTCGGTGGCGCGCGCGAGTGAGGCGATGGTCTGCCGGTAGGTGGTGCGTACGGCCGCGTAGCGGCGGAAGGAGAGCTGGGTGAGCAGCAGCGGCACGCAGAACACCGGCAGCGCCCAGAGCCCGGCGACGGCGACGCCGAGCGCTATGACGACGCCCGTGGCGCAGACCGCGGAGCCGATGCCGGGCAGGGCGCGCAGTTCCTCGCGCAGCAGTGGCCCGAACGGGTCGGCGGTGCGTGCGCGCCGCAGGACGGCGCAGAGCACGGCGTCGCACAGCGCGGTGAGCACGAGCAGCAGCAGGAGCAGCGCCACGTAGTACGAGCCGCCGACGGCGTGCCAGGGCTGGAAGCAGGCGGCGGCGAAGGCGACCGTGAGCACCCGCCGGGCGAGGTGGTCGAGCGAGGGGCCGTGCGGGGCGCCGCCGGCGAGCGCGGCGGCGAACGTCACCGCGACGGTCTGGAGCACGCCGTGCCCGGTGTCGCGCCCGGCGCTCTCGCCGAGCAGCGCGTAGGCGAGGGCTCCGGCTGCGCCGAGGGGCGCGGGTTCGCGCTCGCGCGGCCCTGCGCCCCAGCGGGCCAGCTCGCCCACGGCGATGAAGATCCCGAAGGCGAGCGCGTTGCGCGGGTCGGTGACGCCGCGCCACAGCGTGACGGCGAGCGCGGCCAGCACGAGCGCACCGGCGGCGATCCGCACGGGCGACGACGACGGCAGGCGCACGCGCGCGGCAGCACGTCCGTGCGCGGCGGCACGTCCGTGCGTGGCAGCGCGCCAGTGC
>NZ_JAGIQL010000208.1 GCF_017813245.1 Streptomyces montanisoli
GGGAACGTCACATCGCGCGGCCCCGGCCGTCGAACGCCTTCATGCGGTCGAGCACGCCGTCCGCCGTCGGCTCGTACATCTCGTCCACGACCCTCCCGTCCGCGAGGAAGACCACGCGGTCCGCGTAGCCCGCCGCCACCGGGTCGTGGGTGACCATGACCACCGTCTGGCCGAGGCGCCGCACCGAGTCGCGCAGGAAGCCGAGCACCTCGGCGCCCGCGCGCGAGTCCAGGTTGCCCGTCGGCTCGTCACCGAAGACGATGTCGGGCCTCGACGCCAGCGCGCGCGCCACGGCGACGCGCTGCTGCTGCCCGCCGGACAGTTGGGCCGGGCGGTGCTTCAGACGGTCCGCGAGGCCCGTCATCGTGATGACACGCTCCAGCCACTCCTTGTCGGGGGTGCGGCCCGCGATGTCCATCGGCAGTGTGATGTTCTCGATGGCGTTCAGCGTCGGCAGCAGGTTGAACGCTTGGAAGATGAACCCGATACGGTCCCTGCGCAACTGCGTCAGCTGCTTGTCCTTCAGCGTGCCGAGCTCGACGTCGCCGATCCGCACCGACCCCTCGCTGAACGAGTCGAGCCCCGCCACGCAGTGCATGAGCGTCGACTTGCCCGACCCCGAGGGGCCCATGATCGCCGTGAACTCGCCCTGCCGGAAGTCGACGCTCACCCGGTCGAGTGCCACGACGCGTGTCTCGCCCTCGCCGTAGACCTTCGACACACCGGCGGCGCGCGCCGCGGTGACGTCCTTGAGTCCGAGGGACGGGGAGATGGTCATGGGGATGCTCCTGGGTCGGTGTGACGGGGACAGGCACCATCCTGGGTGCGGCGAGCGCACGGATCGTCAGTCCCCGTGCTCGTTCCCGTGGCCCTCTCGGGGCGGACACCGGCCCCTCGCGTACGTCTCTGGTATGACGCCGGTCCCGGAGGGGCACCCCGAGGCGATCTTCCGCGGGCGCCGATGCCTCCATAGCCTGGGTGCGGCGTCTGCACCGTTCCGTCACAGCGTCCGAGCCCGCAGCATCCGAGCCCACAGCGTCTGAGCCCCCGGAAGGACCCCTGGTGCCCCTCACGACCACACCCCTGGTGACCGGCTGGACCCTCGCCCTGCCCAGGGACGGCGTCCCAGGACGGGACACCGTCCCGGAGAGCGTGGACGCCACCGTCCCCGGCTGCGTCCACACCGACCTGCTCGCCGCCGGGATCATCCCCGACCCGTACGTGGGCGACAACGAGGCCCGGCTCGACTGGATCGGCCGCGGAGACTGGACGTACACGACCACCTTCGCCGCCCCGCCGGCGGCCAGGAGCGCGGGCCACCGCACCGACCTCGTGTTCCAGGGCCTCGACACCGTCGCGACCGTCACCCTCAACGGCACCGAACTCGGCCGCACAGCCAACCAGCACCGCTCCTACCGCTTCCCGGTCGACATCCACCTGCGCCCCGGCACCAACACCCTCACCGTCCGCTTCACCTCGCCGTACAGCTACGCGGAGGAGCTGCGCGAGCGGCTCGGCCCGCTGCCAGGCGCGTACGACGAGCCGTACCCCTTCATCCGCAAGATGGCCTGCAACTTCGGCTGGGACTGGGGGCCCACGCTGGTGACCTGCGGCATCTGGCGTCCCGTCGCGCTGGAGACCTGGAGCGGCGCGCGGATCGCGTCCGCGTCGCTCGCGCCCGACGTCGCGGACGACGGGGTGCCGCTGCTGCGCACCGCCGTCCAGCTGGAGCGCGCGCCCGGCTGCGCGGGGCCGCTGGAGGTGGGTGTCGAGGTCGCGGGGGCGCGCGCCACGGTCCTCGTGCCGCGCGGCCGCACCGACGGGTCCATCGACCTGCCGGTGCCCGACGCCGAGCTGTGGTGGCCGCGCGGATACGGCGAACAACCGCTGTACGACGTGTGCGTGACGGTGCGCTGCCCATTGGACGGAACCGGAACCGGAACCGGAACCGGGTCGGGCCCCGGGACCGGCGAGGAAGAGGAGGAGGACGCGGAACCCGCCCACACCTGGCGCGGCCGCACCGGCTTCCGCTCCGTCGCCCTCGACCCCGACGCGTTCCGCCTCTCCGTCAACGAGAAGCCCCTCTTCGCGCGGGGCGTCAACTGGATCCCCGACGACTGCTTCCCCGCACGCCTCACCCGCCAGCGCGTGTCCGACCGCCTCGACCAGGCCGTCGCCGCAGGGGTGAACCTCGTACGGGTGTGGGGCGGCGGCCTGTACGAGAGCGACGACTTCTACGCCCTCGCCGACGAGAAGGGCCTGCTCGTGTGGCAGGACTTCCCCTTCGCGTGCGCCGCCTACCCCGAGGAGCAGCCGCTGCGCGGCGAGGTCGCGGCCGAGGCGCGGGAGAACGTCGTCCGCCTGGCGCCGCACCCGTCCCTCGTGCTGTGGTGCGGCAACAACGAGAACATCGAGGGGCACGCCGACTGGGGCTGGCGCGACGAACTGCCGCCAGGGCGCACGTGGGGCGCCGGCTACTACTACGATCTGCTGCCATCGATCGTCGCCGCGCTCGACCCGACACGGCCGTACTGGCCCGGCACCCCGTACTCGGGCGATCCCGACCTGCCGCCGCAGGACCCCGACCACGGCACGGTGCACCTGTGGGACGTGTGGAACAGGGTGGACTACCGCGCGTACGCGGACCGCGTGCCCCGGTTCGTCGCCGAGTTCGGCTTCCAGGGCCCCGCGACGTACGCGACGCTGCGCGCGGCGCTCGGCGACGCCGGGCTGCACCCCGACTCGCCGCTCCTGGCCCGCCACCAGAAGGCGGAGGACGGCGCGGGCAAGCTCCTGCGCGGACTCGGCGACCACCTGCCCCAGCCACCCGCCGGCGACTTCGACGCCTGGCACTGGCTGACGCAGCTCAACCAGGCGCGTGCGGTGGAGTTCGGGATCCGGCACTTCCGCTCTCACGCGCCCGCCTGCATGGGCACGATCGTCTGGCAGCTCAACGACTGCTGGCCCGTGGTGTCCTGGGCGGCCGTCGACGGTGCGGGCCGCCGCAAGCCGCTCTGGTACGCGCTGCGAGCCGCCTACGCCGACCGCGTCCTGGTCGTGCGGGACGGAGCCGTGCACGCCGTCAACGACTCCCCGAACACCTGGACGGGCACGCTGAAGCTGGCGACCCGCTCCTTCGACGGTGCGGTTCTGGCCAAAGAAGAACACCGGGTACGGGTGGCACCGCGCTCCGTCGCACACGTCGACCTCCCGGCCGCGCTCGCGGAGCCGGACGACCGGAACAACACGCTCCTCACGGCGAGGATCGACGGGACGCGCACACTCCACTTCTACGCGGAGGACACCGAGGCCGCGCTGCCGGCCGCGCGGTACACGGCCGACGTGACGCGGACCGGTCCCGGCGGCTACGAGGTGCGTGTGAGCGCCGAGACCCTCGTCAAGGACCTGGCGCTCTTCCCCGACCGTCTCGACCCGGCGGCGGAGGTCGACGACATGCTGGTCACTCTGCTGCCGGGCGAGAGCGCCGTCTTCCACGTGACGGGCGCGGACCTCGCCGACCCGGCCGCCCTCACGACCGGGTCCGTGCTCCGCTGCGTCAACGAGGCGCCGCGCACGGCCGGCGAAAACGCGTGACGGCCGGCGCCCGCTCCGCCCGCGCCACGGGGCGGCGACTTCTCGTCATTCCGGCACGCGCCCCGGCGAACCACCGGCCGCGCCGCGGGCCTCCGGCATGTGCCCATGGCCCGGCCCCGGTGCTGACGGCCCCTCAGACTCCAATAAAATAAGACAAGATCGGGTTGGCGGTCCGTTGTCGAACTGCCGCATCCCGATAGGCTCGTGAGCCAACACGGAGCCGCGCGCCACGCCCGGATGGTGGAATGCAGACACGGCGAGCTTAAACCTCGCTGCCCCTCAGGGGGCGTGCCGGTTCAAGTCCGGCTCCGGGCACCACCACGCCTTCCCCGGGCGCGCACGGCGACGCCGGGGTCACTCCCGGTTGCCGCCACGGGGCCGCACCGCGCGCCGGACGGGGCTCACGCCCACCAGACGCGGAACGTGGTCGGCAGCAGGTCGAGCGCCCTGAGGCCGGCAGCCAGGCCGGGGGCGGCGTCCTCAAGGCGTCGGCCGTCCACCAGCGGCGCTGAGCTGTAGATCTTCCGCAGCGCGAAGTCCCAGCCGGACGCCCCCGGCGGCCCGGACGGCCCCGACTCGGCCGTGCCCGCCACGGCGACCCGCAGCCGGTGCGGTTCGCCGCGGAGCATGGCGCTCTCCGGGCGTGTGGGCGGGTGGGCGTCCAGCGCCGACCACAGCTCGTTGTCCGTCATGCGCGCCAGCCGGGCGGGCTCGAGACCTGTCCCGTCGAGCAGTTGGCGCGCCAGGCGCCTGGCCACCGATGTGGGAGCGACGTTGTCCCACGAGGTGTGCAACTGTGCCTCGGCGCGTACCAGGCCGACCAGGGTTCCGGCCGTCTCGCGGTCCGTCGTGACCGCCGTGTCCGCCGTGCCCGCGAGGCCCAGGCGCCCCAGCAGGTGGGCCGGGTCGACAGCGAGCCGGCCGGCGGAGCGGCCGCTGCGCACGTAGGAGTCGAGGTGGTCGAGGTTGAGCAGGCCGGAGTCGCCGGCCAGGGGTGACGGCGGCGTTCCGTCCAGGAGCGCCGTGACGGCCTCGGGGGCGATGCCGTGCCTCCCGAGCACGGCGCGGACCGGGTCGGTGCGCAGCAGGGCGGCGCCGATGCTGTGGTGGTCGAGGCCGGCCGTGCCCTCCAGGGTGTGGCTCAGTGGCAGGTGCCCGATGTCGTGCAAAAGCGCTGCCGTGCGCAGGAGTTCGTCCCCCGGGTGGAAGTGCGCGGTCAGGGCCAGGACGCCGAGCGTGTGCTCAAGACGCGAGTACGACTGCAGCGTGGTGAGCGCGGAGGCGCCACCGTGCGCCACGAAGTGCAGGCGCCGCAGCGGCGCCGTGTGCAGCAGGTCGGCTTCCACGGGCGTCAGGTGGACGGTGATGCCCCACAGGGGGTCGGTGAAGTGCCGGGAGACGGCGGCGACGCTGGTGGGTACCGGTCCCAGGACCGGGGGCTCGGCGCGCGTGCCGGCGCTTGCCCCGGTCACGGTGCGGTCAGGCCCAGCGCGTGGAAGACGCGGTCCAGGTTCGCCGGTGAGGCCGCGAGGCGTACCGGCTTACCCGCGTCGTCCAGTTCGGCTATGTGCCAGCTCCTGGGGACGGTGTCCCCGTCGCCGCCGCGGACGCGCCGGACGCTCTTGACGGTGAGCCGTTCGGCCGGGATCGGCCGCGCCGCGAACCGGCCGGGGCCCGGGTGGGGGATCACCGCGGGCGGGCCGTCGCCGAAGACGATGTGGCTGCCGAAGCACGACGGGTTGTAGTCGGTGTGGTCGAGGAAGCGGGCGGCCAGGACCACCTCCTTGCCGTCCTCCTCCGCGCTCCTGCCCGCCGGGCCCGCCGGAGCCCGGCCCGGCGCCTGGACGCGGGTGGCACGCCAGGCCCAGACGACGAGGGCCGCCGTGACCAGCAGGCCCGCGGATCCCCAGGCGATCGCCACCGGGGAGGAGATGAGGGTCGTGGGGTGGAGGTAGCAGAGCGGCAGCAGCCATACGGCCGTGCCGGCGAGCGCGCCCGCGAACGGCAGGGCCGAGGGGAGGACGTCGTCGTCGGGGAGGCCGCGCCCGCGCAGCCGCATCACCACCATGGCGGCCGGGTACCCCGCGAGGAGCGCGCACAGGGCCGCGATGACGGCCACGTCCCCGCCGCCCGCGAAGTACTCGCGCCACACGTAGTGCTTCCCGGCGACCTCCCTCACCTGATGGCGCCAGAGCGTCAGCCGGACCTTGTCGCCCGCTACGAACCCCTCGGCGCCTTCCCGCGAGACATCGAGCCGCTCCACCGGCCGGCCGCCCGCGAAGTACAGCCGGCTGCTCTCCTTGCCCTTGTGGACCTCGGTCCGCGAGATCACGGCCGGCACAATGGTCAGGCACTCGGCGCGCTCGCCGGCGGGCGTTCCTGCGGCGCACGGCGTGGCCGACCGCCACGCGTCGTGCTCCGACTCGGTGGACGGGACGAACCACGCGGCCAGGAACGCACCGGCGAGCAGCAGCACGCACAGGCCCGCCCACACGGCCGAGCCGCGTCCGGCGGAGCGGTACGTGATGACGGCGACGTCGCCCGGTTCCGGGCCGCCTCCGTACCGGTGGTGCACGTCGCGGAGAGCCGCCAGTGTCGCGTCGAAGGTCCTGCGGTCGCCCGACGGCCCGTCCAGCGGCAGGGGCAGGGGCCGCGTCCGTCCGTCGTGCAGCACCACGCTGACCCGGCGGATGTCCGCGTGGCGCCCGCGCTGCATGTAGACGCGCAGGTCGTCGACGTCACGCCAGGGCGTGTGCCGCCGGCGGAGCAGGGTTCGTGAATGCAGTCCGTACGCGTCGGCGCGCACCTCGGCTGTGGCACCGTGCAGGCACGCGACGCCCACCAGCACGGCGAGCAGACCCACCCACACCCACACCACCGCGAGCCCGCCCCACCACACCGCGCCGACCACGGCCACCACCACTCCCGCCGCCCCGAGCCCGGCCAGGAACCACAGCGGGCGGGTGCGGGGAGGTCTGCAGGTCACAACGCTCGTGTCGGCCATGTACGGGAGCTTGCCATCACCGCTGTTGTGCCCGCCACCCCCGGGAGGCCGGAGCGGGCAGGGCCGGCCGGTCAACTGATCGGCGTGTGCGGTGAGATGATCCGGGGGAGCCACCCCCGGCAGGCCGCCACCGCCCTCGTGCACCAGGAGCCGTTCATGACGACAGGCATCCCGAAGACCCAGGTCGACACCAGCAAGCCGCATCCCGCCCGGGTGTACGACTGCCTGCTGGGCGGCAAGGACAACTACCCCGTGGACCGCCAGGTGGCACGGCAGTTGCCGGAGAACTCGCCGCGGGACGCGCGGCTGAACCGGGCGTTCATGCACCGCGCCGTGGCGTGGCTGGCCGAGTCGGGGATCGACCAGTTCCTCGACATAGGCACCGGCATACCGACCGAGCCCAACCTGCACCAGGTCGCCCAGCGCGCCAACCCCGCCTGCCGCGTCGTCTACAGCGACAACGACCCCATCGTGCTCAGGCACGCCGAGGCCCTGCTGATCAGCACGCCCGAGGGCGCCACCGACTACATCCAGGCCGACGTGCGCGAGCCCGAGGTCATCCTGCAACACGCGCGCTCCTTCCTGGACTTCAGCCGCCCCGTCGCCCTGTCGCTCATCGCGCTGATGCACTTCATCCCGGACGGCGACGACCCCTACGCCATCGCGCGGGCCCTCACCGACGCGCTGGCGCCCGGCAGCTTCTTCGTACTCACCCAGGGCACGGCCGACTTCCACCCCGACCTCGCGGCCACCGTGTCCGGCACCTACAAGTCCGGCGGCATCTCCCTCGCGCTCCGCAGCCGTGAACAGGTCGCGCGGTTCTTCGACGGGCTCGACCTGGAGGAGCCCGGCCTCGTGCGGGCCACCGAGTGGTACAGGACGGGCCCCGCTCCCGAGTTGGAGGACTGCTCCTTCTACGTCGGCGTCGCACGCGTCCCGGAGCGTTAGGAAGTTGTCTTGAGCGCGCGCTGTTTACGGCGTGGTGTCACGCGTCGCGCGCAGGTGGGCGAGGAGGGCCGCGCCCAGCGGTGTGCCGAGGCCGGTGCACGCGTCCCACCCCGTCGTGGCCTCGTAGCGGCCGTTGCCGCCCACCGTGATGTCCCGCAGCGCACGCGGCGGCGGCTCCAGCGCGTACAGCAGCGGCGGCAGCAGGCCGAGCGGGGTGTCGAGCGCCTCGCTCAGCCTGCAGGCCAGCGCCGCCCACAGCGGGGCGGCGGCGCTGGTGCCGCCGAGCGTCGTCGGCTTGCCGCCGACCCGCACGCGGTAGCCCGTCGACGGGTCGGCGACGGCCGCCACGTCCGGCACGCCGCGCCGCTGCGCGCCCTGGCCGCGCTGCCACAGCGGCGGCGGGAACGTCGCGCTCCTGCCGCCGCCCGTGGAACCGCCGCCCGCGGCCAGCGCGTTCCAGACGGTCTCCGCCGGCTCGCGCCCGTCGAACCGTCCGTCGAGCCGCCCGTCGAGCCGCAGCGTGGTGCCGCCCACGGACAGGACGTGCGGGCTTGACCCCGGGTAGTCCAGGTGCGGATGCCCGTCCTCCTCGCCGTCCGTGTAGCCCGAGTCGCCGGCCGCCGCGCAGACGGTGATGCCGAGCGCCGCCGCGTCGGCGAGCGCCTCTTCGAGCGCGGCGACGGACTGACCCGTCCAGTGGTTCTCCGGCGCGCCCCAGCTGATGGACAGCACGGTCGGTGTCGGGTCGGCGTGGACAGCCGCGGACACGGCCTCCACATAGCCGCGTGCCGTGCCGGGCGCGAAGTAGACGACCAGGTCGGCGCCGGGCGCCAGCGCGCCGAGCACTTCGACGTCCAGCTGCACCTCGCCGTCCTCGTTCTCGTTTCCGCCCGGGCTGTTGGCCGCGCCCGCGATACTCACCGACCGTATGGTCGGTGGCTTCGTGCCCAACTCGTCGAAGTATGTTCGCAGTTCGGCTTCGTCGTAGCCGCCGCCGAACTCCACGAGAGCGGCGGTGGTTCCGCTGCCGTCCGTGCCGGGCGGGAAGTCGTAGAACTCGGCCAGCCGCGGCGGCGTGTACGCGACCGGGGCGACCGACGCGGTCGCGTGCCCCTCGCCGGTCGCCGCGGCCTCGCGCGGCGCCCGGTCGCCGGCCGGACGCGCCCGCAGCAGCGGCCTCCCGTGCGGCCGCGTGTCCGTGCCGAGCACCGCGACCACCGTGCCGGCGAGCGGTTCGGGGACGCGCAGGGCGCCGCTGCGGGAGCGGTGCGTGACCACGCGCCCGCGCGCGTCCGTCCACCGCGCCGCGCTCAGTTCCGTGCCCAGCAGCGCGCCGACGGCGTCCGCGCGCCCCGACACCCGCATCCGGCGCGACCCCTCGTGCACCTCCTCGACCGCCAGCCCGGCCGCCTCGACGACGCGCCGCACCCGCG
>NZ_JAGIQL010000209.1 GCF_017813245.1 Streptomyces montanisoli
CCCCCCCCCCCCCCCCCCCCCCCCCCCCCCCCCCCCCCCCCCCTCTCCCCGCCGAGCCCGCCCCCCCAGCCCCTCCGCTGCCCGGACCTCAGCCCCGTGCCCTCCCGTCCCCGTGCCGGCCCCGCCGCCCGCCCCCCCGCCGGAGCCCGGGCCCGGCGCGGGGGCGGGCGGCGCGCCCTGCACGGGGACGTAGGCCGTCTCCTCCATCGCCGAGACCTGCGGGCCCCCGGCCGCGTACGCCGTGTACGGCCGCCCCTGCTCGGCCGGCGCGGCGGGGCGGTGGCCCTGGTGGCCGTGGTGGCCCTGGTGGCCGTCCACGATCGGCTGGGACGCGGTGTCCCAGGTCTGGCCCTGCCACACCTGGGTGGCCTCCATGTCCTGGCCCTGCGCGCCGTAACCCTCGTAGCCCCCGTAGCCCCCGTAAGGGGCGCCCTGCGCGTCGTACGGCTGCGGGCCGTAGCCCTGCGGTGCCTGCTGGGCCTGCGGCTCGTACGCGTACGGGTTCGGGTTCGGCGCCTGCGGCTGCCGGTGCCTGCCTTCGCGCTGCGGCTCGTTCGGTGCGTACGGGTACTGCTGGTCGCTGCTCATGCTCTGCGCTTCACCCTCCTGCGAACGGCGGGAGCACCTCGACCGTGCCGCCCTCGGCAAGCCGTACGGTCTCATGCCCGCGCTTGCCCACGGGCCGGCCGTCGACGAGGAAGGAGCACCTCTGCAGGACACGCACCAGCTCCCCCGGGTGCCTCTCCCGCGCTGCCGCCAGCGCCTGAGCCAGATCGTCGGCCGTGTACGGCTCCTCCGCCACGCCCGCGGCCGCCTTCGCCGCGGCCCAGTAGCGGATCGTCCCCGCTGCCATCGCCGCACCTCCTTCGTCGGCCTCCATGATGGCCGACGACGCGACGTGGTCGGTCACGCCCGCCCCTCGGCCCGGCCCTCGACGGGCGCTGCGTCCCCCGACACCTCCACGGGCGCTTCCACGCGCCCCGGCGCGTGCGCGGACGCCCACGCCGCGATGCGTGCCAGCAGCGGCTCTCCGGCCGCGTTCTCCGCGTGGCCCATGCCCGGCTCGATCCACAGCTCCGCCGCGCCCTCGGGTGCGGCGGCCGCGAGGGAGCGCGGGTGGTCGAGCGGGAAGTACGGGTCGCGGTCGCCGTGCACGACGAGCAGCGGGACCGGCGCGATCATCGGCACCGCGTCGACCGGCGGCAGCGGGACCGGGTCCCAGTCGTGCTGGTAGATGCGGGTGTGCAGGCCGAGGCGGCCGACGACCCGGCCGACGCGCCGCGTCACCACCCAGTTCAGCCGGCGCATCGGTGCCGTGCCGCGGTAGTACCAGCGTGCCGGGCCGCTGACGGAGACCACCGCGTCCGTCCGCGCGTCGGAACGGTCGCGGTAGAGCGCGGCGTGCCGGACGACGACCGAGCCGCCCATCGAGAAGCCGACCGTCACCACGTGCCGGTGGCCGAAGGAGCGCGCCCAGCGCACGGCGGCGGCCAGGTCGAGCACCTCGCGGTCGCCGACGGTGGAGCGCCCGCCCGAGCCGCCGTGGCCGCGGAAGGTGAACGTGACGACCGCCGCACTACGCGCGAAGACCTCCGCGGCCCTGCGCACGGCGGGCCGGTCGACGGACCCCGTGAAGCCGTGCGCCACCACGATGACGGCGCGCTCGGCGACATCGCCGTCCACACCCCCGCCACCTGCGGGGTCGGTTCTCGCGCCGGCCTCATCGCCACCGGCCGCGTCCGCCGCGCACGGCGTGTACACCGCCTCGACACGGACGCCGTCCTCGGTGCGCAGCAGCGTACGCACGCCGCCCGGCGGGCCGGTGCGGGCGGGTGATCGGCGGGATCGGGCTGCTGACACGGAACGCATGTGGGCTATTCTGCTGGGAAGAGGATCCGGGCGACGCAGCCCCCGGGTCCTTTTGTGTTTTCTGCTTCTTAGTACAGACATTTGTTGTCACAGGCAGAAGGAATTGCCCCCATCGCAGGGACCGAGGAGGAACCGACGTCATGGGCAAGCGATCCAGCGACCCTCACTGTCCGAACCACCTGAACACCGCACACCACGCGCACCGACCGGGCGGGGCGTGTCCGGCCGGGCGCCGGCCGGCCGGGGCGGGTGGGCGCCGATGAGCTCGCTGCTGCTGCTGACCAACGCCCTCCAGCCCTCCGCCGAGGTGCTGCCCGCGCTCGGCCTGCTGCTGCACAACGTGCGCGTGGCGCCTGCCGAGGGCGCCGCTCTGGTGGACACCCCGAGCGCCGACGTGATCCTCGTCGACGGCCGCCGCGAGCTGCCGCAGGTGCGCTCGCTGTGCCGGCTGCTGCGCTCCACGGGCCCCGGCTGCCCACTGCTGCTCGTGGTCACGGAGGGCGGCCTCGCCGCCGTCTCCGCCGACTGGGGCATGGACGACGTGCTGCTCGACACGGCCGGCCCGGCCGAGGTGGAGGCCCGGCTGCGACTCGCGACGGGCCGCAGCCAGATCACGGCGGACGACGCCCCGCCCGAGATCCGCAACGGCGACCTGTCGGTCGACGAGGCCACGTACAGCGCGAAGCTGAAGGGCCGCGTGCTCGACCTGACGTTCAAGGAGTTCGAGCTCCTGAAGTACCTGGCGCAGCATCCGGGCCGCGTCTTCACGCGCGCCCAACTGCTCCAGGAGGTCTGGGGCTACGACTACTTCGGCGGTACGCGCACGGTCGACGTCCACGTACGCCGCCTGCGCGCGAAGCTGGGCCCGGAGCACGAGTCCCTGATCGGCACGGTGCGCAACGTCGGCTACCGCTTCGTCTCCCCGGAGAAGCCGGAGTCGAGCGACAGGATGGCGATGGCCTGACGCGCATGACGCGCATGACGCCCGCCACGGGCCGGTGGGCGGGCACCCGTCCCGCGGCGCGTCGAGAGCGCCGGCGAGGGCGCCCGGCCGCCGGGCCCGTGGGGCCCGATTGGGTGGGCGGGAGGGCTGGCGTGGGGGCGTGTCATCCCGCGTAGACTCCGTGCGTGGCCAAGGTGACGCGGGACGATGTGGCGCGACTGGCGGGTACTTCGACCGCGGTCGTCAGCTATGTCATCAACAACGGACCCCGGCCGGTCGCACCGGCCACCCGCGAGCGCGTACTCGCCGCGATCAAGGAGCTGGGGTACCGGCCCGACCGGGTCGCGCAGGCCATGGCGTCCCGGCGTACCGACCTCATAGGGATGATCGTCCCCGACGCGCGCCAGCCGTTCTTCGGCGAGATGGCGCACGCCGTCGAACAGGCCGCCGCCGAGCGCGGGAAGATGGTGCTCGTCGGCAACTCCGACTACCGCGGCGAGCGCGAGGTGCACTACCTGCGCGCGTTCCTCGGGATGCGGGTGTCGGGCCTCATCCTCGTCGCGCAGGGTCCTAGCGAGCGCGCGGCGGCCGAGATCGACGCGTGGGACGCGCGCGTGGTGCTGCTGCACGAGCGCCCCGAGTCCATCGACGACGTCGCCGTGGTGACGGACGACGTCGGCGGCGCCCAGCTCGCCACCCGCCACCTCCTGGAGCACGGCCACCCGTACGTCGCCTGCCTGGGCGGCACGGAGGACACGCCGTCCGTGGGCGACCCGGTCGCCGACCACGTCGAGGGGTGGCGGCGCGCCATGCGGGAGGCCGGCAGGCCCATCGAGGGGCGGCTGTTCAAGGCCCCCTACAACCGGTACGACGCCTACCGGCTCGCGCTCGGCCTGCTGTCGGGCCCCGACCGTCCGCCCGCCGTGTTCTGCGCGACGGACGACCAGGCGATCGGCGTGCTGCGCGCCGCGCGCGAGTTGCGGATCGACGTGCCGGACGGGCTCGCCGTCGCCGGGTTCGACGACGTGAAGGAGGCGGGCCTCACCGACCCGCCGCTGACGACCGTGTCGTCCGACCGGCCCGCGATGGCGCGTGCGGCGGTCGACCTCGTGCTCGACGACGGCCTGCGGGTCGCGGGCGCGCGCCGCGACGGCGTGTACGGGCGCGTGCGGCAGTTCCCGTCGGCGCTGATCGTGCGGCGGTCCTGCGGCTGCGCGTGAGCCTTGGGCGCGGGTCCGCGCCCCGCGCCGGGGTCTTTATATCGGGCATACGAGGTTCTGTCGGGCTTCTCACAGCGCCCTCATAGTGTTCTCATCCAACAGTCCGACAGTCGTAGACATGACGAACTTCTTCGGGCACCGCGACAGCCACAACAGCGACGACCAGTCCTTCGGCGAGCGGCCTGAGCAGGCGCAGCACGAGCCTCACCAGGCACCGCAGCAGCCGTACACGTCATCGACCGGCACCGCGTCGGGCACCGCCTCGGGCACCCCGTCGGACACTCCGTCGGCGGAGGGCCACACGGCCGAGCACCCCACGGCGGCCTTCTCGGCCCCCTCAGCGGGCCAGGGCCAGGGCCAGGGCCAGAACGAGGGCCAGGACCGCACCGCGCACTTCCCGCCGCCCCCCGCCTACGCCCCCGGGCACGGCGCGCACACCGCGACCCGCAGGCGCCTGCGCGGCCCGGTCGCGCTCGTGGCGTCCGTGGCACTCGCCGCGGCCGTCGTCGGCGGCGGCGTTGCCACCGTCCTGACGAACGCCGCGAACAACGACCCGAACGCCAGCACCACCGTCGGCGTCAGCGGCACGACCGTCTCGCAGAGCAGCAAGGGCACCGTCGCCGGCGTCGCGCAGGCCGTGTCCCCGACGATCGTCGAGATCACAGCGGACTCCCAGGCCGGCGAGTCGATCGGCTCCGGCATCGTCATCACGTCCGACGGCCAGGTCGTCACCAACAACCACGTCGTGGCCGGCGCCTCGCAGATCAAGGTCAAGATGAGCAGCGGCAAGACGTACACCGCGAGCGTGATGGGCACCGACCCGGCCAAGGACCTCGCGCTCATCAAGCTCGAAGGCGCCAGCGGCCTGAAGACCGCGAACCTCGGCAACTCCGACGACGTGCGGGTGGGCGACCAGGTCGTCGCGATCGGCTCCCCCGAGGGCCTGTCCGGCACCGTCACCAGCGGCATCATCTCGGCGCTCGACCGCAGCGTCACCGTCCCCGAGGAGGACGGCAGCAGCCAGTCGCAGAGCCGGCAGGGCGGCGGCAGCCTCTTCGGCGGCGGCGGTGGCGACAACTGGCCGTTCGAATTCGGCGGCCGGCAGTTCAACGGCGACACCGGCAGCCAGACCACGACCTACAAGGCCTTCCAGACGGACGCGTCCCTCAACCCCGGCAACTCGGGCGGCGCGCTGATCGACATGAACGGCGACATCATCGGGATCAACTCCGCGATGTACGCACCGTCATCGAGCGGCAGCTCCAGCAGCTCGAGCTCGGCCGGCAGCGTCGGCCTCGGCTTCGCCATCCCGATCAACACCGTCAAGGCCGACCTGGGCAACCTGCGCGACGGCGGCAGCTCCGCCAACTGAACAGGCGGCGGTCCCGCCGGCCGAACACACGAGAGGACGAAACCCCCGTGGCCGACTCCGTTACCTTCGGATACGACAAAGAGGGTGTGGACGGACGAGGGAGCAGCGATATGAGTCCCGCCGAGGCGGATCCGCAGCGGATCCTGATCGTCGACGACGAGCCCGCCGTGTGCGAGGCCCTTCAGCGGAGCCTCACGTTCGACGGGTACGGCACTGAGGTCGCCGTGGACGGCTTCGACGCCCTCGCCAAGGCCGAGTCCTACGAGCCCGACCTGATCGTCCTCGACATCCAGATGCCCCGGATGGACGGCCTGACGGCCGCCCGCAGGCTCAGGAGCGGCGGCTCCCGGGTGCCGATCCTGATGCTCACCGCGCGCGACACGGTCGGCGACCGGGTCACCGGGCTCGACGCGGGCGCCGACGACTACCTGGTCAAGCCGTTCGAGCTGGACGAGCTCTTCGCGCGGATCCGCGCCCTGCTGCGCCGCAGCTCGTACGTGGCGACGACGGCCGGCGCCACGGCCGTGCCGGAGGACGACGTGCTGTCCTTCGCCGACCTGCGGATGGACCTGACCACGCGCGAGGTGACGCGCGGCGAGCGCCGCGTCGAGCTGACGCGCACCGAGTTCACCCTGCTGGAGATGTTCCTCGCGCACCCGCGCCAGGTACTCACCCGCGAGCAGATCCTCAAGGCGGTGTGGGGCTTCGACTTCGAGCCGAGCTCGAACTCGCTGGACGTCTACGTGATGTACCTGCGGCGCAAGACGGAGGGCGGCGGCGAGCCGCGCCTCGTGCACACCGTGCGCGGCGTCGGCTACGTGCTGCGCGCCGACACGGCCCCCGGCGGCACGGCATGACGTTCCCCACCCGCTCGACCGGCTCGCACCTGGCCTGGTCGGAGGCGTCGATGCGGCGCTTTCGCGCGTTGCCGATCCGCTCCCGCATGGCCCTGCTGGTGGGCGCGGCCGTGGCGATCGCGGTCGCGGCGATGGCGGTGGCGAGCTGGCTGCTCACCCGCGCCCAGCTGCAGAACGAGCTGGACACCTCGCTGCACAACACCCAGCCGCCGAACTCCCAGGTCATCGACGCCCTGAAGAGCTGCGGGTCGGGGGGCGGCAGCGCCGGGCCGAACGAGAAGAACTTCGAGTACTCGCAGGTGGTGTTCGCCAACGGCGAGCGCTGCGTCGTCTCGTACTCGCAGCCGGTCAAGGTGACCGAGGCCGATCTCGACGTGGCCAAGCAGATGGAGCACGGCCGGTACGCGAGCACCACGCACGACAGCACGACCGACAGCGGCCAGCAGGTGCGGGTCAACACCCGGGTGCAGAACCTCGGCCCCGCGGGGTTCGCGGCCGTGTCCGTGTCCCGGCCGCTGCACGAGATCCAGGCGTCGCAGAACCGCATGGCGCTGCTGCTGACCCTGCTCGCGGGCATCGGCGTCGTCGGCGCGGGCGCCGCGGGCCTGTGGGTGGCGCGCACCGGCCTGCGGCCCGTCGACGGGCTGACGCGTGCCGTCGAGCACGTGGCGCGCACGGAGGACCTGAGCGTGCGCATCCCCGTCGACGGCGAGGACGAGATCGCGCGTCTCTCCCGGTCGTTCAACTCCATGACGGCCGCGCTCGCCTCCTCGCGCGAGCGCCAGTCGCAGCTGATCGCCGACGCCGGGCACGAGCTGCGCACGCCGCTCACGTCACTGCGGACCAACATCGAGCTGCTGGCGCGCAGCGAGGAGACCGGCCGGGCCATCCCGCCGGAGGACCGCAAGGCGCTGATGGCGTCCGTGAAGGCGCAGATGTCGGAGCTCGCCGCGCTGATCGGCGACCTCCAGGAGCTGTCGCGGCCTGACGCGCTGGCCGCGAGCCAGGTGCAGGTCGTGGCGTTGCACGAGATCGTCGAGCAGGCGCTGGGCAGGGCGCGGCTGCGCGGCCCCGACCTGGTCATCGACGCGACGATCGCCGGCTGGTACGTGCGGGCCGAGCCCGCCACGCTGGAGCGCGCCGTCGTCAACGTCCTCGACAACGCGGTCAAGTTCAGCCCGAAGGGCGGCACGGTCGAGGTCGTGCTCGACGGGCAGGGCCGGCTCACCGTGCGCGACCACGGGCCCGGCATCCCGCCCGAGGACCTCCCGCACGTCTTCGAGCGGTTCTGGCGCTCCCCGTCCGCGCGGTCGCTGCCGGGCTCGGGGCTCGGGCTCGCGATCGTGGCGCGCACGGTCCAGCAGGCGGGCGGCGAGATCTCGCTCGACCCGGCGGACGGCGGCGGCACGGTGGCCCGGATCAGGCTGCCCGGCGCCCCGACGCCACCGCCTGACATGCCGGAGACCTGACATGCCGGGGACGCAGGGCCGCCTGCGGTGGAGCCCGCCCGGGGTGACGGCGGGGGTGACGTCGGGGCCCGCGCGCCGGGGCCCCGTACCCTCGTCGCATGACTGACGCAAGCGCTCGCGAGCCCGCACGGCACATCGAGATCCTCGACGCGCTCACGCCCGCACAGGCCGACGCGGTGCTCGGCCTGCTGGCCGACGCCGCCTCGTCCGACGGCATGCAGGCGGTCTCGGAACAGGGCAGGCTGCAACTGCGCGGCGGACACCGGGAAGGCGTGCGGCACTTCCTGCTGACGGCCGGCGACGACATCGTGGGGTACGCGCAGTTGGAGGACACGGACCCGGTGGAGGCGCCGGCCGCGGAGCTCGTGGTGCACCCCTCGCGCCGCGGCCGCGGCCACGGACGCGCCCTGGGCGACGCGCTGCTGGCCGCGTCGGGGCGGCGGCTGCGGATGTGGGCGCACGGCGGGAAGCCGGCGGCGCGCCACCTCGCGCAGGTGCTCGGCCTGACACTCTTTCGCGAACTGCGCCAGATGCGGCGGCCGCTGACGCCGGACGACACCCCGGAGCCGTACATGCCCGCGGGCGTCTCGTTCCGGACGTACCTGCCGGGCAAGGACGACGCCGCGTGGCTCGCGGTGAACGCGGCGGCGTTCGCGCACCACCCGGAGCAGGGCGGCATGACCCAGCGCGACCTGGACGACCGCAAGGCCGAGCCGTGGTTCGACCCGAAGGGCTTCTTCCTCGCGGAACGCGGCGGCGAGCTCATCGGCTTCCACTGGACGAAGGTGCATGCCGAGGAGCGCCTCGGCGAGGTGTACGTGGTGGGCATCAGGCCGGACGCGCAGGGCGGCGGCCTCGGCAAGGCCCTGACGGCCATCGGCCTGCGCCACCTGGCGGCCGAGGGCCTGCCGACGGCGATGCTGTACGTGGACGCGGACAACGAGGCGGCGGTCGGCGTCTACGAGGGCCTCGGCTTCACGACGCACGAGACGGACCTGATGTACCGCACGGAACTCTGACCGCCGCGGGGCCGCGGGCCGCGCACCGCGCCCGGGGCGCCGCGCCGCGCACCGCGCCCGGGGC
>NZ_JAGIQL010000021.1 GCF_017813245.1 Streptomyces montanisoli
TGGGATCACCGTGCGGCGCACAGCACGGTGATCCCACCGGCGGCCGTGCCCGCCCGGGCGCGCGGGGCGCCCCCGTACGTGCCGCGCCGGCAGCGCCCGAGCAGGCGCCGCGCCACCTCCTCGAACAGCGTCGCACCGCCCTTCGCGCGTGCTTCGCCACGACGCCGGGCTCGCGTCCGCCGTGAGCGCGTCCCCCGTGAGCGCGTCGCCGTGAGCCGACGGCACCGCCCGCCCGGGACCGGAAGCGGTCCCGTACGCCCGGCGCCGCGAGCGCGCCCGGAAGCCGCCGCACCGCCTGCCCGAACAGCGTCGCGCTCGTGCCCACGCGGCGGGCGATTACGCATCCAGCGTCCCGCGTCAGGCGGCGACCGCCCGCCGCGAGGCGCCACTCGCTCTGGACCATTGACGGCGGCGCGTCGATAGTGGGAGGCGCATCGTCCGCCGTGGATGGAGGTACGCGATGGCGAGTGGCGTGCCGTTGGTTCCCGTCGACCGTCCGCTGGACCGTGAGTTGCGCCGGCTGCTGCGGCACGGCACGTTCGCCCAGGTGCTCGATCACGCGCTCAACACCCGCGGGCTGAGCCTGGAACGTGTGCAGCACCACCTGGCCGCGCAGGGCGTCCACGTCAGCCGGGCGGCGCTGAGCTACTGGCGGCACGGCCGCAGCCGTCCGGAACGCGCCGAGTCGCTGCGGGCGGTCCGCGGCCTGGAGGCGGTGCTCTGCCTGCCCGCCGACTCGCTGGTGTCGCGGCTCGGACCGCCGCGGCCGCGCGGACCGCGCCGCAAGGCCGGTCCCGACGCGATCGACCGGCGCAGGCTCTGGCCCGCGCACCGGCCGCTGCTCGCCGCGATGAGCACACCGCCCGACGACCGGATACGCACGCTCGACGTGCAGGAGCACGTCGAGGTCGGGGCGGACCGCCGGCTGACGAGCCTGCGCACCCGGCTGGTGCTGGAGGCGTCGGCCGACCGCGTCGACCGCCATACGATCCTGCTGTGGGCCGAGGACTCGACCGCCGCCGTCCCGTCCGATCCCAAGTGCTGCCGCGTCGGCCGGGTGCGGGCCGACGACGCCACCGGCGCCACGGTGTGCGAGCTGATCCTCGACCATCGGCTGAACGCCGGCGAGCGCACCGTCGTGGACTACACCTGCGCCTTCCCGCCCGGCCCCGAACTGACCTTCTTCCACCACCGGTTCACCCGGCCGATCCGCCAGTACGTGCTCCAGGCCGAGTTCTTCGGGCAGGTCCCGGTGAGCTGCGTGCCGTTTCGCCAGACGGGCCTCCAGGCGCCGCGGCACGTCGGCCCGTCGCTGTGGATCGGGGCGAGCGGGACCGCGCACCTCGTGGTCACGGACGGCGCTCCCGGCATCGTCGGCATGGCCTGGGAGTGGGACTGACACGGCAGGACGGGTCCGACCGGTGGCCCACGAGCCACCGGTCAGACCCTCACGCGTCCTGTGCCGAACCGCAGGTGCGGACGGTCAGTACTCGGACGGTCAGTACACGAACCAGCCGAATCCCACCTTTCCGCTGCCGCCGCCGCTCTCCGCGGCCGTCACCGTCACGTTGTAAATCTGCGTCGCGCCGGCCTGCGCGCTGCCGCTGATCACACCGGTGCGGCTGTCGATGGACAGCCCCGGCGGCAGGCCGGTAGCCGACCACGTGTACGTGCCGCTGCCGCCGTTCGCGTGCATCGGCAGGCTGACCGGCGTCCCGTGCTGGGTGAACTGGAAGCCGGGGTCCTGCACGGTGACCGGCGTCGGCGTCCCGCCGCCCTGGACGTTCAGGGTGAACGTGGTGTCGTGGCCGGCGGTCGCGTTCTTGCCGCTGACCGTCACCTTGTACGTGCCTTCGGGTGTGGAGGCGCTCGTGGAGACGGTCAGCGTGGACGAGCCGCCCGCGCTCACCGATGACGGGTCGAACGTGGCGGTCGCGCCCGACGGCAGCCCGCTCGCCGACAGGGCGATGTCGCCCGCGGGGGGCGGTGTGCTGCCCGGCAGGTGCGCCTTGATCTCGTCGGCGTAGCTCGTCACGCGCGTGTACACGCCGTACGTGTCGCACTTGTTGGACATCCAGGAGAAGAACCCGACGATCTGGTTGCCCTCCAGGAACGGGGATCCGCTGTCGCCCACGCAGACGCCCGCGTGGCCGTCGGAGTAGCCGGTGCACAGCATCGACCCGTCGCCCTTCCAGTACGTCGACAGGGTCGGCTGCTTCGCGCAGGCCGAGTCCGCGGCGACCGGCAGATCGACCACCCGCAGCACGTCCGAGTACTGCTGCGGTCCCGTCTCGCCCCAGCCGATGCCCTTGCCCATCGTGCCGGGTGCGTTCAGCGAGGTGTCAGTCGCGATCGTCGGGTAGACGATGCCCGCCGGCACCGGCACGTCACGGTCGAGGGTGTAGACCGCGACGTCGTGGCCGTCCTGCCAGCTCGTGTAGTCCGGGTCGGTCCACACACTCTTGATGTCGGCACGGAATCCGGTGTCGTTGAGGTCGGTCGCACCGTAGACGAACCACTTGGCGCCGCCGTTCTCCAGCCAGCAGTGTGCGGCGCCGACCACGGTGTGCGGGCCGACCAGCGCCATGCTGCACGACTGCTGTCCCGGGAAGACGCTGCCGTCCCTGCGCAGCGAGATCATGAACGGGTACGTGTCGACCGAGGTCGGGGTGCCGCCGACAACTCCCGGCTGGGCCGCGGGAGTCGCCGTGGTTCCGGCGCTCGTCCCTCGTGCCGGGTGGATCGCCTGCGGCGCCGCCGCCGTGTGCACCGTCGCGGTGGCGGACTGCCCGGCGTTCACCGTCGCGGACGACGGGTCGACGCTGATCGAGAAGTCGCCCTGGCCCGAGCCGTTGACGGTCAGTGACACCGGGGTGTTGTGAGTCGCGTCGGTGCTCTTGCCGGTGACGGTCACACTGCTCTGGCCGGGCGACGCGGAGGACGACGCCGTCAGGGTCAGCTTCGACGAGCCGCCCGCGGTGACGGACGCCGGGTCGAAGCTGGCGGTCACGCCCGCGGGCAGCCCGGATGCCGTGAGTGCCACGGACTGCGCACTGCCCTTGGTGACCTTGGTCGTGACGGTGGTGGTCACCGACTTGCCCGGGTCGACGCTCACCGACGCCGGGTCGGCGCTGATCGAGAAGTCGTTGGCCGCGGGCGGCGTGGCGCCGTTGATCAGCGGGTCGGCCAGGTTGTCGCCCCGCATCGAACCCCAGCCGGTGCACAGGTCGTAGCCGGTGCCCGCGTTGTAGGTGCCGTTGTCGCCGGTCGTCACGTCGTTGAACGTGGAGTCGTATTGGGACGACTTGGCGACGGCGTAGATGGTCGGGTTCATGGCGCCGAGGTCGGCCTTGCCCTCGGCCTTCGCCTTCTGGTTGACCATGGCGATGTAGCCGGCCCACAGCGGCGACGACGCGCTGGTGCCGCCTACGTCCTCCCAGTTGCCGTTCATGTAGACCGACATCGCGCCCGCGCCGTAGTCCGCGTCGAGCGCCACGTCGGGCACCGACCGGTAGCCGTTGCTGCCCGACTGCCAGTCCGGCTTGGCGTAGATCTGCGAATAGCCGCCGCCGGAGCGGGTGTTGCCGGTTCCGCCCTGGTTCCAGCAGGTCTCCGACTGGTACGTGCCGGCGTTGTCGCTGGTCCGCAGCTGCGTGCCGCCGACACCGGTGAACAGCGGGTCGCTCGGCGGGTAGTCGGCCTGGACCGTGGAGTTGTCGCCGTTGTAGCCGCAGCCGGTGGCACCCCAGTCGCCGGACGCGGACAGCAGCGTCACGCCCTGCGCCACCATCTGGGTGTACGAGTCGTGCGAGGACTTGATCGGGGAGGACTCGCACTTCTCGCCGAGCAGCCAGGAACCCGAGAGGATGTTGATCCGGTCGTCACTGGCGATCTTCGCCATCTCGTCGACCCAGGCGTTGTCCGAATTGGGCGCCTCGTAGACGACCTGTCCCGCGTTCGGCGCCGTCGCGGCCACCGCCTCGACGTCCAGTGTCACCTCCAGCTGGCCGCTGCCGGGGCTGGACACACCGCCGTCCACCGGGGCGACCTGGGCGTCGACCGACGGCTGCTGGTAGTGCTGCGTCCATGCGTCGAGGTCGGACTGCTTGAAGGAGTCGAACTCGATGAGGCCGACCTTCTGGCCCGAGCCGTTGTACGACCCGGACATCTTGTTCATGCTGTAGGCGGTGCGGAACTGGGCCGGTGTGTAGCCGCCGCCTGGCCCGGTCGGGCCCGCGGGGTGGCCGGCGGGCTTGCCGTGCCCGGCCGGGTGACCTGCCCGGTGCGCCGCGGGCCGGTCGGTCAGGCCGGTGACCGCCCTTATGGTGGACGCGAGCGCCGCCGGCACGGTCGGCGCCTTGTCGCTCGCGTAGAAGTGCTTGCCCGCCGCGTCGGAGTAGTCACCGATCGACGTTCCGAACGCCGCCTTCACCTGCTCGGCGGTGCCGACCGCGTCGATCACCTGCCGGTTGCCCGACACATGCGTGACGCGCAGCCCGTTGGACTTCAGGAAGGCCTTCGAGTCGGCGATGTCGGACAGGCGGGGCGCGTACCGCTCGTTGTACTGCGCGCTGGTGAGGTAGTGACGGTAGTTCGGCGACGACGGGTCGCTGACGGACTTGACGAACGCGTCGAGCCCGGCCTCGTCGTGCGGCTTGAGCGACAGCGCCACACTCATCTCGCGGTCGGCGGCGGTCGTACCGAGCCGGTGCGCGCCGGCGGGGGCCGGTCCGCTGGGGCCGAGGGACGCTCTTGGATGGTGTGGGGCCGCCGACGCGGGGACGGCCGCGGCGAGTGCGGCCACTGTGGCCAGACACGCCGCCGCGGCGACCGCCCGCGCCGTCATGGGCATTCGTGACACGATGCCTCCAGGGTGGGGAGTGGGTTCAGCGCGTCAACGTAGCTACTACGACGGCGAGTTGAGAGGCCCTGGTGAACGTTCCACCCTGTTCACGGAGTTCTTCGGGACGGTCGGCGTCCGCGCTGGTCACGCCGGTGCGGCGAGCCAGTCGTCAACAGTCAGGCATCAGATGCCTCAGGCAACTGAAGGGGCGCGGGCGGTCCGGCCGCGCCTTCCGGGCGGACCGTCGGGCGGATGTACGCCCGCCGGGCCCTACTCCCCGCCCGGACGCCCGTCCAGCACCTCGCGCCAGGCGGCGACCGCCCGCGGGGAGACGGGGGCCTGCCAGCCTTCGGGACGAGCGGCCCCGCCGATGTGGAACGCGGTGACGCCGGCGGCCCGCAGCACGGGCAGGTGGTCGAGGCGGAGGCCGCCGCCCACCATCATCCGCGCCTCGTAGCCGGGCTCGTCCGCGGTGGAGGCCGCGGCCTCGTCGAGCAGTGTCGGCATGCCGTCGTCGACGCCCTTGGGGGAACCCGCCGTGAGGAACCCGTCCAGGCCCGGCACGTCCGCGAGGCGCCGGCGCAGCGCGTCCCGGTCGGCGGCGCGGTCGATGGCGCGGTGGAACGTCCAGTGGCAGCCGTCCAGCACGGCGACGAGCCGCTCGACCGTCACCAGGTCGGCGCGGCCGTGCGCGTCCAGGAACCCGAGCACGAACTCCCGCGCGCCCTCGGCGCGCAGCCCGGCGGCGACCTCGGCCAGCCGGTCCACGTCCTGGGGCGTGCCCGCGGCGAAGCCGTCCGTGAGCCGCAGCATCACCCGCAGGGGGATGTCCACGGCGTCGCGGATACGGCCGAAGGTCTCGCGCGACGGACTCAGGCCGTCGGCGGCCATGTCCGAGACGATCTCCAGCCGGTCGGCCCCGCCCTTGCGCGCGGCGACCGCGTCGTCGCCGTCGAGGGCGATCACCTCCAGGAGTGGGCGCTCGCTCATCAGCCATCCGTTCAAGAGGTCTAGTCCAAAGTCGCCCCCACTTTACGATCCACCCCTCCCCACCCGCACCACTACCCCGCCCCCGCACCCCGCCACACTTGCACTTGCTACCCCCTGGGGGTATACCGACAGGAGCCGTTCATACCCCCAGGGGGTAGGATCGGACGTAGTCGATGTCGAGGAGCGCCTCATGAGCCCCACCAGGACCACGGGATCCGGCAGCGGACCCGGCCTCGCCCCGGCCGAGGTCGAGCTCACCATCGGCGGTATGACCTGCGCCTCCTGTGCCGCACGCATCGAGAAGAAGCTCAACCGCATGGAGGGCGTCGAGGCCACGGTCAACTACGCCACCGAGAAGGCGAAGGTCAGCTACGGCGGCGAGCTCTCCGTCGGCGACCTGATCGCCACCGTGGAGGCGACGGGCTACACGGCCGAGGAGCCCCCCGCCCCGGAGGCCGCCGGCAACGGCGGCGACGCCGGCCAGGGCGGCGCGACTCCCGCCGAGGACGCCGAGCAGCGGACGCTGCGGCAGCGGCTGACGACCGCGGTCGTGCTCGCCGTGCCCGTGATCGCCCTGGCGATGATCCCCCCTCTCCAGTTCGACAACTGGCAGTGGCTCTCCCTGACGCTCGCCGCGCCCGTCGTCCTGTACGCGGGCCGGCCCTTCCACCGCGCCGCCTGGACGAACCTGCGGCACGGCGCCGCCACGATGGACACGCTGGTCTCCGTCGGTACGCTCGCCGCCTTCCTCTGGTCGCTGTGGGCCCTGTTCTTCGGCACGGCCGGCATGCCGGGCATGCACGACACCTTCACGCTGACGGTCGCCCGCTCCGACGGCGCGGGGAACATCTACCTCGAAGCCGCGGCCGGCGTCACCGCCTTCATCCTGGCCGGGCGGTACTTCGAGGCCCGTTCCAAGCGCACCGCGGGCGCGGCCCTGCGCACCCTGCTCGAACTGGGCGCCAAGGAGGTCACGCTCCTGCGCGACGGCCGCGAGGTGACCGTGCCCACCGCGCAGCTCGGCGTCGGCGACCGGTTCGTCGTCCGGCCGGGCGAGAAGATCGCCACCGACGGCACCGTCGTCGAGGGCGCCTCCGCCGTGGACGCCTCGATGCTCACCGGCGAATCCGCGCCCGTCGAGGTCGCCGTGGGCGACACCGTCACCGGCGCGACCCTCAACGCCGGCGGCAGGCTCGTCGTCACGGCCACCCGTATCGGCTCGGACACCCAGCTCGCCCGCATGGCGCGCATGGTCGAGGAGGCGCAGAACGGCAAGGCCGCGGCGCAGCGCCTGGCCGACCGCATCTCGGCCGTCTTCGTGCCGGTCGTCATCGCGCTCGCGCTCGCGACGCTCGGCGGATGGCTCGCCTTCGGCGGCGGTCTGACCGCGGCCTTCACCGCGGCCGTGGCCGTGCTGATCATCGCCTGCCCCTGCGCGCTCGGGCTCGCCACCCCGACGGCACTGCTCGTCGGCACCGGTCGCGGCGCCCAGCTCGGCATCCTGATCAAGGGCCCAGAGGTGCTGGAGACGACCCGGCGCGTGGACACGATCGTGCTCGACAAGACGGGCACCGTCACCACGGGCCGGATGGAACTGCAGGACGTGCACGTGGCACCGGGCGTCGACGAGAACGACGTCCTGCGTCTCGCGGGGGCGGTCGAGCACGCCTCCGAGCACCCCGTGGCCCGGGCAGTGGCGGAAGGGGCCGCCCGCCGCGCGGGCGAGCTGCCCTCGCCCGAGGACTTCGCCGCCGTGCCGGGGCTCGGCGTGCAGGGCGTCGTCGAGGGGCACGCCGTGCTCGCCGGCCGGCCGAAGCTCCTCGCCCAGTGGGAGATCCACCTGCCGGACGACCTGGAGCGCGCCCGGCTGGACGCGGAGGCCGCGGGCCGCACGACCGTGGCGGTCGCCTGGGACGGGGAGGCGCGTGCCGTCCTCGCCGTCGCCGACGCGATCAAGGACACGAGCGCCGAGGCCGTGCGCCGGCTGCGCGCCCTCGGCCTGCGGCCCGTCCTCCTCACGGGCGACAACAAAGCCGTCGCGAACACCGTGGCCGACGAGATCGGCGTGTCCGAGGTGATCGCAGAAGTGCTGCCTGAGGACAAGCTCGGCGTCGTCAAGCGCCTCCAGAGCGAGGGGCGGTCCGTCGCGATGGTCGGCGACGGCGTCAACGACGCCGCCGCGCTGGCCCAGGCTGACCTGGGTCTCGCGATGGGCACGGGCACCGACGCCGCGATCGAGGCCGGGGACCTGACCCTCGTGCGCGGGGACCTGCGGACCGCGGCCGACGCGATCCGGCTGGCGCGCCGCACGCTCGGCACGATCCGCGGCAACCTCGTATGGGCCTTCGGGTACAACGTCGCCGCGCTGCCCCTCGCTGCGGCAGGGCTGCTCAACCCCATGATCGCGGGCGCGGCCATGGCGTTCTCCTCGGTCTTCGTGGTGGGCAACTCCCTGCGCCTGCGCGGGTTCAAGGGCATGTGAGGCCGAGCCGGCCTGGTCCGGTTCGTCATACGGAGATGCGTCATGCGGAGATGCGTCATGCGGAAAACCGTAGGCGTGCCGGGCCCGGCCACGTCGGGAGTTGTCCACAGCCTCGGCCGTATTGTCGTACCTATGCCCGAGCACCACACAGGCCACCACAGCAGCCACCGCCCCGCCGACGCGTCGGCCCACGGCCCGGACCTGCGGGAGCGCTTCGCCGCCGTGCTCAGGCCGCTGAGCGGCGCGGGCACCGACCCCTACCCGTACGCGGACGACCTGCTGGCCCGCTGGTCGCAGCCGCAGCGGCGCTACCACACGACCCGTCACCTCGCGGCCGTGCTCGACCACGTCGACACGCTGGAGGACCACGCGCACGATCCCGGCCTCGTACGCCTCGCCGCCTGGTTCCACGACGCCGTCTACCGGCCGGACCGCAGCGAGAACGAGGAGCGCTCCGCCCGCCTCGCCGAACGCGCCCTGCCCGAGGCAGGCGTGGCCGCCGACGCGACGGCCGAGGTGGCGCGCCTCGTACGCCTCACCGCGGACCACGCGGCTCGGCCGGGCGACGCGAACGGCGCCGTGCTGTGCGACGCGGACCTGGCGATCCTCGCCTCGCCGCCCGCGACATACGCCGCCTATGCCGCGGACGTACGCGCCGAGTACGGCTTCGTGCCCGACGACCTGTTCCGCACGGGCCGCGGCGAGGTGCTCGAACAGCTCCTCGCCCTGCCGAGCCTCTTCCGCACCCCGTACGGCCTGCGCGAGTGGGAGGAGCAGGCCCGCCACAACATCGCCGCCGAGCTGCGGCTGCTCGCGGCGGGCTGAGGCCGGGTCCCGGGTCCCGGGGCCCGGGACCGCCCGGGAATGCGGGGAACATCCGGAACCGTTGACCGTGTCATGCCTGAGACAACGGGTCGACGTGCCCGCATGCCGCTCGCCGTCTACATCCTGGGACTGTCCGTCTTCGCTCTCGGAACGAGCGAATTCATGCTGTCCGGCCTGCTGCCGCCCATCGCCCGCGACATGGACGTGTCCATCCCCACCGCGGGGCTGCTGATATCGGCCTTCGCGATCGGCATGGTGATAGGCGCGCCGCTCCTCGCCGTCGCCACCCAGCGGCTGCCGCGCCGCACCACCCTCGTCGTCCTGATCTCGGTGTTCGGCCTCGGCCAGGTCGCCGGTGCGCTGGCTCCCTCCTATGCGCTCCTGTTCGTCTCACGTGTCGTCAGCGCCTTCGCCTGCGCGGGCTTCTGGGCCGTCGGCGCCGGCGTCGCGGTCGCGATGGTCCCGCTGAACGCGCGGGCCAGGGCGATGGCGGTCATGATCGGCGGCCTGTCCATCGCCAACGTCCTCGGCGTGCCCGCGGGCGCCTTCCTCGGCGAGAACTTCGGCTGGCGTGCCGCATTCTGGGCGGTCGGAGGTGCCTCCGCGATCGCGCTCGCCGGGGTCGTCACGCTGATCCCCCGCATCCCGCGGCCCGAGCGGAAGCCGGAACTCCGGCGTGAGCTGGCCGTCTACCGTGAGGGCCGCGTCTGGCTCGCCGTCATGATCACGGCGCTCGCCGGGGGCGCCGTGTTCTGCGCGTTCTCCTACATGGCGCCCCTGCTCACGGACGTCTCCGGGCTGTCGTCCGGCTGGGTGCCGACCGTGCTCGCGCTGTTCGGCCTCGGGGCGCTCGTGGGGACGACCGTCGGCGGCAGGTACGCGGACGCGCACCTGTTCGGCGTGCAGCTGAGCGGCGTCATCGCCTCCACGGTGCTGCTCGCGGCGCTCGCGCTGACCGCCTCCCACGCGGTGGCCGCGATCGTGCTGACGTTCCTGATCGGCTTCTCGGCCTTCTTCACCGCGCCCGCGCTCAACGCCCGGATGTTCGACGTCGCGTCGGCTGCGCCGACCCTGGCGGGGGCCACCGCGACGGCGTCCTTCAACGCGGGCAACACGGCGGGCCCCTGGCTCGGCGGACGCGTCATCGACGCCGGGTTCGGCTTCGCCGCCACGGCCTGGGCGGGTGCGGCGATGGCGCTGGCCGCCGTCGCGCTGTGCGTGGTGGCGATGCGCCCGTGGACGCGCACGCCGCGCGGCGGGCGCCGGGTCAGCAGGCTCGTGGCGGCGTCGCCGCTCGCCTCGCGGGACACCGGGGAGCGCGCCGCGACGCAGGCCGCGGGCCGCGACGCCTGACAGTCCGGGTGGCGGGCGGGCCGCCGGAGACGGGCCGTCAGGCGGTGGGGCGTCCCTTGGGCCTGCGCAGACCCGCCTCGGTGATCCTGCGGACGAGTTCCTTCGAGCCGATCTCGACGGCCCCGGCCCGCACGGCGTCGTCGTAGCGGTGCGAGGGCAGGTCGTAGTGGTCGCGCTCGAAGGCCCTCGGCGGGCAGCCGAGACCGGCCGCGAACGCGTGCAGCTCGCCGAACGAGGCGTCGCTGACCAGGTGGGACCACATCCGGCCGTGCCCCGGCCAGGTCGGCGGGTCGATGTAGACGGTCACGGGCGGACGCCCAGCGCACCGACCGGTGCTATGACGGTGCCCGACCTGCCGCACACCCAGTGCGGGTCGGGGCCCAGCTCGGGCTCGACGTCGAGCGCGTGGGGATCGTCCGCCGCGCACAGGGGACACAGGGGCCACCGCCCGTACCGTTCGAGCAGCGCGTCCTGCACGTCCTGGGCGACGAGGCCCGCCACGAACGGCGCCCCCTCGGGCCACTGCTCGATCCACCACCTGCGGTGCGCGACGGACTCCTCGACGAGCGAGACGGTCTCGGCGCCCGCGACGCCGCCTGCGGCCAGGTCGGCCATGACCAGCGCGCGGGCCGCGTGCAGCGCCTGCTCCAGCGGGTTCACCTCATTCATCACGCCATTGTCGCCCCGTGGCAGAGCCCGATACACATGAGAGGGATTGCGGCGGGCCAGGGGTTGACTGGCCGCTCGCCCTGAAAATACCTTTCAAGTGTGACCAATGACCTGAAGGAAATTTTCAGCGCACGTCCGCCGGCGCCCGCGGCCCTCGCCGCCAAGGTGCGCACGCTCGGCCCCTCGATGACGCGCTCCATGCAGCTGGTCGCCGAGGCCGTCGCCGGCGACCCGGCGGGCTGCGCCGCCCTGACGGTCACCGGTCTCGCCGAGCTCACGGGCACCAGTGAGGCCACCGTCGTGCGCACATCACGCCTGCTCGGATACCCCGGATACCGCGATCTGCGCCTCGCGCTCGCCGGGCTCGCCGCCCAGCAGCAGTCCGGCCGCTCCCCCGCGGTCACCGCCGACATAGCCGTCGACGACTCGATCGCCGACGTCGTCACCAAGCTGGCCTACGACGAGCAGCAGACCCTCGCCGACACGGCCGCCTCCCTCGACACCACCCAGCTCGGGGCCGTGGTCTCCGCCGCCGTGAGCGCCCGCAGGATCGACATCTACGGCGCCGGTGCCTCCTCCCTCGTCGGCATGGACCTCGCCCAGAAGCTGCAGCGCATCGGCCTGATCGCGTACGCGCACGCGGACCCGCACCTAGCGGTGACCAACGCGGTGCAGCTGCGCTCGGGCGACCTGGCGATAGCGATCACCCACTCGGGTTCCACGGGCGACGTCATAGAGCCGCTGCGCGCCGCCTTCGACCGCGGGGCCACGACGGTCGCGATCACGGGCAGGCCCGACAGCGCGGTGACGCAGTACGCCGATCACGTGCTCACGACGTCCACCGCCCGGGAGAGCGAGCTGCGTCCGGCTGCCATGTCCAGTCGCACGAGCCAGCTGCTCGTGGTGGACTGCGTCTTCATAGGCGTCGCCCAGCGCACGTACGAGACGGCGGCGCCCGCCCTGTCCGCTTCGTACGAGGCGCTGGCCCACCGGCACAGCCCCCGCACCCCCCGCTGAGGTCCGCGCACGGCCGCCGCGGTCCCGCGCGAACCGCTGGACCGTCCGGCCTGCGGAGCACGGCCGCCACACGTGCCCGCCCCGGCCCGCCGTAGCCATACCCGTTCCCGTTCCCGTTCCCGTAAGCGAGCCGCACCCGCCAGCCGTACCCGTCAGCACCCCGTGTGCTCCGCCCCCCACACCCCGACGCTTTCTCCGCACATCCAGAAAGAGCCGCACCAGACATGACCTCCACGCCCGCACCCGCGCCCTACGGGGACCTCCGCGCGCAGCTCGAGACCCTGACCACCGAGGCGTTCCGCACCGATCTCGCCGAGATCGACCGGCTGCCCACGGCCGAGATCGCCCGCCTGATGAACGGTGAGGACGAGACGGTCCCGGCCGCGGTCGCGCGGCAGCTGCCCCAGATCTCGGCGGCCATCGACGCGATCGCCGAGCGCGCCGCGCGCGGCGGCCGGCTGGTCTACGCGGGCGCGGGCACCGCCGGGCGCCTCGGCGTGCTGGACGCGAGCGAGTGCCCGCCGACGTTCAACACCGACCCCGGCGAGGTGGTGGGCCTGATCGCCGGCGGGCCCGGCGCCATGGTGACGTCGGTGGAGGGCGCGGAGGACTCCAAGGAGCTGGCCGCGGCCGACCTCGACGCCCTGGAGCTCGGCCCCGACGACGCGGTGGTCGGCGTCTCCGCGTCGGGCAGGACGCCGTACGCCATCGGCGCGGTGGAGCACGCGCGTGCGCTCGGCGCCCTCACGGTCGGCCTCTCGTGCAACGCGGACAGCGCGCTCGCGGCCACCGCCGAGCACGGCATCGAGGTCGTCGTGGGCCCCGAGCTGATCACCGGCTCCACCCGGCTCAAGGCGGGCACGGCGCAGAAGCTGGTGCTCAACATGGTCTCGACGATCACGATGATCCGGCTCGGCAAGACCTACGGGAACCTCATGGTCGACGTCCGCGCCTCCAACGAGAAGCTGCGCGCCCGCTCCCGGCGCATCGTCTCGCTGGCCACCGGCGCGTCCGACGACGAGATCGAGGCCGCGCTCGCCGCCACCGAGGGCGAGGTGAAGAACGCCATCCTCGTCATCCTCGGCGGCGTCGACGGCCCCACCGCCGGCTCGCTCCTCACCCGGGCGCGTGGCCACCTGCGCGCCGCGCTCGACGCGCCCGCGCCCACCCGGCCCGCGGGCTCCGCCCCCCACTGACCCGTACACCCCCCACGCCCGTACCACTTCGCACAGCAAGGCACCGAGCACCATGGCAACTGACAAGAACCGCGCGACGGCGGAGGCGATCCTCCCGCTGGTCGGCGGCGCGGCGAACGTCACGTCCGTCGCCCACTGCATGACCCGGCTCCGACTCGGCCTGCGGGACAGGTCGCTCGTCCAGGACGAGGCGCTGAAGGCGCTGCCCGCGGTGCTCGGCGTGGTCGAGGACGACACGTACCAGATCGTGCTCGGCCCCGGGACGGTCGCACGGGTCACCCCGGAGTTCGAGGCACTCGTCGCCGAGGGGGCCGGGAGTTCGGCCGCGGCGCAGGCCCCGGCACCGGAGCCGGTGGCGGCCGCGGGCGGTGCGCGCACCGCGGAGCAGCTGGCGGCGCAGGGCGCCGAGATGCGCGCGGCCAGGAAGGCGAAGAACGCGACCCCGTTCAAGCTGTTCCTCAGGCGCGTCGCGAACATCTTCGTCCCGCTGATCCCCGCGCTGATCGGCTGCGGCATCATCGCGGGGATCAACGGCCTGCTGACCAATCTGCACTGGCTGCCGTCGATCGTCCCCGCGCTCGCCGCGATCTCGTCCGGGTTCATGTCGCTGATCGCGGTCTTCGTCGGCTACAACACGGCTAAGGAGTTCGGCGGCACGCCCGTGCTCGGCGGCGCCGTCGCGGCCATCACGGTCTTCCCCGGGGTCACCTCGATCGACGCGTTCGGCCAGAAGCTGGCGGCCGGGCAGGGCGGTGTGCTGGGGGCACTCGGCGCGGCGCTGCTCGCGGTGTTCGTCGAGAAGTCGTGCCGCAGGTGGGTGCCCGAGGCGCTGGACGTGCTGGTCACGCCGACGGTGACGGTGCTGGTGTCCGGCCTTGTCACCCTCTTCGGGCTGATGTTCGTCGCGGGCGAGGTCGCCACCGCCATCGGCGACTTCGCCGACTGGCTGCTGTCCAACGGGGGCGCCGCGGCCGGGTTCGTACTCGGCGGCCTCTTCCTGCCCCTGGTGATGCTGGGCCTGCACCAGGCACTGATCCCGATCCACACCACGCTCATCCAGCAGCAGGGCTACACCGTCCTGCTGCCGATCCTCGCGATGGCCGGCGCCGGCCAGGTCGGCGCGGCCATGGCCGTGTACCTCAGGCTCCCGCGCAACGGCTCCGTCCGCAGGACCATCAGGTCGGCCCTGCCCGCCGGGTTCCTGGGCGTCGGGGAGCCGCTCATCTACGGCGTGTCGCTGCCGCTCGGCCGCCCGTTCATCACGGCCTGCGTGGGCGGCGCCTTCGGCGGCGGCTTCGTCGGCCTGTTCAACCAGCTGGGCGACGCGGTCGGTTCCACGGCCATCGGGCCTTCGGGCTGGGCGCTGTTCCCGCTGCTGCAGGGCAACAGGGGCATGGGCACGATGGTCGCCGTGTACGCGGCCGGGCTCGTCGTCGGATACCTGGCCGGCTTCGTCGCCACGTACTGGTTCGGCTTCACGCGGACGATGCTGGACGAGCTCAACTCGGACGCGGAGGCCGCGCCGGCGGACGCGGGCGCGAGCCCCGCCCCGCGACCGGTTGCCGTCCCCACCGACGTCGCGGTACGAAGCACCTGAACACGCTCGCACATCCCACGGGGGGGGAACCGCATGGATTCGACCACCGGCAGGGCCGAGGCCGCCGCCGCACCGCACCCGGCCGAGCTGAGAGGACGCGCCGCGGGCACCGGCATCATGGCCTTCTTCGCCCTCGCCTGGACGGGCTGGGGCACCACAGGCGTCCCGGCCGGCACAGGGAAAGCGCTGGTCGGCGCGGGGGCGGTGGTCACGGTCGTGTTCTTCGTGCTCGCCGTCCGCCTCCACAGGTCGGCGGCGCTGCTGCCCGTGCCCACGGACGATCCGCTGACCGAACAGGCCGTGCGGGGCACGGGCAGGCGGTTCGGTGTCGTCCTCGGCCTCGAATGGGGCGCGTGCGGGGTCATCGCGGCCGTGCTGGGGGCCACCGGGCACCCCGAGGCGATACCGGCGCTCATCGCGCTGATCGTCGGGCTGCACTTCCTGCCGCTCGCCACGCTGTTCCACGTCGACGGCTACCGGGTCACGGGGTGGGTGATGTGCGCCGTCGCCGTAGCGGGGGCGCTGCTCGCGATCCTCACGTCGACGCGTGCGCTGTGGGCCGCCGTGCCCGGGCTCGGTTCCGCGCTGATTCTCTACCTGACCAGCGCCTATCTCGTCCGTACGGCGCCGCGGGCAGCCACGTACGCCGCGGCCGCCTGACACCTGACACCTGACACCTGCGGTCGGTCGCTCGGGGCCGCGAGTGGGTACCCGTACCCCATGCGCTGCTGTCCCTCGGCCCGCCACGAGCTCCTGCACCGCGCCGCGATCTGGGCCGCCGCCCTGGCACCGCCGCTGCGCGCCACCCCGCGCGCCCGCGGGGGTGCCGTCGCGCCCGTCGGGCTCGAACTCGTCACGCTCACCGAGGACCGGGCGATCTTCACCTGGTACACGGGCGTCCCCGGCACCGACAACGGCTGCGGCGGGATGCTGCCCGCCGTCACCGACGGCGAGATCGCCTTCGGCGCGCACCCGGGCCGGCTCGACCGGCATGTCGCCGAGGGCCGCAATACCGCCTACCACCAGGTGGAGGTCACCGGCCTCGAACCGGGCCGCACCTACTACTACCAGGCGCGGTCGCACGGGCGGGCCGCGCTGCCCACGCCGCTGTGCCTCGTCGCGGGCAACGCGGCGGGCACGTCCCCCTACGGGCTCGGCACGGCCGGGGGGCCGTACGCGTTCACCACGCCTCAGCCCCCGCCGGGGCGCTACCTGTTCGCCGTCGCGCTCTGCAACGACCTGCACCTCGGCGAGACCACGGCGGGACGGATCTCCGGCCTGCCGAGCGTGCCGGGTCTGCCGCAGCTGAGGGGCATCGCGCAGCCGGAGGGGCTGCCGCCCTACCCGGAGCTGATGGGCCGCGCACTCGTCGAGGAGGCCCTGCGGCGCGGCGCCGACTACCTGCTCGCGGCCGGCGACATCTCCGCCGAGGCCGGCCCGGCCGACCTGCGCAGGGCGAAGGAGATCCTGGACGGCTTCGGCCCGCACGACGAGCGGTACTTCACCGTGCGCGGCAACCACGACAGGCCGCGCGAGCGTGACGGCTTCCGTGACACGTTCCCGTCCGGCGGCGATCCCGCGTATTTCGCGCGCGACCTCGGCGGGCTGCGGGTCGTCGGCCTCGACACGTACGACAAGCCGGGCAACGGCGGCGACGGCGGCGGCCTCTCGCCCGAGCAGATGTCCTGGTTCCTGCGGGGGCTGCGGGACCACAAGGACCAGCCGACGGTCGTCTTCGGCCACCATCCGCTGTCCGTGCCGCACTCGCCGTTCCCCGCCACGCACGGCCAGCGCCTCGGCCGCCGCCAGGCCAGGGCGATACTCGCCGCGTACGGCGCCGCCCCCGGCGTCTTCCTGCACCACGCGGGCCACACGCACCGCAACAAGCGGTCGATCCCGCCGCACGCGCCGCGGGTGACGCTGCAGGAGGTCAGCGCCGTCAAGGAGTACCCGGGCGGGTTCTGCCTGCTGCGGGTGCACTCCGGCGGGTTCGCGCTCAACTACTACAAGGCGGGGGGCGCGGCGGCGCGGGAGTGGAGCGAGCGCAGCCGCTCCCAGGCGGCCGGGCTGTGGCCGCAGTTCTCGCTGGGCCGCACGGTGGCCGACCGCAACAGCATGACGGCACGCGACCTGTCGGGCGTGCGGGCGCCGCACCGTCCGCCCGTGCCGCCAGTACCGCCGGTGCGACCCGTACAACGGGCCGAGGGCGGCACCCCTTGGGAGTAGGGGTGCCGCCCTCGGATCCGTGCGGGATTCCGAACCTCGGGAAGAGGATCAGAAGTCCATGTCACCGCCCGGCATGCCGCCCGGCGCGCCCGCGGGGGCGGCCTTCTCGGGCTTGTCGGCGATGACGGCCTCGGTGGTGAGGAACAGCGCCGCGATGGACGCCGCGTTCTGCAGCGCGGAGCGCGTCACCTTGGCCGGGTCGAGGATGCCCTCGGCGATCATGTCGACGTACTCGCCGGTGGCGGCGTTCAGGCCGTGACCGACGGAGAGGTTGCGCACCTTCTCGACGACGACGCCGCCCTCGAGACCACCGTTGACGGCGATCTGCTTCAGCGGGGCCTCGAGCGCGAGCTTGACGGCCTGGGCGCCCGTCGCCTCGTCACCGGTCAGGTCCAGCTTCTCGAAGACGGAGGACGCCTGCAGCAGGGCGACGCCACCACCGGCGACGATGCCCTCCTCGACGGCGGCCTTCGCGTTGCGCACCGCGTCCTCGATGCGGTGCTTGCGCTCCTTGAGCTCGACCTCGGTGGCGGCACCGGCCTTGATGACGGCCACGCCGCCGGCCAGCTTCGCCAGACGCTCCTGGAGCTTCTCGCGGTCGTAGTCCGAGTCGCTGTTCTCGATCTCGGCACGGATCTGGTTCACGCGGCCCTGGACCTGGTCGCTCTCACCCGCGCCGTCCACGATCGTGGTCTCGTCCTTGGTGATGACGACCTTGCGGGCGCGGCCGAGCAGGTCGAGGCCCGCGTTCTCCAGCTTGAGGCCGACCTCCTCGGAGATGACCGTGCCGCCCGTGAGGATGGCGATGTCGCCGAGCATGGCCTTGCGGCGGTCGCCGAAGCCCGGGGCCTTGACGGCGACGGACTTGAAGGTGCCGCGGATCTTGTTGACGACCAGCGTCGACAGGGCCTCGCCCTCGACGTCCTCGGCGATGATCAGCAGCGCCTTGCCGGACTGCATGACCTTCTCCAGCAGCGGAAGGAGGTCCTTCACGTTGCCGACCTTGGAGTTGACGATCAGGATGTACGGGTCGTCCAGGGACGCCTCCATACGCTCCATGTCGGTGGCGAAGTACGCCGAGATGTAGCCCTTGTCGAAGCGCATGCCCTCGGTGAGCTCGAGCTCGAGACCGAAGGTCTGCGACTCCTCGACGGTGATGACGCCTTCCTTGCCGACCTTGTCCATGGCCTCGGCGATCAGCTCGCCGATCTGGGTGTCGGCGGCGGAGATGGAGGCGGTGGAGGCGATCTGCTCCTTCGTCTCCACGTCCTTGGCCTGCTCGAGCAGCGCGCCGGAGACGGCCTCGACGGCCTTCTCGATGCCGCGCTTCAGGGCCATCGGGTTGGCGCCGGCCGCCACGTTGCGCAGGCCCTCGCGGACGAGTGCCTGGGCGAGGACGGTCGCGGTGGTCGTACCGTCACCGGCGACGTCGTCCGTCTTCTTGGCGACTTCCTTGACCAGCTCGGCGCCGATCTTCTCGTACGGGTCCTCGAGCTCGATCTCCTTGGCGATGGAGACACCATCGTTGGTGATCGTGGGGGCGCCCCACTTCTTCTCGAGGACGACGTTGCGCCCCTTGGGGCCAAGGGTGACCTTGACGGCGTCGGCGAGCTGGTTCATCCCGCGCTCGAGACCGCGCCGTGCCTCCTCGTCGAACGCGATGATCTTGGCCATGTGAAGTGGTCCTCCCGGACTGGGGTGGATTGCTCCGGACCGCGCCCGTGCCCGCGACGGACGGCCAGTGCGCTCGCCCGTTCCTTCCGGGGTCGCGCGACGGGCCTCACCGACCCGGTCCAAGTTGTCACTCTCACTCGTAGAGTGCTAACGCCAATGATTAGCACTCGACCCCTTCGAGTGCAAGCGACTCGAAGAGTTGTCGTACAGGGGCGGTGGTCGGGCGACGGGCGGGCGCAAGCGACTCAAGCCAGGGGTGGCCGGGCGAGCGGAGGGCGCAAGCGACTCGCGCGCAGGAGGCCCGTACCCGCTGTGCGGGTACGGGCCTCCTGGTTACGACTGAGTCTGGCCGATCGCGCCGGGATCAGACGGCGAGCTTGACCATGTCCGCCTGCGGACCCTTCTGGCCCTGCGAGATCTCGAACTCCACTCGCTGACCTTCTTCAAGGGTGCGGTAGCCGTCCATCTGGATCGCGCTGTAGTGGACGAAAACATCCGCACCACCGTCGACCGCGATGAAGCCGTAGCCCTTCTCCGCGTTGAACCACTTGACGGTGCCCTGAGCCATGCCTAACTCCCCTATTACAGGCCCCTGCTCGGGACCGCACTTCGCGCCGGAACGCGTCGACCGCGGCTGAATGTATCTGCCCAACTGCCCTCTGCAACAGGTCAATCGGACGAGAATTCTGGGCATGACTGAGGACGCGAACCGGATGTACGTTCGCGTTCCTGGGCAAGTCGGGCCGCACAAAGTGCACTTATTGCACGATCGGCACCAAAATTTTGACCCGATGTTGTCGTGTTCTCGTGCGCGTTTCCCGTGCGCGTTCGGTATGGCCCCGCATGTCGCCTGCGCGTCGCGGATGGGCGGTCGCGTGCTCGGTTGAATCGTACCGCGCTCAACAACATGAAAACGCCCCCTCCGCGACGGCGGAGGGGGCGCTCGGCGCACTCGGCGTGGTTCAGCAGCCGCCGGCGACCGCCGGGATGATCGACACGCCCGCGCCGTCCGGCGTGGCGGTCTGAAGGCCCTGCTCGAAACGGACGTCGTCGTCGTTGACGTACACGTTGACGAACCGGCGGAGCTTGCCCTGGTCGTCCAGGACGCGACCGGCGATGCCCGGGTGGTTCTTCTCCAGGGACGCGATGACGTCGGACAGCGTGGCGCCGTCGGCGGCGACCTCGGCCTGCCCGCCCGTGTAGGTGCGGAGGATGGTGGGGATGCGGACGTTGACGCTCATGGGCGGGGTGCCTGCCTTTCGGATGTCGCAAAGCTCGGGTGTGCGGGGCGGCGCGCGCGGGGCCGTCGCGCGCGGGAGCGGGCTAGGCCAGCCCCGCCTCGCGGAAGGCGTCGAGGCTGGGCCGGATCGTGGCCGTCGGGCCCGTGGTCGGCGCGACCGCGTCCAGCGTCTTCAGCCCGTCGCCGGTGTTCAGCACGACGGTCGTGAGCGACGGGTCGATGAGGCCGGCCTCGATCAGCTTCTTCGTCACGCCGACCGTCACGCCGCCCGCGGTCTCCGCGAAGATGCCCTCGGTGCGCGCGAGCAGCTTGATCGCGTCGACGACCTGCTCGTCGTCGACGTCCTCCACGGCGCCGCCGGTGCGCCTGGCGATGTCGAGCACGTACGGGCCGTCGGCCGGGTTGCCGATCGCCAGGGACTTGGCGATGGTGTCCGGCTTCTGCGGGCGCACGACGTCGTGTCCGGCCTTGAAGGCCGTGGAGACCGGCGAGCAGCCCTCGGCCTGCGCGCCGAAGATCTTGTACGGCTTGTCCTCGACGAGCCCGAGCTTGATCAGCTCGCGCAGCCCCTTGTCGATCTTGGTGAGCTGCGAGCCAGACGCGATCGGGATGACGATCTGGTCGGGCAGGCGCCAGCCGAGCTGCTCGCAGATCTCGTACGCGAGCGTCTTGGAGCCCTCGCCGTAGTACGGCCTGAGGTTGACGTTCACGAACCCCCAGCCCTCGCCCAGCGGGTCGCCGATGAGCTCGGAGCAGAAACGGTTCACGTCGTCGTAGTTGCCCTCGATGCCCACGAGTTCACCGCCGTACACGGCGGCCATGACGACCTTGCCCTGCTCCAGGTCGTGCGGGATGAACACGCAGGAGCGGAAGCCGGCCCTGGCGGCCGCGGCGCCGACGGCGCCCGCGAGGTTGCCCGTGGACGAGCAGGAGAGCGTGGTGAACCCGAAGGCGCGCGCGGCCTCGACGGCGATCGCGACGACACGGTCCTTGAAGGAGTGCGTCGGGTTGCCGGAGTCGTCCTTGACGTGCAGTTCCCCGGTGATGCCCAGCTCGCGGGCGAGGTTGTCGGCCTTGACGAGCTTGGTGAAGCCGGGGTTGATGTTCGGGTGCGCCGCGACGTCGGCGGGGACGGGCAGCAGCGGCGCGTAGCGCCAGATGTTGTTCGGGCCCTGCGCGATGCGCTCCTTCAGCGCCTCGGGACCGTCGGTCGGCAGGTCGTAGGCGACTTCGAGGGGGCCGAAACAGCTCTCGCAGGCGAAGATCGGTCCGAGGGGGAAGCGCTCGCCGCATTCGCGGCACGAGAGCGCGGCGGCGGGTCCGAGATCGACGGTGCCGGTGCCGGCATCGGAGGCACTGGTGTTCTGGACGGTCTGCACAGCCATGGAGGCGAGGCCCTTTCTCCTCATCTTCCTTGCGACGCGTCTCGCCGCAAGACGGAATTGGCACCTTCCCCACCGTGACCTCGCGGTCGGCGGGAGGGTTGCCGGGGCTTCAACGGGCCGTTCCCTCTGCCCCTCTGGATGAGCGCTATGGCGACCGGAACCAGGCTCCGGCGCGTTTGTCCCGCGGCGGGCCACCCGGCGTCCGGGCACCCTTCGCGTTGTTCAAGACTGTAGCCGAAGGGCCGGACAGCGGAAGTTGCCGTCCGGCACGCGAGATGGATCACGCGGTGGCCGCGCGAGCGCGAACCGGCCGCGCCCGGAGCGATGAATCCCTCGCTGACCAGGTGTTTCCGTTCCGCCGGTGATCCGTGCTCCCGTTCGGCCCCTCGTGTCCAAGGCCACACACCGGCATACGTGGGTCCCACGCGGGCCCCACGCGGGCCCGCCGTGCGGTCGTCGCGAGGTCACCGTGCGCGCGCCGTACACGTGCCGTCATGCGCCGTCATGTGCGCCGTCACCGCTGCCCCACCAGCCCCGTCCGTACGTTTGAGCGTTTCCATGACTGGCTAGGTTCGCGATATGGCTTCCGAGCACGACGCACACGGCGCTTCCGTCCTAGTCGCTTCCAACCGCGGGCCCGTCTCGTACACCCTGCGGGACGACGGCGCGCTGGCGGCGCGGCGCGGTGGCGGCGGGCTGGTGTCCGGGCTGTCCGCGATAGGACCGGGTACGGACGCGGTGTGGGTGTGCGCGGCCCTCGGCGACGGCGACCGCGAGGCGGTGCGCCGCACGGGCGGGCGGCTCGACCCGGACGACACGGGCGGGCAGCGCGTGCGGATGCTGGGCATCCCGCCCGAAGTGCACGGCGACGCGTACAACGGCATCGCGAACTCGGTGCTCTGGTTCGTGCACCACATGCTGTTCCAGACGCCGGTCGAGCCGTCGTTCGGCGCGGAGTTCCGGGCTCAGTGGGCGTCCTACGAGGCGTACAACCGTGCGTTCGCCGAGGCGCTGGCCGACGACGCGGGCGAGGGCGCCGCCGTGCTCGTGCAGGACTACCACCTCGCGCTCGTGCCAGGCATGCTGCGCGCCCTGCGGCCCGACCTGCGGATCGGGCACTTCTCGCACACGCCGTGGGCACCCGTGGACTACTTCAAACTGCTGCCGGACGACATCGCGCGCCAGCTGCTGCGCGGCATGCTCGGCGCCGACCGCGCGTGCTTCCTGACCAGGCGCTGGGCGGACGCGTTCCGTGCGTGCTGCGACGAGCTGCTCGGCGGCACGGGCGAGACGCGCACCGGGGTGCACGGGCTCGGCGCGGACGCGGACTTCCTGCGGGAGCGGTCGCACCGCGCGGACGTCGGCGAGCGGATCGGGATGCTGCGCGAGCAGATCGGCACCGACGCGTCGGGGGCGCCGCGCCGCACGATCGTCCGGGTGGACCGCACGGAGCTGTCGAAGAACATCGTGCGCGGCCTGCTCGCGTTCCGCGGCCTGCTCGCGGAGCGGCCCGACTGGCGGGAGCGCGTGGTGCACGTGGCGTTCGCGTACCCGTCGCGGCAGGACCTCGCGGTGTACCGCTCCTACATGGAGCGGGTGCGGCAGCTCGCCGACGAGATCAACGCCGAGTTCGGCACGGACGGCTGGACGCCGGTGCTGCTGCACCTGGAGGACGACTTCGCGCGCTCGCTCGCGGCGTACCGCATCGCGGACGTCGCGCTGGTCAACCCGATCAGGGACGGCATGAACCTCGTCGCGAAGGAGGTGCCGGTCGTCTCCGACGGCGGCTGCGCGCTGGTGCTGTCGCGGGAGGCGGGCGCGTACGAGGAGCTGGGCGAGGACGCGCTGGTGGTCAATCCGTACGACATCACGGCGACGGCACAGGCGCTGCACGAGGCGCTGACCATGCCGGACAGCGAGCGCGGCGAGCGTACGAAGCGGCTGGCGGCGGCGGCCACGGCGCTCCCGCCGAGCCGGTGGTTCCTCGACCAGCTCGCGGAGCTGCGCGCCTGAGCGCACGGTCCGGCGGGTCCGCCCCGCCGGACCGTCGCGCGGCCCCGTGCGGACGCCTGCCCGAGCAGGCCGCTCGGCGACGGGCCACAGAACTGGGCCGCAGCCGACGCAGAACCGCGTGGCGGGGCGGTCCGCGCCGCGGGAAGCGTGCCGAGGGCGGTACCGCGCCGGTACGGGGGCGACGGGCGGCGCGGCCCGCGGCCGACCGCGTTCGGGGAAGTCGCGGTAGCCCGTGCCGTCAGCGCCCGTTCCCGCCGAGCCTGGCCGCGAGGCCGGCGAGGAACGCGGCCAGGTCGGCGGGGCCGTCCAGGGCGAGGTCGGCGCGCGCGGTCAGCTCCGGGGTGGCCGCGCCGCTGGAGACGAGGAGGCCGCCGCGGCCCTCGGAGCGCAGGGCGTCCACCGCGTCGTAGGCGGCGAGGTCGCCGAGGTCGTCGCCGGCGTAGACGACGGTCTCCGCGCCCTTCTCGCGTGCGAACGCGGTGAGCGCGACGCCCTTGTCCATGCCGGGCGGCCGCAGTTCGAGGACCATGCGGCCGGGTTCGAGGAGCAGCCCGTGGCGGGCCGCGAGGTCTTCCAGCGGCGGGCGCAGGGCGTCGAAGGCCGCGACGGGTTCCGCGGCCCTGCGGGTGTGGACGGCGAACGCGTGGCCCTTGTCCTCGACCCTCACGTCCTGCCCTGCGGCGAAACGGCCGAGGAGGTCCGGCAGTTCGGCGCGCGCGGCGGCGACGCCCGGGTGCGGGGGCGGGGTGCGCGGCGCGCCGCTCTCCGAGTCCGCGTCCCAGCGCTCGGCGCCGTAGTGGCCGAGGACCACGAGCCCGTCGAGTCCTGGCACGCCGGCGAAGCCGCCGTACTCCACGGCGACCGCCGCGGGCCGCCCGGTGATCACCACGACGGACGCGAGGTGCGGGGCGAGCGCGGCGAGCGCGGGCACGGCGTCCGGGTGGGCGCGCGCCTGCTCGGGGTCGGGCACGATCTCGGCGAGCGTGCCGTCGAAGTCGAGCGCGACGACGGCCTTCCCCGGCGCGGCGAGGAGCGCGGCGAGGCCGTCCGCCCCCGCTGCGGTGGTCGGCCGTGGCAAGGAGGGGGTGCGGTTGCTGCCCATGGCACCCGACCCTACCGGCCCGCGTGTCAGCGGGCGTCCCGGTGGGCCTGGCGCACGCGCCGCAGCCGGTTGACGGTGACGGGGTCGTGGGCGAGGGCGGCGGGGTCGTCGAGCAGTGCGCTCAGGAGCTGGTAGTAGCGCGTCGGGGACAGCGCGAGCTGCTCGCGTATCGCGCGCTCCTTCGCGCCGGGGCCCGGCCAGGGGCGGCGTTCCATGGCGAGCACGGCCTCGTCACGCGCGGACAGGCCGCCCCCGGCGGAGGAGTCGTCCGCGGCGGAGTCGTCGGCGGGGGCGCCGGGCGCGGCGGAGTCGTCGGCACCGGTGGGCTCGGGGGCGTCGGTCGGCATGGTGAGCCAGGCTACTGGGCGGCCGCGTCCGCCGCCCCGGCCTGCTTGGCGATCTTCGACAGGACCTGCTGCGGGTCGTTCCCCGGCTCGACCGCCTGCCCGATGTCCTTCTTGATCAGCCCGCTCACCTGCGACCACGAGCTCTTGCCGAACGGGTACAGCTCGGAGGTGCTGAGCGTCTTCTGGAACTGGTGCAGGTCCTTCTCGCTGTCGTCGACCGACATCTCGTCGTTGGCGCTGTAGGTGACGGGCAGCAGGTCGTACTGGGTCGCGAAGTCCAGCACGTTCTGGTCGTCGTACACGTAGTCGAGGAACTCGCCGATCTGCTTGGCGTGCTTGTTCTGCTTGAACGCCATCATCCAGTCGGCCACGCCCATCGACGACTTGGCCGCGCCGTCCTTGCCCGGCATCGGCACCATGCCGAAGTGGATGCCCGCCTTGCGCGCGTCGTTCATCAGCGTCGGATGGCCGTTGAGCATGCCGACCTTGCCCTCGGTGAACTCCTTGAAGGCGTCGGCGCGGTCGAGCTTGCCCGGCGCGACAGGTCCTGTGAGGCCCTTGCCGACCAGGTTGTCCTTCAGCCACCGGAACGTCCTGACGTTCTCGTCGGAGTCGATGGTGTACGGGCCGTCGGTGGTGTCGGTGTAGCCGCCGCCACCGCTGAGCATCCACATCATGGTCTCGGCCTGGGCCTCCTCGCTGCCGAGCGGAAGGGCGAACGGCACGGGGACGCCGTCGTCCTTCAGCGCCCGCGCGTCGCTCGCGATGTCGGCCCAGTTCTTCGGGGCCTTGATGCCGGCCGCGTCGAAGAGGTCGCGGTTGTAGAACAGCAGGCGCGTGGAGGCGACGAACGGCAGCCCGTACTGCTTCTGGTCGACCCTCCCGGCCTCGGCCAGCTGCGAGACGAAGCTCGACTGGACCGGGACACTGAGTAGCTGGTCGGCGCTGTAGAGCTCGCCCTTGTCGGCGTAGTCGGCGAACGAGCCGACCTGCGCCATGTCCGGCGCGTCACCGCGCTTGACCATGGCCGCCACGTCCGCGTCGACGGTCTTCCAGGAGCGGACGTCCACGTCCACCTTGATGTCCGGGTGCCTCTTGCCGAACTCGGCTGCCAGCTTCTTCCAGTAGACGCTGGACGACGTCTTCGGGCTGTTGCCGTAGTCCGCGGCCACGAGCTTGAGCGTGACGTCGCCCGAACCCGCCGGGCCGCCGCACCCCGCGGCGCCCATGGCGGTGCTCGTGACGATCAGGGCCGTGGCGATGCCAAGACAGCGTTGGCGCACTGCTCCTCTTCCCACCTTTCGCCCACCGCGGGGCGGGAAGCCCGACGATCGAACCGAGAAACGAAAACTTGACGGTACGCGGACGATGCCGGAACGCCGACGGTGGGGTGGAAAAATACGTCAAAGGCAGGGGCTGCCCTTGTACGAGCGGGAAAGATCACGCAGAGTGGACTAGACCTCTCAAGGGTGTACGCGCGAGACTGTCACCGTGAAACACGTCATCGCCCTCGATGTGGGCGGCACCGGCATGAAGGCCGCCCTCGTGGGGGCGGACGGCGAGCTGCTGCACGAGGCGCGCAGGCCGACGGGCAGGGAGCGCGGGGCCGACGCGGTCGTGGAGGCGATCCTCGGCTTCGCCGCCGACCTGTACGCGTACGGCGCCGAGCGGTTCGGCGAGGGGGCGCGCGCCGCGGGCGTCGCGGTCCCCGGCGTCGTCGACACCGGGCGCGGCATCGCGGTCTACGCGGCGAACCTCGGCTGGCAGGACGTCCCGCTGCGCGCCCTCGTCGGCGAGCGGCTCGGCGGCATCCCGGTGGCCCTGGGACACGACGTGCGCACCGGCGGCCTCGCCGAGGGCCGCCTCGGCGCGGGCCGCGGCTCCGACCGCTTCCTCTTCATGCCCATCGGCACGGGCATCGCGGGCGCCATCGGCATCAACGGCGTCATCGAGGAGGGCGCGCACGGCGTGGCCGGCGAGATCGGCCACGTCGTCGTGCGCCCGGACGGGCCGCAGTGCAGCTGCGGGCAGTACGGCTGCCTCGAGATGCTCGGCTCGGCCCGCGCGGTGACCCGCGCCTGGGCGGCGGCGTGCGGCGATCCCCGCGCGGACGCCGCGGACTGCGCCAAGGCCGTCGCCTCGGGCGACCCCGCCGCGTCCGAAGTGTGGCGTGACGCGGTCGACGCGCTCGCCGCCGGACTCGTCACGGCCCTGACGCTGCTCGACCCGCGCACGCTGATCGTCGGAGGCGGCCTCGCCGAGGCGGGCGACACGCTGTTCGGACCGCTGCGCGCGGCCGTCGCGGACAAGGTCACCTTCCAGAAAACGCCCACCATCGTTCCGGCCGCGCTCGGCGACACCGCGGGGTGCCTCGGCGCCGGACTGCTCGCCTGGGACCTACTCGCCACGGAGGTAAGAGCCTGATGGCCGCCGCACCCACGTCGCCCGTTTCCCCGCCCACGACCGGTCCCGGCACCGCGGCCGCGCTCGCCACCGAGCCCAGGACCGCGCCCGCCGACACCGGCACAGTGACCGGCACAGGTACGTACACCGTGCTGACCGGGGGCCGCGTCGTCCTGCCCACGGGCACCGTCGACGGCGGCCGGGTCATCGTGCAGGGCGGCCGCATCGTCGGCTCGGCCCCCGAGGGCGCCCCCACCGTCGACCTGAGCGGGCACTGGATCGTGCCCGGCTTCGTGGACATGCACAACCACGGCGGCGGCGGCGCGTCCTTCACGTCCGGGTCGCACGAGGACGTACTCAAGGGCGTGCGCACGCACCGGGAGCACGGCACGACGACGGTCGTCGCCTCCACGGTGACCGGCGAGCTCGACTTCCTCGCCCGTCGCGCGGGCGTGCTGTCCGAACTGGTCGAGCAGGGCGACCTGGCGGGCATCCACTTCGAGGGGCCGTTCATCTCACCGTGCAGGAAGGGCGCGCACAGCGAGGCGCTGCTGCGCCACCCGGACCCGGCGGACGTCCTGACGCTGGTGAAGGCCGCGCGCGGCACCGCGCGGATGATGACGCTCGCCGCGGAGCTGCCGGGCGGCCTCGAGTCGGTACGGCTGCTCACCGACCACGGCGTGATCGCGGCGCTCGGCCACACGGACGCGACGTACGAGCAGACCGTCGAGGCGATCGACGCGGGCGCGACGGTCGCGACGCACCTGTTCAACGCGATGCCGCCGCTCGGCCACCGCGCGCCGGGGCCGATCGCCGCGCTGCTCGAGGACGAGCGCGTCACCGTCGAGCTGATCAACGACGGCACCCACCTGCACCCGGCGGCGCTCGGCGTGGCGCTGCGATGCGCGGGCGCGTCGCGCGTCGCGTTCATCACGGACGCGATGGACGCCGCCGGCTTCGGCGACGGGACGTACGCGCTCGGCCCGCTGGAGGTCGAGGTGAAGGACGGCGTCGCGCGCGTCGTCGAGAACGGGTCGATCGCCGGTTCCACGCTGACGCTCGACACCGCCTTCAAGCGGGCCGCGACGATCGACGGGCTCGGCGTCGAGGACGTCGTCCGAGCGATTTCGGCCAACCCCGCACGCCTGCTGGGCCTCTCGGACCGGGTGGGCTCGCTCGAACCTGGCAAGGACGCCGACGCGGTGATCCTGGACGCGGACTTCACCCTGAAGGGTGTGCTGCACAAGGGCGCGTGGGTGGTGGACCCGCGCACGGCCTGAGCTGTGACGCCGGGCCGCGCGACCGTATCCCCACGCGACCGGATCCCCACGCCCCCTCTAGGCCTCAGCGCTCGTGTTTGGCATGATCGAACACGGCGATCGGCAGCGCCTGAAACCGGCGGACGAAGAGGATTGGGGGTTGGGGCGGCGTGATTCTCACCGTCACCCTCAACGCGGCCCTGGACATCACCTACCGCACCGCCTCGCTGGTGCCGCGGTCCAGTCACCGCGTCAGCGAGGTCTCGGAGCGGCCCGGCGGCAAGGGCGTCAATGTGGCGCGCGTGCTCTCGGACCTCGGCCACGAGACCGTCGCCACCGGGTTCCTCGGCGGCAGGACGGGCGACGACGTGCGGCAGCTGCTCGCGCGCCTGTCACCGCGCACCGTCGACGCCTTCGTGGAGATCGAGGGCACGACGCGCCGCACCCTCGCCGTCGCCGACGAGAAGAGCGGCGACACCACGCAGTTCAACGAGCCCGGCCCCGTCGTGTCGGCCGCCGAGTGGGGGGCGTTCACCGCCACGTACGAGCGGCTGCTCGACGGCGCGCAGGCCGTGGCGCTGTGCGGCAGCCTGCCGCCGGGGCTGCACGTCGGCGCGTACGCCGAGCTGGTGCGGCTCGCCCGCACCGCCGGGGTGAGCGTCCTGCTCGACACCAGCGGCGAGCCGCTGCGCCGCGGCGTCGCCGCGCGGCCCGACATCGTCAAGCCCAACGCCGACGAGCTCGCCGCGCTCACCGGCTCGCGCGAACCGGCGCGTGCCGGCCGGGACGCCCGCCGCCGCGGGGCGCGCTCCGTCATCGCCTCCCTCGGGCCCGACGGGATCCTCGCCACCACGCCCGACGGCTCCTGGCGCGCCCGTCCGCCTGCCGCCGCGCGCGGCAACCCGACGGGGGCGGGCGACTCCGCCGTCGCCGGGCTGCTCTCCGCCCTCGCGGAGGGCATGGCCTGGCCCGACCGGCTGCGCCGCGCCGTCGCGCTGTCCATGGCGACGGTGCTGGCCCCCGCGGCCGGCGAGTTCGACGCGGCCGCGTACGAGGAAGTGCTGCCGCGGGTCACCGTCGAGTCGGCCGCCTGACCGCTCGCCGCGTGGAGGCGGCCGCCCGACCGCTCGCCGCGGTCAGCTCGTGACGTGGCCCGGCTTCAGCTTCACCTGGTCGAGGTTGACGCCGCACTGGTCGCCCTGCTCGCAGGAGATCTTGATCGTGTTGGAGCCCTTGTCGAGGCTGACCCACGAGTACGTGGTCGTCCAGCCCTTGTCCGCCGCGCCCGCGGGGGCATTGGCGAAGTTCTTCATGCTGATCGAGCGCCGGTCCTGGTCGTTGACGAACAGCGACATCTTCGCGTCCTTGCCGGGCACGCCGTAGTTCACGAAGAGCGTGTAGTCGCCCTTCTTCGGCACGCTGACCGTCCACGTCGCGGAAGCCCCCACGCTCGGCATCGACACGTAGACGCCGCCCTTGGCCTGCGCTCCCGGCACGTCCGTCGACGCGGCGGCCGGCGCTCCGAGCTGCAGCGTCGACGCGTCCTGCTCCGGCGGGGGCGCGTCGGCGCTCGCGCTCGTCGACGGCGAGGGGGACGGCTGCTGGGAGCCGGCGGCGCTGGGCGAGCTGCCCGAGCCGCCGGCCTGGCTCTTGGCGTCCCCGTCGCCGCTGGTCGACAGCGCGACGGTGATGCCGATCACGACGGCGGCGACCACGGCGACCGCCGCGATCAGCAGTCCTCGCGTGTTCGGGCCGCGGCCGCCCCTGCGCTGCTGCCCGGACGGCGGGTCCTGGCGCACCGGACCGCCCGGCTGGGTCTCGGGCGCCGCGTAGTGCGGGCTGGGCGAGCCGTAGCCGCCCTGCTGCCCGTACGGGGCCTGCTGCTGCCCGTACGGCTGCTGGGGCTGCCCGTACTGGCCGCCCTGCGGGGGCTGGCCGTACTGGCCCTGCGGCGGGACCTGCTGCTGCGGCTGCCCGTACTGGCGCTCGCCGACGGTCCTGACCTGGTTGTACGACGTTCTGGGCACACCGGGCTGCGCGGTCGGGCCCGGGTAGCCGTAGCCGCCCTGCCGCCGCTGCTGGGCACCGCCCGACTGCTGCCCGTCGGCGTACAGATAGCCGAAGGGGTCGTCGTCCTCGGGCGTGCTCGCGCCGTCGTTCCCGGCCGTCATCCCTGGGTCACTCCTCTACCATCTCGCCAGCGTCGCCGACCGGGCGAGCCTACCTCGTAAGGCTGAGCGCCAGGACTTTCCTCGGGCCGCGGGTCAGCCGGCCCTGCGGTGCACCCTGCTCCTTGACCGCTTCTCGACATACATGCGCTGGTCGGCCGACTTCAGGACGTCCTCGACCGACATCCCGCAGCTCGCCCAGCTGATGCCGAAGCTGGCGCCGACCCGCACCGCGCGGCCGTCCACCCTGATCGGCGGGAGGATCGCGTTCCGCAGCCGGGTGGCGAGGTCGGAGGCGTCTCCGGGGCCGAGGCCGTCGGCGAGCACCACGAACTCGTCCCCGCCGAGGCGCGCGACCGTGTCGCCGTCCCGCACGCCGGTGGTCAGCCGCCTGGCGACCTCGATCAGCACGGCGTCCCCGGTGTTGTGGCCGAACCTGTCGTTGATCGACTTGAATCCGTCCAGGTCGCAGAAGAGTACGGCGAGTCCCTTCGCGCCCTCCGCGTCCTCGCCCGGGGCGGCCACATGGACGTGGTGGTCGTAGCCGCTGCCGCCGGGCGTGAAGCCGCCGAAGCCGCCGCCGCGCTCGCCGGTGCGCTCCTCGTAGGCGTCCTGGCCCGACCCGTACCCGTCGGACCCGTACGCATCGGATCCGGACCCGTCGCTTCCGTCATACCCGTCGTAGGCGGTCACGTCGTACGGGGTCGAGTCGTATGCCGTCACGTCGTACGGGGCCGCGCCGTGCGGGCTGCCGCCGAACGCCGCGTCCAGCTGCTCGACGGCCGTCGCCGCACGCGAGGCGCCGGGCCGCGCGCACAGGCGCGCGCTGAGCCTGGCGCGCAGCTCGGCGCTGTTGGGCAGGCCGGTCAGCGAGTCGTGCGAGGCGCGGTGCGCGAGCTGCAGCTCGCGGCTCTTGCGCTCCTCGATGTCCTCGACGTGTGTGAGCAGGAAGCGCGGCCCGTCGGCCGTGTCGGCGACGACGGAGTTGCGCAGCGACACCCAGACGTAGCTGCCGTCGCGGCGGGTGAGCCGCAGCTCGGCGCGGCCGCCCTCCGCCGAGGTGCGCAGCAGGGTGCCGATGTCCTCGGGGTGCACGAGGTCGGCGAACGAGTACCGGCGCATCGCGGACGCGGGCCTGCCGAGCAGCCGGCACAGTGCGTCGTTCGTGCGCAGCAGCCTGCCGCGCTGGTCGCCGCCCATCTCGGCGACGGCCATGCCGCTCGGCGCGTACTCGAAGGCCTGGCGGAACGACTCCTCGCTGGCGCGCAGGGCCTGCTGCTCCCGTTCGAGGCGTACGAGGGCGCGCTGCATGTTGGCGCGCAGCCGGGCGTTGCTGATGGCGAAGGCCGCCTGCGACGCGTACATCTGGAGGGCCTCACGACCCCAGGTGCCCGGCTTGCGCCCGCCGCGCGGGCGGTCGACGGAGATGACGCCGAGCAGTTCGCTGCAGCCGCCCCCCGTCGACGCGTACATGGGCGCGTAGAGGCGGTCCTGCGGGTGCCACTCGTCGTCGAACTGGGGCTCGGGGCCCTCGGTGTACCACTGGGGTACGTCGTCGTCGAGGAGTATCCAGCCCTCGGTGTGGGGTATGAAGCGCAGATCGCCCCAGCGCTCGCCCATGTTGATGCGACGCTCCCAGGAGGAGCGTGAGCCGACGCGGCCCGCGATCAGCGCCTCGGCCGCCGCGGATCCCGCGAACGCGGCGACGACGAGGTCACCGTCGGCCTGGACGACGTTGACGCAGGCGAGCTCGTAGCCGAGTCCCGTGACCACGCCGTCGGCGACGGTCTGCAGGGTGTCCGCCAGGCTGCGGGCAGTGTTGAGCTCCGCGACGACCTGGTGCAGGTGCCGCATGGTCGCAAGGCGGACATAGGGCTCCGACTCGGCCTCCATCGCTCGCTCTCCCTGAGACCTCGACAGCAACTCCAGATTTCTGATCGGCTCTCGCGTTGCGCTGTTCCCGCCACTGAATCACAGCGAGCTGTACCGCCGGTACACAGGGTCAACGATTAATGAGCTCTGTGAGTCAAGTCACACCAAATGATGAACGATCGGGACGAGCTATGGAGAGCGCTCCATGCAGTTTTTGAACACGGTTCAGCGGACTGTCCGGTTCGTGCCGGACCGGAGGCGGGACCGGGCCGTGCGTCCCGCCGGGTCCTAGGACCCGGCTGGTCCCCTGGCCCGATGCGGTGACCGCGCTGCTCCGGTTAGCGTCCCCGACGTGCACCAGACGACACCTGCCTCCGCCTCCCCCCTGCCCGGCTCCCGGGACGACGTCCCCCATGCTGAGGGGGTGAGCAACGACGAGTTCCGCGGCGCCATGGCCCGGCTTGCCGCGGGCGTGGTGCTGGTGACGGCGCGCGAGGCACCCCTCACCGAGGACGGGCCGCAGGGCGAGGACGCGGGGATGACGGCGACGGCCTTCCTCTCGGTCTCGCTCGACCCGCCGCTGGTGCTGGTGAGCGTGCGCACCGGCTCCCGCATGGACGACCTGCTGGACGAGCAGCCGCTCTGGGGGGCGTCGCTGCTGACCGAGAGCCAGCGCCACATCGCCGGGCGGTTCGCGATGAAGGGGCGGCTGAGCGACCGGCTGCTGTTCGAGGACGTGCCCTACCGCAGGGGCGAGCTGACGGACGCGCCCCTGGTGCGCGGCGCGCTCGCGACGATGGAGTGCAGGACGGAGCAGCGGGTGCCGGCCGGGGACCACACGCTGGTGATCGGCAGGGTGCTCGCGGTGGAACTGCCGCCGGCGGAGGGCGGCCCGCTGGCGTACTTCAAGGGGCGCTACCGCAGGCTGGAGTGAGCCGCACCCGGCTCAGCCTTCGCGCTTCATCCGTCGCGGTCGCCCGTCGCGGTCGCGGCCGGAGCGGCCGCGCTTCACCAGTCGCGGTCGCGGCCGGAGCGGCCGCGCTTCGTCTCGCCGCGCCGCTTCTTCTCCCGCAGGCGCCGCTCGTTGATCCCCCGGGGGATCTTCGACGCCCTGCGCGGCCTCGGCGGCGGCGCGGTCGCCTCCGCCAGCAGCGACGCCAGCCTGACCGCGGCCGTCTCCCGGTTGCGCCACTGCGAGCGGTGCTCGGAGGCCCGTACGGCGACGACCCCGTCGACCAGCCGGCCCGCGAGGCGTTCGAGCGCGCGCTCCTGCCACACCGGCGGCAGCGCCTTGGTGCGCGCGAGGTCGAAGCGCAGCTCGACCTGCGAGTCGGTCGTGTTGACGTGCTGGCCGCCAGGGCCCGAGGAACGGGAGAAACGCCACATGAGCTCGGCCTCGGGCAGGGAGACCGAGCCTCGGATGACATAGGGCGGCCCGGGCATGGTCCCCATGGTCGCGCGGCACGCACCCGCGCGTCACCTTCTTTTGACGCCGGGCTCCTGAAGACGTGCCCAGTCAGGAGTCCAGGCACCGGGGGCGCCGGGGCCTGAGTGGCCGTACCGTCCGGCGCACAGGTGGTCGCGGAGCGCGGCGAGCGCCGGGTGCGGGTTGTCGCGGTGCCACACCAGCGAGTGCGGGTAGCCGGGCGCCGGATCCCGCAGGGCGATGCGCCGCAGGCCGCCGCCGTCGGGCCAGGAGAGGATCGTCCGCTCGCCGACGAAGGTGGCCAGTGACCGGGACGCGGCGAGGGTGTCGAGCAGGGGCTCGGCGCCGAAGTCGGACCCGGTGACCTCGATCGTGAGGCCGAACGCGGCGGCGAGAGCGTCGTAGTACGCGGCCCACTCGGTTCCCGGCACGATGCCGGGCATCCAGATCCGGTGCCGCGCGAGCTCGGCGGGCGCGACCGCGCCTGCGTCGGCGAGTGCGTGGTACGGGCCGGCGAGGAGCTGGATCGGCTCGTCGTAGGCCCTGGCCGCGGCGAGGTCGTCGGGAAGCTGCCCGCCGGGCGCGCCCACAGCCCGGATGGACGCGTCGACCGTGCCCGACCTGATGGCGTCGAAGGCCGCACCGGCGTCGAAGAGGGTGACGACGTCGAGCTCGACCTCGGGGTGTGCGCGGTGGAAGTCGCGCAGCAGCCCGGCCGGGGCGAGCCGCCGCCCGATCACGTCGACGCGCAGGGCGCGGCGGCCGGGGCGTACGGAGGCGACGGCGCGCGCCTCGGCCCGCAGGAGGTCGCGCGCGTGCGGCAGCAGCGCCTGCCCGTCGACGGTGAGTTCGGCGCCCCGCGCGGTGCGGGTGAACAGCCGCACGCCGAGGTCCTTCTCCATCGCGGCGACGCGCTTGGAGACGGCCTGCTGCGTGATCGACAGCTCCGCGGCCGCGTCCCCGAACCGCCCCGCGCCCGCGATGGCCACGAAGGTGCGCACGGCGTCGAGATCCACCCGGCGAGGGTACGTGCACAACGTGAGGTTGTGGCGTACCGGCGAGCCGGTTGTTTGCCCCGGCCGTCCTCCACTCGCTTTGATGCCGGGGGTCAGGTGGGGTCGGTGCGGATCGGCGAGGGGCGGCGCGGCGGGACATGGCGGGCAGGCGGGCGCTCGGCAGGCGCTTCGGGTGGTTGTGGGCGTCCTACGCGGTCAGCGCGTACGGGACGGGGCTCGGGTTCGGGGCCTTTCCGCTGATCGCGATCCTCGTGCTGCACTCGGGGCCGACGGAGGTGGCCGCGCTGTCGGCCGCCGGCCGTGCGGTGGGCGCGGTGGTCGCGGTGCCGTTCGGCCCGTGGGTGGAGTTCCGGCGCAAGCGGCCGGTCATGGTGGCGGCGGATCTGATCCGCTTCGCGGCGATGGCGTCGGTCCCGGCCGCGTTCGCGCTCGGCCTGCTCACCTTCGTCCAGCTCCTCCTGGTCTCCGTCGTCGTCGCCGCGGCCAACATCGCGTTCAAGGCGGCGAGCGGCGCATATCTGAAATCGCTCGTTCCGCCGGCCGACCTGCTCGTCGCGAACGGCCGCTTCGAGTCCACGACCTGGACGGCGACGGTGGTCGGCCCGCCGCTCGGCGGGGCCGCGATCGGGCTCTTCGGGCCGGTGGCGACGGTGCTGGCCGACGCGGTCAGCTACCTGCTGTCGGCGCTGGGCATCCGCGCCATCGGCGGCCACGAGCCGCTCCCTGCGCCCGCCGCGCGGGCCGGTGCGGCACGGCTGCGAGCGGGTGACCTGCTCGAAGGGTGGCGCCACATCCTCGCCCACCGCACGCTGCGCCCGCTGTTCCTCAACTCGATCGTGGTCAACGGCCTGATCATGGCCTCGGAGCCGCTGCTCGCCGTGCTGCTGCTCGGCCGCCTCGGGTTCGCCCCGTGGCAGTACGGTCTCGTGTTCGCGGCCCCCTGCGTCGGCGGTCTCGTCGGCTCGCGCCTCGCGAGCAGGCTCGTGACGCGGTTCGGGCAGCGCGAGGTGCTGCTCGTCAGCGGCGCGCTGCGGGCGTGCTGGCCGGTGGGCCTCGCGTTCGTGCAGCCCGGCGTCCCCGGGATGGTGCTCGTCATCGCCGTCCAGCTCGGGCTGGTGACCTGCTGCGGCGTCTTCAACCCGGTGCTGGCCACCTACCGGCTCGACCACACCGACCCGGGCCGGGTCTCGCGCATGCTGTCGGCCTGGTCGGTCAGCAGCAGCGCCGCCATCGCGGCCCTGACCGCCGCGTGGGGGCTGCTCGCCGCCGTCGCCGGCGCCCGCACCGCGATCGCGGCGGCCGGGGTCATCCTCCTCGCCACGCCGCTGCTGCTCCCGCGCCGCGCGAAGGACCGTCACGGCGAGAACGGGGCCGGGGCCGGGGCAGACGACGGGGCCGGCGCTGTGAGCCTCGCGGCTCGGGAGACCGCCGCCGACCAGGCCTGAAAACCGTGGATGGAACCCGCTGCGGCCCTGGTGGCGTTGTAGGGGGTGGCGGTAGCTTTCCGTACCGCCACCAGTGCACACGACGAAAGGGACAATTCCCATGGCTGTAAGCCTGTCCAAGGGCGGCAACGTCTCGCTCACGAAGGAGGCCCCCGGCCTCACCGCCGTCACGGTCGGCCTCGGCTGGGACGTCCGCACCACGACCGGCAAGGACTTCGACCTCGACGCCTCGGCGATCGCGGTGAAGGCCGACGGCAAGGTCGTGTCGGACGGTCACTTCATCTTCTTCAACAACAAGTCCGCCCCGGACCAGTCCATCGTGCACACCGGTGACAACCTCACCGGCCAGGGCGAGGGCGACGACGAGCAGATCAACGTCAACCTCGCGGCCCTGCCCGCCGACTGCGACAAGGTCGTCTTCCCCGTCTCCATCTACGACGCGGACAGCCGCCAGCAGAACTTCGGCCAGGTGCGCAACGCGTACATCCGCGTCGTCAACCAGGCAGGCGGCACCGAGATCGCCCGCTACGACCTGAGCGAGGACGCGGCGACCGAGACCGCCATGGTCTTCGGCGAGCTGTACCGCAACGGCGCCGAGTGGAAGTTCCGCGCCGTCGGCCAGGGCTACGCCTCCGGACTCGTCGGCATCGCGACGGACTTCGGCGTCAACCTCTGAACGGTCCGGCGACGGGCCGACGGGGCCCGGCGAAGGAACGGCGCGAGCGTGGGGGTCCGGCCCGGAGTCGAGGCCGGGCCCCTGTCGCGTCGGCCTCGCATGCGGCCTCGCATGCGGCCTGACGGGGCCTACAGCTCCGGCTTGCCCTGCCCGTACAGCCACGGCTGCCACACCTCGGCCGCCAGCCGCTTGCCGGCGGCGCCCGCCTGCTTCTGCGCGTACGCCGTGAAGTCCGCCGTCGTCGCGTTGCCGTAGCGGTGCGCGCGCGGCCAGCCGCGCAGGATCCGGAAGAACGCGGCATCGCCGACCACCTCGCGCAGCCGCTGCAGGACCATCGCGCCGCGCCCGTACACCGGGGGCCGCGATATGTCGGCGGCCGTGGGCGGCTTCGCCGGCGGGAACGCCCAGTTCGCGGCGGACGCGTACGCGTCGGCGAAGCTGCGTGCGAGCGGCACGCGGTCCTTGCCCGTGCGGCTGTCGAGCCACAGCCACGTCCCGTACGTGGCGAAGCCCTCGTTCAGCCACATGTCACGCCAGCTCGCCGGGGTCACGCAGTCGCCGTACCACTGGTGGGCCATCTCGTGGACGAGCGTGGCCGTGCCCTCGGGGCCCGGCAGGAACGGCCGGTTCTGCGTCTCCAGCGCGTACCCCGAGTCGCCGGTGCGGCCGATGATCACACCGGTCGACGAGAACGGGTAGGGGCCGAACGTCTTCTCCTCCCACGCCACGATCCCCGGCAGGGCGTCGAGCAGCCGCTTCCCGCCCGCGCCGGCTCGCGGATCGGTCGCGGTGAAGGCGGTGAGCGCGGGGCCGCCGCCGGCGCGCGCGAGGCGGGTGCGGTGCGTCGCGTACGGGCCGATCACCAGCGTCGCCAGGTAGGTCGCCATCGGATACCCGGTGTGCCAGGTGTAGGTGGTGCGCCCCGCGTTGCGGCGCGTGGCGCGCAGCTCGCCGTTGGAGACCGCCGTGAGCCCCTCGGGCACGCTGACGCTGACGTCGTACGTGGCCTTGTCGCCCGGGCGGTCGTCGGACGGGAACCACGCCATGGCGCCGGTCGGCTCGCCGAGCGCCGCGACGCGGCGTCCGCCGTCGGACGCGAGCCAGCCCTCCTGCGAGCCGTCGGGGTCGGTGATCCGGCGCGGCACCCCCGCGTAGTGCACGACGGCGCGGAAGGAGCGGCCGGGCGCCGGGGCGTGGCGCGGGTGCAGCGTCAGCTTCGCGGCCGACCTGGTGACGGCGGCGGGGTCGCCGTCCACGGAGGCCGACGAGACGTTCATTCCGTCGAGGTCGAGGGAGAGCGAGCCGAGTCTCCTGTTCGCGCGCGCCGTGATCTCGGCGGTGCCGGTGAGCCGGCCGGTGGACGGCGCGTACGAGAGGGTGAGGGCGTAGTGGGTGGCGTCGTAGTCCCGGCTGCCGACGGGGAAGTACGGGTCGTCCGCTCCGGGGAGGCGGCCGATGCCGCTCGACCCGGAGCAGGCCGCCATGACGAGGGCGACGGCGAGGGGCACGGCGGCGGCGCGGGTGAGGGGCGCACGCCCGCAGCGTATTCGGGTGGCCACGCGCTGATCGTAAGCAGGACGGGGCGCGGGCGCAGCGGCTGCGACGGCACGATACGTACGGGGCCGCGCGGCCCGCGCGCCCAGCCGCACACGGGCATCGCCCGATCGGCGCAGTGGCGTGGCCGGGCGGCATGGCACGATCGGCGGGTGCTCGACATCGGCTACTCGCTCTCCCGCCGCTTCCCGGACCCGCCGCAGACGGACTACCGCTCGGCGGACTCCCGCGCGCTGCGCCACGACCTGTTCTGCGGAGACGTGTACCTCGCCGACACGGCGGCCGACCGGGAGCTGTCCACAGCCTGGGGATGGGTGCCCGTGCTCGACTTCGCGTGGGCGCTGTGCGACATCGTGGAGCGGCTGGATCGAGACCCGCGCGGCAACCGCGCCGCCCGCCCGCAACACGCGGACCTGGACTTCACGGAGTCGAGCGACCGCATGCTCTTCACGCGGCGCTTCGGCTGGGTGGACGTGGAGGCCGACTGGATGGCGCGCGACGAACCACCGCTCACGTTCAACCACGGCCTGCTGCGGCGCGAGGCACGGGACTTCCTGCACGACCTGATCGCCGACCTCACGGACATGCACGAGGGCCTGGCGGACAACGTACTGGTATGGGACCTGCAGGCGCGGTTCCCGCGCACGTAGCGGCCGTTCGGCCGGCCGTGGGGTCGTCAGCCGGCGTCGAGCGCGTGGCCCGTCGTCGCGTCGACGTGGCCGGGGACCTCGTCGTGGCGGTCGCCGACGGACAGCGTGCCGGTGGGCTCGAACAGCAGGATCGACGCGCCTGCCGGCGACGAGGGCTTGTGCTCGACGCCGCGCGGCACGACGAACACCGAGCCGCGCGTGAGCCGTACCGTCCGCTCGCCCTCCAGGCCGCGCAGGGCGATCGTCAATTCGCCGTCGAGCAGCAGGAAGAACTCGTCCGTGGTCTCGTGCACATGCCACACATGGTCGCCCGCGACCTTCGCGACGCGCACGTCGTAGTCGTTCACCCGGGTCACGATCCGCGGGCTCCACAGGTCGCCGAAGCCCGCCAGGGCCTCCGCGAGGTCGATGGGCTGCCGGCCGTCCTTCGCTCGCTGCTCGTCCATGGGTCCATGGTCGCCGCCGCATGCCTCCTCTCGCCAGGGGGCGCCGGCGCACGACCCGCGCGGTGGCGGGGCCCCGCGAGGCGGCGTCTGCTTGGATCGGCGTATGAGCGAAGAAGCCACGCGGAACATCGGGATCCTGCTGTTCCCGGACGTCGAGGAGCTGGACGCGATCGGCCCGTGGGAGGTCCTGGCGTTCTGGACGCGGACCTTCCCGGACGACGGGTGGCGCGTGTTCTGCCTCTCCGCCGACGGCGCCCCCGTGACGTGCGCGAAGGGCCTGACCGTCCAGGCGCACCACTCGATGGCCGACGCGCCACCGCTGGACGTGCTGCTCCATCCCGGCGGCCAGGGGACGCGTCCGCTGCTCCGTGACGAGCGGCACCTGGAGTGGGTGCGGTCGCAGCGGCGCGCGGCCCCGCTGATGACCAGCGTGTGCACGGGGTCGCTGGTCTACGCGGCGGCGGGGCTGCTGGCCGGGCGGCCCGCCACCACGCACTGGGGCTCGCTCGATCTGCTCGCGGAGCTCGACCCGACGATCGACGTGCGGGCCGACGACCGGTTCGTCGACGACGGCGACGTCGTCACCTCGGCCGGGGTCTCGGCCGGCATCGACATGGCTCTCCACCTCGTCGCGCGGCTCGCTTCCGCCGAGCGTGCGCGCGAGGTGCGGCGCGGCATCCAGTACGACCCGCGGCCGCCGGTCTGAGACGGCCGGCCGGCGGCCTGAGACGCCCGGCCGGCGGGCCTGGCTCTCCGGACGGACAAGACGGGCGATTCACGGGCGATTACCGGACGAGTGGGGAGCCTGCCAGGCCGGGCGCGCGCCGACGCACTGCGGTCTCCGGACCGCCCGGCAGTACCGCACGCGTCGTAAACCAGCCACCCGGCGGGGATCCACCGGCGGGTTTCTGTGATACGAGGAGGGGGGCGAGAAACGCAGGTCGAGCGCTCCCCCGCTCCGACCGCGCACCGCCCCGGGCGGCCGCTCCCGCACCTGAAACGGGAGCGGCCGCCGCGTGCACGGTGCCGCACCACGGCTCGACGCCGATCACGGCGGCTCCGTACCACGTCGTCAGACCAATCCCGCCCACCCGTGGCAACGAAGAACCATTGACGTTCTGCGGACGAATGCCGCGTGCGAAAGACCACATCCGGAGGAGAGCCGCGTGAAAGAGGCCGTTCATATCGGCGGGTCCGTGCCCGTGGGGCCAGATCTGGAGGAGTTGCTCGGCCAAACGGCCCGCGGCGACCAGGATGCCTTCTCACGCGTCTACGACATGGTGTCCGGGCCCGTACTCGGGCTGGTGCGCTCCGTGCTGCGCGATCCGGCGCAGTCCGAGGAGGTCACCCAGGAGGTGCTGCTCGAGGTCTGGCGCACGGCGGCCAGGTTCCGGCACGACAAGGGCAGCGGCATGACGTGGGTGCTGACCCTCGCCCACCGGCGGGCCGTGGACCGCGTGAGGTCCGTACAGGCCGCGAGCGACCGCGAGGAGAAGGCCGCGCTGCTGGCACGCACGCCGTCCTTCGACGAGGTCACCGAGCAGGTGGAGGCGAGGCTCGAACGCGAGCAGGTGCGGCGCTGCCTGCGCACCCTCACCGAACTCCAGCGGCAGTCCGTGACGCTCGCGTACTACCAGGGACTGCTCTACCGGGAGGTCGCCGAGCTGCTCTCGGTGCCGCTCGGCACCGTCAAGACGCGACTGCGTGACGGTCTGATCCGACTGCGTGACTGCCTGGGGGTGACGGTATGACCACCGCTGATCTGCACACCCTGACCGGTGCCTACGCGTTGCACGCGCTGGGCCCCGAGGAGCGTGCCGAGTTCGAGCGCCATCTCCTCGCCTGCCCGGCCTGCGCGCAGGAGGTCGCCGAGCTGTCGGCGACCGCCACGCGGCTCGGCCTCGCCGTGTCCCTCGTCCCGCCCGACCACCTCAAGCAGCAGGTGCTCCAGCGCGTCGCGACCGAGCGCCAGCTGCCGCCCGAGGTGGCGACGTCCGCGCGGCCGGGCGCGGGCGCCCGGCGCCGGCGCGCGCTGACACGGTGGGCGCTCGCGGCGTGCATCGCGGGAGCCGCCGCACTCGGCGGCGTGGCCGTCTGGCAGCACCAGGAGGCGCAGGACGCCCGCGCCCAGGCGCAGAGCGTCATACAGGACTCGCACAACCTGGCCGCCGTGCTGTCCGCTCCTGACGCGCGGACCACGGCCGGCAAGCTCAGCGACGGGGCGACCGGCACGGTCGTCGTCTCCCGCTCGCAGGACAGAGCGGCGTTCATCGCGTCCGGGCTGCCGACACCGCCGAGCGGCAAGACGTACCAGCTCTGGTACGACGACGCGGGCACGATGCGATCCGCCGGGCTGCTGAATCCGTCGGCCGCCTCGCAGGCGGTGCTGCTGACGGGCCACGTCGGGCAGGCGTCCGCCATGGGCATCACGGTGGAACCGGCGGGCGGTTCCGCCGCGCCGACGACGACTCCGCTCGCCCTGATGAAGTTCCCCGCGTAGCCGAGCCGATTTCGAGGCCCCCGGTGCTCAGCCGGGCGCCGCGCCCACAGCGGCGGGCGCGGCAAGGGAGGGCGGTCACCCTGGCGGGGGTGGCCGCCCTTTCCTGTCCGTCCCCTGTCCGTCCCTGTCCGTACAGCCGGATTCCCCCTCGCCGGCTCGGCACACCTAGGAACGTGGGCCGGTGCCGGCCGCCGGACCCGTCCAGGAGATCTCGAAGTACTTCAGGCGCTCGTCCTCACCCGCAGGACGCATGCCGGCCGCCGTCATGACGTGGTGGGACGGGGTGTTGTCGTGGTCGGCATCACCCTTCACGGACGTGACGCCGTGCGCCCGCGCGAACCGCAGGAGTTCACGCAGGGCTTCGGAGGCGTAGCTCCTGCCCCGCGCCGACGGAACGAGGCCGTAGCCGATGGTGACGCTGCCGTTCTCGTCCGGCGGCCCGTGGAAGCCGAGGCCGCCGATCGCCCGGCCGTCCTCGCGGCGGCGGATCTCGTAGTTGCCGAACGGCCGCGGATCGCCGGTTGCCGCGCAGGCCTCGACGAAGCGCCTGGCGGCGATCACATCGCCGGGGGTGGGATAGCCGGGCGCCCATCGGTCGCCGCTGTCCGCCTCGCCCGACACGACGCGCTCGGCCTCGCCGGCGGTCATCGGATGCAGTATGAGCCGCGCTGTCACAAGGGGATTCACACCGGCGAGGAGTATCACGCGGGAGAACCGGCCCGCACGCGAATTGCGGCGCCGACGCACCGCATCCCCGCACGCGAGGAAGGCGCGTACGGGGATGCGGTACGGGATGCGGCGCGGTGTGGCTCGGCGCGGTGCGGTGCGGTGCGGCCGGTACTAGCTCTTCGGCGGCATCAGGACGCTGTCGATGATGTACACGGTCGCGTTCGCGGTCGGCACGTTGCCGCAGACGATGTTCGCCGTCTTGTTCACCTTGAACGACTCGCCGGAGCCGGACGTCATGACCTTCTGCTTCTCCAGGGTGGTGAAGGAGCCGTTGGACAGCTGCGACGGCGTCACCTTCTGGCCCACCACGTGGTAGGTGAGGATCTTCGTCAGCATCGCCTTGTTGCTGAGAACCTTGTCAAGCTGCGCCTTCGGGATCTTCGCGAACGCCTCGTTGGTGGGCGCGAAGACCGTGATGTTCTTCGCGTTGTTCAGCGTGTCGACGAGTCCGGCCTTCTTCACGGCCGTCACCAGCGTGGACAGGTCGGGGTTGTTCGACGCGGCGGTGGCGACCGGGTCCTTCGCCATGCCGTTGAAGCTGCCCGCGCCGGTCTTCGGGACGGACGAGCAGGCCGGGCCGAACGGCTGGTCCATCGCCGTACTGGACGCGGACGTGGACGGCATGGCGGCCGACGACGAGGCGGTCGCGGACGCGCCCGAACCGCTGCTGTTGCTCTTCCCGCTGTCGCTCGAGCACGCGGTGAGGACCACCGGCAGCGTGATGGCGGCGGCGGCGATAGCGGCGGTGCGCTGGAATCGCTTGGCGAGCATGGCACTTCTCCTTCTGGGTGGCGCACTTCTTCGTGCGCCGAGGGGGGTTGGGGTTGGGTCTGACGTCGTGGTTTCGTGGGGCGGGCGGCTGTCTCAGGGCACGGAGACCACCACCGAGTGCCAGCCGGTCGCGCCGTTCGGCACGGTGCCGACGCGCTTGTCCGTCTGCGTGTAGCCCGTGCGGTCGGTGGCACGGACCTCCAGCGTGTGGCTGCCGGACGTGGCCTGCCACGGCCACACCCACTGCCGCCACGTGTCGCTGGTGTCCTGCGCGCCGAGCTTCGCCTCGTGCCACGGGCCGCCGTCGACCCGTACCTCGACCTTGGCGATGCCCTTGTGCTGGGCCCATGCGACGCCCGCGACCGGCACCGTGCCCGCTTTGGGGCTCGCGAAGGGGCGGGGGGTGTCGATCCGGGACTCGGTCTTGATGGGCGCCTTCTGCGACCAGGTCCGCTTCACCCAGTAGGCGTCGAAGTCGTCGAACGTGGTCAGTTCGAGGTCGGTGAGCCACTTGCAGGCGGAGACGTAGCCGTACAGGCCCGGGACCACCATGCGCACCGGGAAGCCGTGCGCGAACGGGAGCGGCTCGCCGTTCATCCCGAGGGCGAGCAGCGCGTCCCTGCCGTCCATGACCGTCTCCACGGGGGAGCCGATCGTCATGCCGTCCACCGACCTGGCCACGAGCTGGTCGGCCGGGCCGCCGTGCGACGGCGGCTTGACGCCGGCCTCGCTCAGCACGTCGGCGAGGCGGACACCGATCCAGCGCGCATTGCCCACGTAGGGGCCGCCCACCTCGTTCGAGACGCAGGTGAGGGTGATGTCGCGCTCCACGAGGTCGCGCCGCAGCAGGTCCTGGAACGTCAGCGTCACCGGTCGGCTCACGCCCTTGCCGTGCAGCCGCAGCCGCCACGTCGTGGCGTCCACATGCGGTACGGACAGGGCGGTGTCCACCCGGTAGAAGTCCTTGTTCGAGGTGAAGAACGAGCTCAGGCCCTTCACGTCGGGGTGCACGCCGCTCGGCACGGGCCGCGCGGGCGAGGCGGGGCGGGGCAGCGTGATGTCCGCCCGGCTCGCCGCCTGCTGGGCCACCTTGTCGGCGTTGAGGTAGCGGCCGAGGGCGCCCGCCCCGGCGGACGCTGCCACGGCGGCGGTCGCCGCGACGACGAACCCGCGCCGGTCGAACGCCCCGCCCGAGCCACCGTCACCGGCCCGCGTCGATCCACCGCCCGATATGTCCTCACCCGCGTCAGCGGCAGGGGCGGCGCCGTACGGCTCGCGCGCCCGGCCTGCCAGCCAGTACAGCAGCGCGAAGGCCACCACCCCGCCGACGGCCGAAGGCAGCACGTCGGTCGGTTGCGCGTCGGGGCGGGACGCGGCGGCCGCGACGCCCACGGCGCCGAAGGCCAGGGCGGCGGTCGCGCCGATCCGCCGGTGCCGCGTCGCGATCACCCCGATGACGATGGCGAACAGCCCCAGGACCACCACGATCCCCAGCTGCAGCACCGCCTTGTCGTTGGTGCCGAAGTGGCGTACCGCGAAGTCCTTCAGCCCCGGCGGCGTGCGGTCCACCGCGGCGCCGCCCACCACCGTGATCGGACTCGCCTCGGGGCGGACCGCGGCCGACACCAGCTCGGCGACAGCCAGCGCCGCGAAGCCGGCGATCAGGCCGCTCGCCGCACCCAGCAGGACGCGCAGCGCCCGGCTCTGGCCGCGTCCCGGCCCGTTCTTCGATGGGGTGGCACTCGCTTCTCGACTCACACGGCCCATTCGGCGCGGAGCGCGGAACGGATTGGTCCGTCTCGCATCGTTCACCCGCCGGTGTGAGCCACGCGGTGTGCCGATGACGAGGCACGAGGTGCACCAGTCCTTTTCGGCCCCTGCTCCGAAGTACCCACGTGAAGGGTGGTGTCCGGCCGCCCGGCAGGGAAGGAACGCGATGAGTGGAGCGGCGCGGAGCGCGGCCGTCGTGGGCAGCGGGGTGGCGGGGCTGACGGCCGCCTACATCCTGCGCAAGGGCGGTCGCGAGGTGACGCTCTACGAGGCGGACGACCGCCTCGGCGGCCACGCCCACACACACGACCTTCCGGGCGCCGACGGCCGGGTCCACCACGTCGACTCCGGCTTCATCGTGCACAACGCACGCACGTACCCCTTCCTGCTGCGGCTCTTCGCCGAACTGGGCGTCAGGACCCAGGAGTCCGAGATGTCCATGTCCGTGCGGTGCGAGGGCTGCGGCCTCGAGTACGCGGGCGCCCGAGGACCGCGCGGTGTTTTCGCCCAGCGCCGCAACGCCTTCAACCCGTCCTACCTGCGGATGATGGTGGAGATACCCCGCTTCCACCGCGCCGCCCGCCGGCTGCTCGCCGAGGAGCCGCCCGCGCAGGCCGGAGAGTCCACGCTCGGTGCCTTCCTCGCCGACCACGGCTTCTCGCGGTACTTCACCGCTCACTTCATGACCCCCCTCGTCTCGGCCGTCTGGTCCTGCGACGCGCGGACCGCGCTGCGCTACCCCGCCCGGTACCTGTTCCGCTTCCTCGACCACCACGGCCTGCTCTCCGTCGGCGGCTCGCCCACGTGGCGCACCGTGAGCGGCGGGTCGCGCTCGTACGTGGAGCGGATAGGCAAGCAGCTCACCGCCGTGCGCACCGCGACCCCGGTGCGCTCAGTGACCAGGGACGAGGACGGTGCCACCGTCACGGCGGACGACGGCCGCCCCGAGCGGTACGACGCCGTGGTGATCGCCGTCCACCCCGAACAGGCGCTCAAGCTGCTCGGGGACCCGACGGACGAGGAACGCGCGGTCCTCGGGGCCTTCCCGTACTCCCTCAACCCGGCCCAGCTCCACACCGACACGGGTCTGCTGCCTCGCTCGCCGGGTGCCGCCGCATCCTGGAACATGCTCCTGCCCGCTTGCGACGCGGGCGCCTCGGCCGTGAGGATCAGTTACGACATGAACCGGCTCCAGCGCCTCGACACGGCGGAGCGGTATGTCGTGACACTCAACGGGACCGACCGTGTCGACCCCGGCCAGGTCCTCGCGCGCATGGACTACGAGCATCCCGTCTACACGCCCGAGTCGGTGGCCGCCCAGCGTCGGCTGCCCGGCCTGAACACCGGCGTCACCGCCTTCGCGGGGGCGTACCACGGCTGGGGCTTCCACGAGGACGGCTGCCGCTCCGGTGTGGCGGCCGCCGCGGCACTGGGGGTGGACTGGTGACGACGCCGACCGCTCCCGTCGCCCCGGCGCTGTATCCGTGCACCGTCGCGCACGTACGCGTTTCGCCCAAGCGGTACGCCTTCCACCTGCGCACCTATCTGTGGCTCATCGATCCCGACCGTCCGCCCGAGCTGCCGTGGTGGCTGCGCCCGCTGGCGGGCTTCGACGCGCGGGACCACTTCGGCGGCAGCCGGGCCACCGTGCGCGAGGGGCTCGACGCCTTCCTCGCGGCCAACGGCATCGATCTGGCGGGCGGCAAGGTCGTCATGCTCGCCCACGCCCGGGTGTTCGGCCATGTGTTCAACCCGCTGACCCTGTACTGGTGCCACTATCCGGACGGCTCGACGGCCTGTGTGGTGGCCGAGGTGCACAACACCTACGGCGAACGCCACTGCTACCTGCTGGACACCGACGAATCCGGCCGAGCCACCGTCTCCAAGGACTTCTACGTGTCGCCGTTCTTCCCCGTGGACGGCGGCTACACGATGCTGCTGCCTGAGCCGGCCGGCCGGCTCTCGCTGACCGTCCACCTCGACCGGGAGGGCGGCCGTGCCTTCACCGCCACCGTGCGGGGCGAGCGCCGTCCGGCCACCCGTCGCGCGCTCGTGGGCGCGGCCGTCCGCCATCCGTGGTCCACGGCCGCCGTCTCCGTGGGTATCCGGGTACATGGCATCGCACTTTGGGTGCTGCGCGGCCTGCCCGTTCAGCCCCGTCCCCGACATTCGCACCAGGAAGGCGTGGAGTAAGCCGTGACCCTCTCCCCGTACCCGCACCACAACCCGTCCGCCGACCGCTCCCCCATAGCGGCGCACGCCGCGCCCGTCGACGCCCTGCGGTGGCCCGACGTGGCCCGGCTGCCCAGGTCGTCCCGCTTGCGGACGGCCGTCGCCGAACGGATCGTGCGCCACGCCCTGGGCGGTCTCCCCCTCTATGTGCGCCTCGGCGGGCATGAGGCGGGACCGGAGACGATCGGGCTCGGCGGACCGCGGATGAACATCCACGATCCGGCGGCCTTCTTCCGCAGGGTCGGCGTCGGCGGGCTGATCGGCTTCGGCGAGTCGTACATGGCCGGCGAGTGGGACGCACCCGATCTCGTCGCCGTGCTGACCGTGCTCGCCACGCACGCGGACCGGTTGATCCCGCAGCGGCTGCAGCGGCTGCGCAAGGCCTTCGTGCGCAAGCAGCCCGCCGGCCAGCGCAACACCCCCGAGGGGTCGCGCGACAACATCCACCACCACTACGACCTGTCGAACGACCTGTTCGCGCTGTTCCTCGACGAGACCATGACCTACTCGTCGGCCGTTTTCCGCGCACTGCCGTCCGACATGTCGCTGCTGGCCGACGCTCAGCGCCGCAAGATCGACCTCCTGCTGGACGCGGCGGACGTGGGGCCTGGCACCCGGCTGCTCGAGGTCGGCACGGGCTGGGGCGAGCTCGCCGTGCGGGCCGCGGCACGCGGGGCTCGCGTGCACAGCGTCACGCTCTCTGCGGAGCAGCGGGACCTGGCGCGTGAGCGTGTACGGGCCGCGGGCCACGCCGACGCCGTGACGATCGAGCTGTGCGACTACCGGCGCGTCGAGGGCACCTACGACGCTGTGGTGAGCGTCGAGATGATCGAGGCGGTGGGCGTGGAGTTCTGGCCCGAGTACTTCCGGACGCTGGATCGGCTGGTCGTGCCGGGCGGGAGGGTCGTGCTGCAGGCCATCACCATGGCGCACGACCGGGTGCTGGCGACGAAGGACACCCACACCTGGATTCAGAAGTACATCTTTCCCGGCGGGATGATCCCTTCCCTCGACGCCGTGGAGAGCATCACCCGTGACCAGACGGACCTGCGGAGCGTCCGCGTGGACGGCTACGGCGCCCATTACGCCGAGACTCTCAGGCTGTGGCGCGAGACCTTCACCGAACAGGCGGACGCGGTGGACGCGTTGGGCTTCGACGAGACATTCCGGCGCATGTGGACCTTCTATCTGGCGTATTCGGAAGCGGGCTTCCGCTCGGGCTACCTGGATGTGCGGCAGATCGCGCTGGCGAGGACCGGAGGCGGCGCGAGGTGAGCGGTTTCCCCTGGGCCGATTTCGGGGCGGGGGTCGGTGTCTCGGCTGGAGGGGTGCTCGCCGTCATGCTCGTGACCTTCGCCCTGGGCGCGTCGCGCGGCAGGCACCGTTATGTGGATGCCGCATGGGGAACCGCCTTCTCGGTGGGGGCCGTTGTTTCCTTCGCTGTGGTGGCGTCGGAGGGCGACGGCAACCGCGTCCGGCAGTACCTCGCCGTCGCGCTGACCGTCATCTGGGGGATGCGTCTGACCCTGCACATGGCGCACCGCGGCTGGGGCAAGGCCGAGGATCCTCGCTACGAGAAGATGCTGGCGAAGGGCTCTGGCAACCCGCATCTGCATGCGTTGTGGAAGGTCTATCTGTTGCAGGCGGCGCTGGTGGTGCTTGTGTCGCTTCCCGTGCAGGCGGCCCTCTATCTGCCCGCCGGCCCGGACGCAGCGATGTACGTGGGCTGCGCTCTCTGGCTGCTCGGGTTGTTCTTCGAGGCGGTCGGTGACCGCCAACTCGTGGTGTTCAAGGCGGATCCGGCGAACAAGGGCCGCATCATGGACCGCGGCCTGTGGAGCTGGACCCGCCACCCCAACTACTTCGGCGACTTCTGCGTGTGGTGGGGGCTGTTCCTGTTCGCATGCGGCAGCTGGCAGACGGCCGCGGCGACCGTGGTGAGTCCCGTCGTGATGTCCCTGCTGCTGACACGTGGCAGCGGGAAGCGTCTGCTGGAGCGGCACATGGCCGACCGCCCCGGTTTCGCCGCCTACGCGGCCCGCACCAGCGGTTTCTTCCCCCTGCCGCCCAAGAGGCATGCCGCGTAGGGCGAGTCCCGGAGCGGGCTTCCCGCCCAGGCACCGGCTCCGAGGCCGGTGCCTGGGCCAGGGGCAGGGCCGCTCAGCGGACCCTGCGGCCCCGGTGCCCGGTGGCCCGCATCCGCACTGTGGTGGCCGGTATGCCGAACCCTGTGGAGCTGCCGGCATCCTTCAACGGGCCGTGCACCAGCCCGTCGAGCACCGGGCCCGGTTCCGCGTACGGCTCCAGCACCACCGTCATCCGCGCCCGGAACCTGCGCTGTCCGCGCTTCTTCATGGTCAGCCTCGCCCGCGCACCGGCCACGCCGGGCAGGGTCTCCGCCTCTGCGGTCACCGCACTCTCCAGCGCCCCCCTGCGCAGCCGGCCACCGGAGCGCCGCAGCAGGAGCGACGCCGGCCCGCGCGACCTCCCTTGCGCCAACAGCCAGAAGAGGAAGAGCAGGAAAAGCACCGCGAGACCGCTGATGACCACGGGGGCCCACCAGCCCTGGTCCCGCATCCTGTCGAGCGCCGCACGGTCGACCAGGTGGTCGTACGCACGCGGACCGCGCCACCACGAGGGCAACTGCCACGACACCTCGTCGCGGGCGACCAACGCGTTGACACCGAGCCAGCCGCCCCCTCCCAGGAGGACGAGCCCGATCACCACGATCAGCAGCCTGTTCAGTACATTCCTCACACCACTCACCGCCTTCCCGCACTCGCGTCGCTCACGTGTCGCCTATTTCTTTCCGCCCGCGGTCATGGGCGCGTCCTCGCTGCCGGCGGATTCCGCCTGCTCCGGGACGGGAGGCGTCCAGTCGCCGTCCGGCCGCACCCGTATGGCAAGGCGAGGCGGCCTGGCGAGCCCCAGCCCGTCACGCTTGCTCGTGAGGGCGCGTGTCAACTCGGCCTCGACCTCCGTCGGGTCGCCGAAGCGCACTGTCGCCCGAACACGCACCTTCCGGCGCCGCACGCGGATCTTCGCGTCACCCGCACCGGGGACCTCCAGCGCCACGTCGCGCAACAGCAGCGCTGTCGCCGACCGGTCAAGGAACGCCCTCACGTCGCCTCCTGGCGGCTTCATCGGTGCGCGCTTGCGCGCGCCCGGTGTCACCGCGAGAAAGATCAGCCACAGCCCCACGACGACCAGCACCGCCGCCGCCACCACCGCGAGGGCGTCCGTGACGCTCATCCCGTACAGGTGGTTGAGCAGGGCGTGGCGCCAGGGCGACGGCGTCCCGCCGAACCGCACCGACACCACGTCGTACAGCACCGCGGCGCAGGCGGCCGCGCCGAGCAGCGCACACAGCACAGCCGGAGCGCGCCGCGCGGACCACGAACGCCGGGGCTTCGGTGCGGACGGGGACTCGACCGCTCGCCCGTCAGGTACCTGACTCATCGTCACACCAGCCTTTCGGCATCGAGCGCATGGACCGGCGTGAGCCTGCCCACCAGCACCTCCACCGAGGTGACCGGCACACCGGTCAACTCCAGGGTGCGCGAGCCGACATGGCGCCTCACCTGCCCGCACACCCCGTCGATGTCGACCGGGTACGGGAGGTCGACCTCAAGCGCGATCTTCGTCCTGCCTCGACGCGTGTCCGCACTGGCGCGCGCCGCGGTGTGGGGGCGCGACTCGAGCGCCTCCCTGGCGGCCTGCGCCGCGATCCGCCGCGTCGCCCGTTCGCTGATGACCGTCGCTCCCCGGCTCGCCGGCTCGCCCGGAGCCCGGGGCGGACCCTGCGTCATCACGGCCTCCTGCGCCGGTCCGGGTGCAGGATGTCCTGAACGTCGAGATCGCCGTCGACCATGCGGCCGACGAAGAATCCGACCGCTCCAAGCGCTGCCACCAGCAGGAACGCCCCGAAGCCGCCGAAGTAGCCGGCGAAGCCGAGCGCCATCCCCACTACGAGGCCCAGCGCGGACCACCCTTTCATCGCTCCTCCTAGACCGAGCTCGGAACTGCCGCTCTGCGTATCGCGCGCCGGCGAATCGCCTGTTCGCGCGACGCGGTTTCGTTCTGCCCCATTACCGCCTCCGGGCCGTGCGAAGCACGGACGGGTTACTGCACGCGCAGTTCGCCGTCGGGCTCCGCGTCGTCGTCGGGCAGATGCACGTCGCCGACGGCGATGTTCACCTCGACGACTTCCAGGCCCGTGATCCGCTCGAGCGCCGCGATCACGTTCTCCCTGACATCGGCCGCGCAGTCCTGGATCGGTACGCCGTACTCCACGATGATGTCCAGGTCGACGGCCGTCTGCCGCTCACCCACCTCGACCTTCACCCCTCGTCCGAGGCCGGCGCGGCCACCGCCGCCCGGCACCTTGTCCCGCACGGCGCCCAGTGTGCGGCTGAGGCCGCCTCCCCCGAGCGCGTACACGCCGCGGACCTCGCGCGCGGCCATGCCCGCGATCTTCTCCACCACGCCGGTGGCGATGATCGTCCTGCCGCGGGTGGCGGCAGGCTCGTCCGTGCCCCTGTGACCCGCGTCCACAGTCGTGAGCCCCTGGCCGCTCCCGGGGCGCGGGCTCTGCGAGGGCGAGCCGTTCGGCGCCGCGGGGATGCCCGTCTTGCTGGTCGAAGCCGTGGGTGTCGTCATGGGGTGCTCCTCGGATCGTCGTGTGCTCGCTGCCCGCGGGGGCAGCTTCGCCGTGTGGTGCCGGGCTGTTCCGCGCCGACAAACGTTGGACCCGCCTCCGAGGCATTCCTCACGCACCCGAACCGAATTGATCGAAATTTTTTTCTCGGCGGGCCGGCGTGACGATCGGGCCGCCCGCCGTGTCCAAGGTCGTGTACAGCCAACGGGGAAAGGAGTTCGTTCGTGCCTGTTGAGGAGTCGGCGCTCAGACGCGCCAGAGCACCGGAGCGCCGCACCTGGCCCGACGATCCCTTGCTGGCCGTGCGGGCCGGCGAGGGCGACACGGAAGCCTTCGAAAGGCTTGTCCGGCGGCACACGCCCGTGCTGCTCGCCCTGGCCAACCGCATGCTCACGGACGCCGGTGATGCGGAGGACGCCGTGCAGGACGCGTTCGTGAGCGCGTGGCGACGGCTGCCCGAGTTCCGGGCGGACGCGTCGTTCCAGACATGGATGTACCGCATCGTGACGAACAGGTGTCTCAACCAGCTGCGCTCCCGTCGCCCGACCACCACGCTCGACGCGGTCCCGGAACCGCAGGCGCCCGACCACTACGCGTCGCCGTCCCGTGCCGCGGAGTCCTCCGCCGCGGTCTCGGATCTCCACAGCGCGCTCGGCCGGCTCTCCCCCGAGCAGCGGGCATGCTGGCTCCTGCGCGAGATGCACGGTCTGTCGTACGAGGACATCGCGTCGGTGGTCGGGATCAACCAGGAGGCCGTACGAGGCAGGATCTACCGGGCACGCCGCTCTCTGACGGAGGCGATGGTCGCATGGCGATGAACACGAACCCGCCGAACACGCCCCCGTGGCAGCAGGACGGCGAAGAGGACCGGATGCACGGGGACGGTGAGCTGCTGCCGTGCGGTCGTTCCCTCGCATCACTGTGGGAGGAGTGGGACGACGGCGACGCCCGCTCCGACCCTCATGTGGCGGAGTGCCCCCACTGCACGGCCGCTCTGGGCCGGCTCAGCGCCTTGCAGGACTTCGTGGGCCGAGCCACGGACGACGGGACGGGTGCGGCCGACGGTGCGGGTGAGTCGATCGCGAGCCGCACCGAGTCGGTGACGGCCAGGGTGATGGACGTTGTCCGGCTCGAGCTCCGTCCCGGGCTCACCCTGCCTCTCGGGGAGCCCGAGGAGGACTCCTGGATCGTGGAGGCCGCCGTCGCCAAGGTTCTGCGCAGGGCGGCCGAGACGCTGCCCGGCGTGCGGGCGGGAAGCTGCCGGGTCCGTCCGGTGGCGGACGACCATGTGGGGGCCGGCGGTCCGCTGCCGGACATGCCCCTGCACCGCCCCGTCGATGTGCACGTGGAGCTGGCGGTGTCGATGTCGTGGGCGATGCCCGAGCTGGCGCGCCAGGTGCGCGGGCGGATGATGGCCGCCGCTGACGAGGCGGTGGGTCTCGATGTGCGGACGATAGACGTCTCGGTGATCGACCTTCTGGACGAGGAGGCGGTCGACGCGGTGGCCGGGGGCGAGAGCGAGCGAGGTGCGCGATGGTAAGCAGGCGCGACATGGCGGCCCGGCTCGCCCAGGAGGCGGCTGCGGCGGCACGTGGCACGGACGGCGTGGCGTTCCTCAGGCCGGGGCTCGGGGACGTCGTCCGCGGTGCCGCCCGCCTCGCACCGCCGACGGGCGGGGTGCGCGTCCGGTACGAGGCGGACGGGGCCCACTGGCGGATAGGGATCCAGCTGGTGGCGGCCCAGGATCACCGCGCGGTGGATGTGACCAGGGCTGTGCGCGCCGCCGTCGAGTCGGCGGCGCACGCGGTCCTCGTCGAAGCGGTGGCAGGGCAGGAGGGGTCGGTGCCTGCGGCGGAGGACGGATGTCACGTGTCCGTGTCGGTCACGATCACGGGCGTCGCCTGAGGGCGGCGGGATGGGACGGAAGTCGCTCGCGGGGTACCCGGGCAGGGATCGGTACGGAAGGAGGAGCCTGTGGGAGAGGCAGAATCGCTGCGGCGTTACCGCGGCAAGCGCGATTTCGGCGCCACGAGCGAACCGCGCGGCAGCACGGGCGACCTCGCTGCGCGGGAGGAGGAAGGGCCCGGGCAGCAGGGCGGCGCCGGCGGCGCCCCGGCGTACGTCGTGCAGATCCACGATGCGAGCACGATGCACTTCGACTTCCGCCTCGAGGTGGACGGTGTGCTCAAGTCCTGGGCCGTCCCCAAGGGCCCGTCCACGAACCCCGGGGACAAGCGTCTGGCGGTCCCGACCGAGGACCACCCGCTGGAGTACCGCGAGTACGAGGGCGTCATCGGCGGCGGGCAGTACGGCGCCGGGGCAGTGATCGTGTGGGACGCGGGTACGTACCGGCCGCTGAACAAGGACGGCACCCCAGGGGACGAGGCATCGTTCGCCAAGGCGCTGGCGAAGGGGCACGCCAGCTTCTGGTTGGACGGGCCGAAGCTCAAGGGGGGCTTCTCACTCACGCGCTTCCGCGGCGGCGGTGACAGGGGCCGTGAGCACGACAGCGAGGAAGCCTGGCTGCTGGTCAAACGCTCAGGCACGGGCGCGGACCGCTCGGGCCGCACCACGCCCGACCCCCGCAGGGCCAGGTCCGCGAGGTCGGGTCGCACGTTGCGGCAGGTGTCGCGGGAGGCGTCTGAGGCAGGGACCAGGCACAGGCACAGAGCCGGGAAGGGGACTACCGCGTCATGAGTGAGCTGCTTTCCTCCCTCACCGACGACGAGCGGCGGCTGCTGTCGGACGCGCCGTCGGGTGCCGAGTTGGCGGCGCAGCCCATGCTGGCCACGTTGAGCGACCGCAGGGACTTCCACGCGGGTGGATGGATCTTCGAGCGCAAACTCGACGGGGTCCGCGTTCTGGCCGTGCGCGACGGGCGGGGCGTCCGGCTCCTTTCGCGGACGGGCCAGCGGCAGAACGCGACGTACCCCGAGATCGTGGACGCGCTGCGGGAGCAGGGGTCCGACGACTTCGTGCTGGACGGCGAGGTCGTGGCGTACTCGCACGGGCGTACTGATTTCTCACGTCTCCAGCAGCGCCTCGGCATCACCGACGAGCGCCGGGCACGCGCCAGCAAGGTCGCCGTCACGTACTACGTCTTCGACATCCTGCGGCTGGACGGCGCGGACCTCACCCGGCTTCCGTTGCGGGCCAGGAAGGCGCTGCTTCGCAGGGCCCTCTCGTACCATCCGCCGGTGCGCTTCACCCCGCACCGCAACGAAGGCGGTCAGGAGCTGCTGGACCAGGCATGCGCGCGGGGCTGGGAGGGACTGATAGCGAAACGCGCCGCGGGTGGCTACCAGCCGCGCAGGTCAGGCGACTGGCTGAAGCTCAAGTGCCAGCGGGGCCAGGAGTTCGTGGTCGGCGGCTTCACGGAACCCGCCGGGTCCCGCACGGGCTTCGGCGCGCTGCTGCTGGGCTACTACGAGGGTGCGCACCTGCGGTACGCGGGGAAGGTGGGGACCGGATACGACCGTGCCACGTTGCGCGACATACGCGGCCGGCTCGACGAGCTGGCCACCGCCACAAGGCCGTTCGACGACCAGGTGCGCGAGCACTCGGCGCGCTGGGCGCGGCCCGAGCTGGTGGCGGAGGTCGGCTTCAGCGAGTGGACGAGGGACGGCATGCTGCGCCACCCGCGCTTCCTGGGGCTCAGGCGGGACAAGCGGCCGCGCGAGGTGGTCCGGGAGAAACCGGTCGCCGGCTGAGGTGCGGCTATCGTTCGCGCATGACCCTTCGCGACACCGTTCCCGCCTCGGACGACCCCGCCGAACTGATAGCCGTGGGCTGCCGGATCCTCGCGTTCCAGGGGCTGGCGGAGGACATACTCGGCCACATCAGCCTGCGCGACGCGGACGCGCCCGACGCGCTGCACGTGCGGTGCCGGGGGCCGCGCGAGCGTGGCCTGCTGTTCACCGAGCGGGCGGACGTGCACCGGGTGGCGCTGCGGGAACCGGCATCCGGCCTGCCGGACGGCCTGAAGGCGCCCAACGAGCTGCCCATTCACCAGGAGGTGCTGAAAGCGCGCCCGGACGTGCGGGCGGTGGTGCATGTGCATCCGCCGTCGGTGGTGGCGGCGGATCTGGGTGGGCTCGCGCTGCGCCCCATCGTGGGGGCGTACAACATCCCGGCGATGCGGATGGCGCTCGGCGGCATCCCGGTCTATCCGCGCGGCGTGCTGGTCACGCGGCCCGAGCTCGGCAAGGAGGTGGCGGACGTGCTGGGCGACCGTCCCGCGTGCGTGCTGCGCGGGCACGGCATCGTGGCGACGGGTAAGACCGTGCAGCAGGCCGTCGTCAGGGCCCTCAACCTCGACGCCCTTGCGAAGATCACGCTGGCGGCGCACGCACACGGCACCCCGCCGGTGCTGCCGGACGAGGACGTCGCGGAGCTGCCCGACCTCGGCGACGGGTTCAACGACGAGATGGTGTGGCGGGCCAACGCGGCCAAGCTGGCCCACGCCGGCCTCGGGCTCTGACGGCCGCCCGTCACATCAGCCGCGGCCGTCCCCGCCCGCGGGGGAACCGACCCGGCCGCGCACCCGGAACCAGCCCGCGACCAAGGCCAGCGCGATGACCGGCACGATCAGGATGGTGTTGCGGCCCACCGGCTTGTCGAACCACATCAGGACGAGCACGCCCGCGAGGAACGCAAGCGTCACGATCTCCACCACAGGAGAGCCCGGCAGACGGTACGCGGGGCGCTGCACGCGCCCCTGCTTGGCCCTGCGCACGAAGACCAGGTGGCAGATCATGATCATGCCCCAGGCCGTCAGCACGCCGAGCGACGCGATGTTCAGCACGATTTCGAACGCCTCGCCCGGCACCACGTAGTTCAGGCCGACGCCCAGGACGCAGACGCTCGCGGTCAGCAGGATGCCGCCGTACGGCACCTGGTGCCGGTTCATCCGGCCGGTGAAGCGCGGGGCCGAGCCCGCCATGGCCATCGAGCGCAGGATGCGGCCCGTCGAGTAGAGGCCCGAGTTCAGGCTGGACATAGCGGCGGTGAGCACGACGAGGTTCATCACGCCGCCCGCCGCAGGCACCCCGATCTTCGAGAGCACGGTGACGAACGGGCTCTGCGAATCGGAGAACCCCGTGTACGGGACGAGCAGCGCCAGCAGCACCACGGAGCCCACGTAGAACACCATGACCCGCCACATGATCGAGTTCACCGCGCGCGGCACGATCTTGTGCGGCTCGGCCGTCTCGCCCGCGGTGACGCCGATCAGCTCGACGGCCGAGTACGCGAAGATCACGCCCTGGAGCACCACGACCACCGGGAGCAGCCCCTGCGGGAAGATCCCGCCGTGGCTGGTGATGACGTCGAAACCGGGCGTCCTGCCGCCCACGGGATGCTGCGTGACCAGCAGGAACACGCCGATGCAGAGGAAGACGACGAGCGCCGCGATCTTGATGATCGCGAACCAGAACTCCATCTCGCCGAAGATCCGCACCGAGATGAGGTTGATCGACAGCACGACGGCCAGCGCGATCAGGGCGAGCAGCCACTGCGGCACGGACGTGAACATGCCCCAGTAGTGCACGTACAGCGCCACCGCCGTGATGTCGGCGATGCCGGTGGTCGACCAGTTGACGAAGTACATCCAGCCGGCCGTGTACGCGCCCTTCTCGCCGAGGAACTCGCGCGCGTACGAGACGAAGGACCCCGACGAGGGCCGGTGCAAAACCAGCTCGCCGAGTGCCCGCACGACCAGGAACGCGAACAGTCCGCACACGGCGTACGCCACCGCGAGCGCCGGGCCGGCCGAGACGAGCCGTCCTCCCGCACCCAGGAAGAGGCCGGTGCCGATGGCCCCGCCGATCGCGATCATGTTGATGTGCCGCGACTTGAGGTCTTTGCTGTAGCCGACGTCGCCCGCGTCCGCCCGTCCGGCGGCCGCTTCCGCGCCGGCCTGACCGCCGCTGCCCCGGGTGTCGAGGTCCCGGACGGTCTTTTCGCTGCTCACGATGTGTTCTCGCTTCGTTCGTGGGGGGAACCGGCCCACCATAAGTGAGCCGAGCGCGTCCTCATGCCCCGCTGTCGTCGATCCAGGCGGGAGATAGATCACATATGCAAAGGTTTCGAGGTCACGGTCGGTGATCGCCGTATCTCGGTGATCGCCGTACGATCGAGCCGCCGGCGCCCCCACGGCGCCCCGCCCGACTCGCGGCAGAAGGAACGACACTGTGCAAGCAGCTCTGTACCACCGCAACGGATCCGCCCGCGATGTCCTCCTGGTCGAGGACATCGACCGGCCGGAGCCCGGCCCTGGGCAGGTCAGGGTGCGTGTCGCCCTGTCCGGCCTGAACCCGACCGACGTGAAGACGCGCGAGGGCGCCACCGCGCGCCCGATCGACGGCTTCCAGGTGCCGCACCAGGACGGTTCCGGTGTGATCGACGCAGTCGGCACCGGCGTGGACGCGGCGCGCGTCGGAGAGCGCGTGTGGGTCTGGTTCGCCGCGTTCGGCAACCGGTACGGGACCGCCGCCGAGTACTGCGTCGTGCCGGCGGATCGCGCCGTGCCGCTGCCCGGCAACGTGAGCGACGTGCTCGGCGCCTGCCTCGGCGTGCCGGCGCTCACCGCGCACCGGTGCCTGTTCGCGGACGGCCGCCTCAACGGCAGGACGGTCGTCGTCGCTGGCGGCGCGGGCGCGGTCGGCCACTACGCGATCCAGCTCGCCAAGCAGGCCGGCGCGAAGGTGATCACCACCGTCAGCGGCCCCGAGAAGGCGGAGCAGGCGGCCGCGGCCGGCGCCGACCACGTGGTCAACTACCGGGAGGCGGGCGCGGCAGACCAGGTCAGGGCGTACGCGGACGACCGTCCCGTGGACCGGATCGTCGAGGTGGCACTCGGCGCGAACCTGGAGCTGGACCTCGCCGTCAGCGGCCCGCGCACGGTCATCTCCTGCTACGCCGCGGCGGGGGACGTCTCGCTGCCCGTGCGTGCGCTGATGAGCGCGAACGTCACGCTGCGCTTCGTCCTGCTGTACGGGGTGCCGGCCCCGGACCTGGCCGAGTCCGTGGCGGAGGTCAACGCCGTCGCCGGTGCGGGCGCGCTCACGCCGCTGCCCGAGCACCGGCACCCGCTCGCGGACGTCGCCGCCGCGCACGAGGCGGTGGAGCAGGGCGCGGTCGGCAAGGTCCTGCTGGACCTGGCCGACCAGTCGGGAGCCTGAGCCTCCGCCTGACGCGACCTGACCCGACCTGAGCTGGTCCGGCCTGGTCCGGCCTGGTCCGGCCGCGCGAGCCCCCGCGGTCAGACCCTGTGTGCCGAAGGGCCGCCGTGCCAGCGGGACCTGGCGGCCTCCACCCGGTACAGGTAGTCCGCGTACGCCTCCTCGTAGTACGCGACGCCCTCGGGGTCCGGGTCGACCACGAGGTCGGGGGCCGCCCACCGCGCCGTGTCCACCGCGAGGCCCAGGTCGGCGCCGCGCGCCGCGAGCGCCGCCAGTACGGCGCCG
>NZ_JAGIQL010000210.1 GCF_017813245.1 Streptomyces montanisoli
GCCCGCCGCGCCGCCGGAAGCGGCCCCAGAGGAGGCGCCCGCGGCGGCCGCCGTACCCGCCCCCGCGGCGCCCGCGGCGCCACCGATGATGCCCAGGGCCTTGAGCGAGAACCCCGTGGCGAACCAGCCGATGACGGCGACCGGCACGACGGCCGGGATCTGCGCGTTCACCGACGCCAACTCGCCCGCCGCCATGCGGCACTTGGCGCACTCGTCCAGGTGCTTGCGCAGGCCGCGCTCCGCGCGCATGCGCAGCCCACCGCGCGCGTACGCGCCGAGCCGGTCCGCGTACCGCGCGCAGTCGCCGCCCGCGGTCAGCGCGGAGCTGACATGCGCCTGGAGATACGCCTGCTTGAGTCCCTCGCGCGCCCGCCCGGCCAGTACGGCCGTCGCGTTGGCGCTCAGGCCGAAGAGCGGCGCCACCTGGCTCGGCGGCTCCTCCTCGATCGTGGTGTGCCACAGCACCGCCTGCCACCGCTCGGGCAGCGAGCGGAACGCCTGCATGGCCAGCGACTGCTCGGCCTCGTGCATCGCGCGGACGTCCGCGCCCAGTTCGAGCGTGTCGTCGTCGGAGACCGTCGAGGACCCGGCCGCCTGCGCCGCGAACACCGCGAAGTCCTCGACGAGGTGCTCGCGTTTCGCGGTCTTCGCCCAGGCCGCCGCCACCCTGCGCACCGTGGTGAGCAGGTAGGCCCGCACGGCCTGCTCGGGGCCCGCGCCGCCACGGACGGCCTGGAGCGTGCGGGCGAACACCTCGGCGGTGAGGTCGTCGGCCGTGTCCGCGTCGCGGCAGCACGTACGCGCGTACCGGCGCACGGCGCCCGAGTGGCGCCTGAACAGCTCCTCGTACGCGCTGTCGTCGCCCTCCCGCATCCGCTGGACCAGGTCCGAGTCGGCGAGGGGCGGCGCGGCCGTGGCGGCAGCGTCGTCGACCGCGGAAGCGTCGCCGGCCGCGGCGGCGGACGCGTCGCCGGCCGTGGGGGACGTACGCGCCTGCTGCGTCCCCTGCCGCTGGGAGGGCGAGGGCACCCTGGGCAGCGGTGCCGTGGGCGCGGAACCGCCGCGTCCCTCGCGCTGCTGCGGCACGCTGGTGTCGGCGTCGGGGCCCGTCCCGTCCGCCGGGTCCGGCTCGGCCGCCGGCCCCGGCACACCGGGGAGCCCGGCCGGTCCTCCGGCGCCAACGGGGCCGCTCTGGCCCGGGACTTGGCGCGCCGATGGGCCCCCGTCGTCCGTACCGCCGTCCGTACCGCCGGGCCCGCCCTGCGGTTCGTCCCGTCCCTCACCGCTCATCGCGGCAGCCCCCGTATGCACCATGAGACCCAAACACCGGGTAAGCGTGCCACAGCGCAGAGGCACGGCGGGGGCGGTTCCGGGTCAACCACACGCCAGGGGCGCGAAGTGGGCACCGAGTCCCCGCTTCACCCTCTCGGAGCCGCCCGGCCCACACACGAAGGGCACGTCAGTTCGGGAGCTGAGAAACGGTGGACGGCCTGACAGGCTGCCCTGCCGCGACCGGCCGTCAGAGCCTCACAGCGCCCGCGGGCGCAGCCCCTCCAGCAGGATGTCCAGCAACCGTGCAGACGCGGCGGCCTGTTGCGTCGCGTCCGGCAGCGAAGGCGCGGCCGTCGCGATCACCAGCAGTACATCGGCGACGGTCACATCGAGGCGCAGCTCACCGGCCTCCCTGGCACGCGCCACCAACTGCCCGACGACGTCGAGCAGTTCCACCGCACCCGGCGCGTCCAGCTCGTCGACGCTCAACCGGGGCTCGATCGCGCGCGCCTCGCCCTCCCCGGCATGGCGCTGCTGCGGCACGCGCGTCTCCACGGGCATCGACACCTCGTCGGACGCCATCCGCACGCGCAGCACCTGGGGCGGCAGCAGCCGGCCCGCGCCCGACGCGACCGACGTGCGCAGGAAGCGCGAGAGCGCCGACCAGGGCTCCTCCTCCTGACCGAGGGCGGTACGCGCCTGGTCGGTCAGCCGGGACGTCTCCTCCTCGGCTATCCGCCGCACCAGCACGTCCTTGCTCGGGAAGCGGCGGTACACCGTGCCCACGCCGACCCTGGCCCTGCGCGCCACATCCTCCATCGGCGCGCCGTAGCCGAGCTCGCCGAAGACCTCGCGCGCGGCGCGCAGCACATGCTCGAGGTTGCGCTGCGCATCGACCCGCAGGGGTACCGAACGCCCGCTCCCCGCGGTGCTCGTGGCCGGCCGGCCCGCGCCCTGCGCGCCATGTGCCGCCGCATCCTGCGCCGCTGTCACCTGTGCCGGCCCCCCGATGCCGTCCGGCGCGACGGTCTTCCCCGCCGCGCCGCCACCCGCCGCGCCGTCACTGTCGACGACCGGCACGCCCTGCCAATACGAATCCTTAATGCGCATGACCGTTCCCCCGGCTCATGTACGTCTCCCCCCGGAGACATTCCCCGTTTTCGACACGAAGGGCGCAGACCAGTCACGGACCCGCACCCCGACGGGATACGAACATAGTTGAGCCCACCGTAATTCAGAAGGGGTAATTCCGTCCGGACGGCCCCCGATCGGAGGAAGTGGGAGAAGATATTGGATTCAATCAACTTTCACTACGGCGCACATGGGTGCTGACCTGTGTGTCCCTCGGTAATCGTGGTGATATGCCCCAGGGTGTGCGCGGGAACGCTCCGGTCACACAATTTGCCGGGGCTGTGGACAAACCCCGGCTCGCGTTGCCTCATGGTCAGGTGATGGCTGACACCCCCCGAGACACCACACGCGGAGCAGGGACCGTAGCGCGCATTCTCGTCGTCGGCGGCGGTTACGTAGGGCTGTACACGGCCCTCTGGCTCCAGCGGAAGCTCAGAGCCGGCGAAGCCGCCATCACGGTCGTCTCACCCGACCCGTACATGACGTACCAGCCGTTCCTCTCGGAGGCCGCCGCGGGCAACATCTCGCCGCGTCACGTCGTCGTGCCGCTGCGCCGGGTCCTCGACGCGTGCACCGTCGTCGTCGGCGAGGCGACCGCCGTCTCGCACGCCGAACGGACCGTCACCGTGCGGACGGCCGCCTCCATGGAGGACGGCACCGGCACCTTCGGGATGCCCTACGACGAACTCGTCCTGGCGCCCGGCTCCGTCGCCCGTACGCTCCCGGTGCCGGGACTCGCCGAGCACGGCCTCGGGTTCAGGACGGTCGAGGAGGCCATCGGCCTGCGCAACCACGTCATCGAGCAACTCGACATCGCGTCGTCCACGCGCGACCCCGACGTCCTGGAGGCGGCCCTCACCTTCGTCGTCGTCGGCGGCGGGTACGCGGGCGTCGAGGCGCTCGCCGAACTGCAGGACATGGCCGCGTACACCACGCGCTACTACCACAACCTCAAGGCCGAGGACCTGAGATGGGTGCTCGTCGAGCCCGAGGCGCGCATCCTGCCCGAGGTCGGCGAGGAGATGGGCGACTACGCGGTGCGCGAGCTGCGCCGCCGCAACGTCGACGTGCGCCTGGAGACCCGGCTCGTGTCCTGCGAGGGCCGCGTCGCCCATCTCAGCGACGGTACGGTCCTGCCCACCCGCACCCTCGTGTGGACCGCCGGCGTCAGGCCGAACCCCCTCGTCGGCGCGACCGACCTGCCGCGCGACGCGGAGGGCAGGCTCGTGTGCACGGCCCAGCTGCGCGTCGCCGGCACGGAGCACGCCTGGGCCGCGGGCGACGCCGCGGCCGTGCCCGACCTGGCCGCGGCGGAAGAGGGCGCCCTGTGCGTCCCGGACGCGCAACACGCCGTGCGCCAGGCGAAGACGCTCGCGGCGAACATCACCGCCTCGCTGCACGGCCAACCGCTCGGCGAATACCGGCACGCACACGCGGGCTCGGTCGCCTCCCTCGGCCTGCACGAAGGCGTCGCATACGTCCACGGCAGGCGCCTGAAGGGCTATCCGGCCTGGCTGCTGCACCGCGTCTACCACCTCAGCCGCGTCCCCACCTTCAACCGCAAGGCGCGCGTGCTGGCGGAATGGACGCTCTCGGGCCTGTTCAAACGGGAGATCGTCTCCCTCGGCTCACTCGAGCACCCGCGCGCCGAGTTCGAGAGCGCGGCGGGCCGCGAACCGCCGGGCGGGCCGGGGAGGAGATAGCGGCCTCGGACCGCGCCGTCCGCGCATCCCCGCCGCCACGGCGGGCACCACTGTCAGTGGGCTCCGCCACACTGGACGTGTGACCATGGTGCGGTCCGTTCGCGGACCGCACCACGCACCACCCGCCAGGCCCGACGCGTCAGGCCCAGCGGCCGCCACCGCGCCACGCCGACAGCACGACACCACACGAGGCCTGACAGAACCGTGAACTTCACGCGTTGGAGCGCCCGGCTCCCCCGCAGTACGCAGCGCCGAACCGCCACGCGCGGCGACCGCGGATCGGTGCCGGCCGCCCGCGGCGAGTACGAGCTGCCCGCCACGGAAGGCGAGGGCGGCAAGGAGGCGGGGCCGCGCCCGCTCACCCCCGACGACCTGGCGGTACGGCAGGTGCTCGGCGAACTGCCCGCGCTCGTCGCGCTGGTGCACGGCCCCGAGCACCGCGTCTCCTACGTCAACGACGCCTACGAGGCGGCGTTCGGCGCACGCGAGCTTGGCAGCCCCGCCGCGGGCAGCTGCCCCGAACTGGCCGACCTCGGACTCATGCCGCTGCTCGACCAGGTGCTGCGCAGCGGCACGCCACGCACCGTCAAGTCCCGCAGGATCGCCGTACCCGGCCACCTGCACACCGGGCGTACGGGCCCGGCCGGGCAGCCCGAGCGGCGGGCGGAAGGGTCGTTCACGGTCACGTGCGCACCCGTCGGGCGGGAGGGCACCGGCGGCGTCCTCGTCTTCGCGGCGGACGTCACCGACCACGCGGAGGCGGCGGAGCGGCTGCGCGCGAGCGACCGCAGGCACCGCGAGACGGCGGTCACCCTCCAGCGCTCCCTGCTGCCGCAGGAGCTGGAACAACCCGACGACCTGCGCGTAGCGGCCACGTACCAGCCGGGTGGCGCCGACGCGGCCGTCGGCGGCGACTGGTACGACGTGATCACCCTCGGCGCGGGCCGTACCGCCCTCGTCATCGGGGATGTGATGGGCAGGGGCGTGCGCGCCGCCGCCGTCATGGGCCAACTGCGCACGGCCGTTCGCGCCTACGCGCGCCTGGACCTGCCGCCCCACGAGGTCCTGCAGCTCCTCGACGGCCTCGCCGCCGAGATCGACGCCAGCCAGATCGCCACCTGCGTCTACGCGGTCCACGACCCCAACGAGGGCGTCCTCGTCTACGCGTCGGCCGGCCACCTGCCGATCCTCGTCAGGTCCGAGGACGGCACGGTCGAACGCGGCGCCGACCCGACGGGCCCGCCGCTCGGCACGGGCGGCTGGATGCACACCTCGGGAACCATCCCGCTGCCGCCAGGATCCACCGCGGTCCTCTACACGGACGGCCTCGTGGAGCGACGCGGCGAGGACATCTACGAGGGCGTGGCCAAGCTGGAGAAGGCGCTCTCCGGCGCCCAGGGCACGCCGCAGGTCGTCTGCGACCGGCTGCTGCGCAGCCAGGGCATCACCGCCGAGCACGACGACGACGTGGCGGTGCTCGTCCTCCAGCACCCCGCACGCACGGGAAGCGACGCGGAGCTCTTCCACAACGCGGCACTCGAACTCCTCGGCGGCATCGAGGCGGCACCCCGCGCCCGCGCCTTCGCGTCGGGCGTACTCGCGTCCTGGCGCTTCCCCGTCGAGCTGCGCGACCTCGGCGTACTCGCCGCCAGCGAACTCGTCGCGAACTCGCTCAAGCACGGCGTGCCGCCCATGCGCCTGAGGCTTCGCCGCACGGACCGCCGGCTGATCATCGAGGTCACCGACGGCGACGACCACCTGCCGCGCCGCCGCAAGGCCGAACCGGCCGACGAGGCGGGCCGCGGCATCTCCATCGTCGCGACGATCGCCTCGTCCTGGGGATCACGCCGCACACCGGGCGGCGGGAAGGCCGTGTGGTGCGAGTTCGCCCTGCCCGAGCCCTGACCGGGCCGAGGCCGGCCGGGGCCCGGTGGGTGCCGGGTCAGCTCACGCGGCCGGGCGCGGGCGGCGCGGGCGTGAGCCCGTCCGACGGCTCGGGCAGGTGCTGCGCCACGACACGCGACGTCGTCGCGAGCGCCGGACGCTCCTGACCCGGGGTGAGCCGCCTGCCGAGGCGCACAGCCAGCACCGTCACGGCCAGCGAGAACAGCACGAACGTCGCGATGTACGGGGCATGCATGCCCGCGGCCATCGGCGCGCCCACGGCTGGACCCACGGCCAGCGCCAACTGCTTGACCAGCGCGAACGCCGACTGGTACTGGCCGACCATGGAGCTGGGCGCCAGATCCGACACGAGCGGCGCGACGGTCGGCGACAGCAGGGCCTCGCCGAAGCCGAACAGCCCGTACGTCGACACGAACGCGACCGTCGCCACGGCCTGCCCGGCATGCGCGAGCCCCGCGTACCCCGCGACGATCCAGGCGAACGCCCACACGAGCCCCACGAGCGCGATCACGCGCGTGCGCCTGCGGCGCTCCACGGTCCGCAGCACCAGGAACTGTGCGACGACGATCACCGCGGTGTTGACCGCGAGCGCGACCCCGAGCGACGACGGGTCGATGCCGGCGGCGTCCGTGCCGTAGGCGGTGAGCCCCGACTCGAACTGGCCGTAGCAGGCGAAGAACACCACGAACGCGAGGACCAGCAGCCGCACCATCGCCCGGTGCGACAGCAGGGCACGCACCCCGCCGCCGGCGCTGGGGACGCCGTCCCCGTCTGCGTCCACGGTGGGCCGCGCGATGCGCACGGTGGCGGCGGCGCCCGCGAGGACGAGGAACATCGCGGCCTCGATGGAGAACAGCAGGGTGAACGACGCCGGCCGGTGCTCGTCGACGATCTGCCCGCCGACGAGGCCGCCGATGCCGAGGCCCAGGTTCTGCAGGAAGAACTGCGTCGCGTACGCCCTGGTCCTGTTCGCGGGCGTCGAGCACCACACGATCAGCGTGGCGAGCGCCGGCTGGATGACGGCCGTCGAGGCGCCAAGGAGCGCGGCTGACGCCACGGCAGCGGTCACCGAAGTGGCCAGGCCGAGCGAGAGCGCACCCGCGGCGGCCGTCACGGCCGCGGCCATGAGGACGGGGACGGGTCCGCGCCGGTCCATCGCGCGCCCGGTGAACGGCAGCACGGCGAGAGCCGCCATGGCGAACACGGCGAGCACGACGCCCGCCGTGCCGGAACCCAGGCCGCGGACCTGCGCCACGTACACATAGAGGTAGGGAACGGTGAAGCCCAGGCCGAACGCGCTCATCACGTTCCCGGTCTGGATCCTGCGCATCGCCGTGCTCATCGCCTTGGTCACACACTCACCTGCCTCAGGTCGCGGGGCAGCGCGGGGCTGCCCGTGTACGGGTCGGAAGGATGTTGAAGTACGGAGTACTGAAGGACGAAGACCTCAGAGGTGAAGACTTCAACACTAAACTTCAATGTTGAAGGCTACAGCTCGAAGGGCTTCAACGCCAAACGCCGAACGTGGGATACTGAAGCGATGTCCGACACACCCGAGCACGCCGCGCACCCGCCGCCGGGCGAACCGACCCTCGACGAGCAGATCGCCGCCTACCAGCGCGAGTTCCAGGACCTTGACCCCCAGGTCGAGAAGGTCGTCTCGGCGCTCGGCCGGCTGAACCGCCGCATGAACGTCGCGTACGGCCGCCAGGTCTCCGAGCTGGGCATCGGCAACACGGAGTGGGAGGTGCTGAAGACACTCGTCGTCTCCGGGACGCCGTACCGCCTCGGCCCGGGCGAGCTGGCCAAGCGGCTCGGCCTGACCCCGGCCGCCATGACCCACCGCATCGACCGCATGGCGGGCGAGGGCCTCGTCACCCGCGCCAGGGACGAGAACAACCGGGTCCGCGTGATCGTCGAACTCACCGACGAGGGCCGCACCAAATGGCTCGAGGCGATGCGCATGGCCTCCGCGTTCGAGGAGGACCTGCTCCAGGACCTCACCGGCGACGAGCGCGGGGTGCTGGGCGAGATGCTCATCCGCCTGCTCCGCAGGGTGGAGGACACCCAGCCGGACGCGGGCGGCCGGCTGGAGGACCTGGAGCCCGACGAGGGCTGAGAGCCGTCGGCGCTGGCGGGTCCTTGACACGGCCCGAGGCGATCCGTAAGGTTCTCCGAGTTGCCAGACGGACCGCGAGGTCCCCGGCGACCCTCCAGCCGCTGGAGAGCAAGCGGCAAACCAACACCTGTACGGACCTCGAACGGAATTGCTTTCGGCATGCCGAAAATCCGTCCGAAGGACTCGATTAGGAGTCCCCAGGGAGATCCGCTAAGGTTTGGAACGTCGGAACGGCCGAGCGAAAGGGCCGGAAAGACAAGAGCAGGATCCCTTTCTGACGGGGAATCGGACGGAAACAACGTCTGGTAGAGTTCAGAAACGTAAGGCCGAAGGGAAAGCGCCCGGAGGAAGCCTGAGAAGGTTTTCGAAGGAAGCGTCCGTTCCTTGAGAACTCAACAGCGTGCTAAAAGTCAACGCCAGATATGTTGATACCCCTGGTCTGCCGGGCCTGTGTGCCTGGTGGATTTGGGTTCCTTTGTAGTAACACAGCGAGGACGCTGTGAACAGGATGGGATTATTCCTTCCTCCTGTTCCGCTCTCGTGGTGCTTGAAGCATTCACGGAGAGTTTGATCCTGGCTCAGGACGAACGCTGGCGGCGTGCTTAACACATGCAAGTCGAACGATGAAGCCTTTCGGGGT
>NZ_JAGIQL010000211.1 GCF_017813245.1 Streptomyces montanisoli
CCCCCCCCCCCCCCCCCCCCCCCCCCCCCCCCCCCCCCCCCCCCCCCCCCCCCCCTCTCCCGAGGGGGGGGCGGCCCCCCCACCCGCGCGGCAGCGGGGCGCCGGGCGCCACCCCCCCCGCCCCGGCGGCGAGGCCCCCCCCCCCGCCGCCGCGGCCGCGGCCCGGGCCCCCGCGTCTCAGACCGCGGTGGGTACGGGCTTCTCGGCCGCCGGGCGTGCCGGCTCCTGGCGCGCGATGCCGAAGCCGGTGTAGCCGCAGATCACGGCGATGATCACGCCGAAGTAGTTCAGGAACGCGTACGGCGCGTACGCCATGGTCGCGACGCCCAGCGTCGTGGACATGTAGGTCGCGGCCTCGGTCCACGGCACGAGCGGCACGAAGACGGTGCCGGAGTCCTCCAGGGTGCGCGACAGGTTCTTCGGGGCCAGCCCACGCTGCGGGTAGACGTCCTTGAACGCCTGTCCCGGCACGATGATCGTCAGGTACGAGACCCCCATGGCGAGCGCCGCGCCCACCGAGCTCAGCGAGGTGGCGAGGATGATCCCGCCCGTCCTGCGCACCTTGCCGAGCAGCCGGCGCATCAGGACGTCCAGGCAGCCGGTCTCGGTGAGGATGCCCGCGAAGGCGAACCCGGCGAGGCCGATCAGCACGGTCGAGACCATGGACGACATGCCGCCGCGGTTGAGCAGGGTGCCCACGGCCTCGGACAGGTGGTCGGGGTCGATGCCGCCGTGGCCGGCCAGCATGGAGGTGGTGAAGCCGGTCGAGGCGGAGGCGGAGATCTGCTGGAGCGAGAAGCCCTGGACGGCGGCGCCCAGGATCCCGGCCACCGCCGAGGAGGCGATGATCGTCGGCAGCGGGGGCTTCTTCATGATCGCGCCGACGAGCACCACCGCGGGCGGCAGCAGGAGCAGCAGGTTGAAGTGGAATCCCTGCTCCAGCACGGTGTGCAGGGCGTCGGTGCGCTGGGCGGCGTGCCCGTCCGCGTGCTGGGTGCGGCCCAGGATCAGGTAGAGGACGCCGGCGAGCACCGCGGCAGGCCCCGTCGTGTAGAGGAGGTGCCTGATGTGCTCGAAGAGCGTCGAACCGGCCACGGCGGGAGCCAGGTTGGTGGTGTCCGACATCGGGGACATCTTGTCGCCGAAGTAGGCCCCGGAGACGATGGCGCCCGCGGTCATCGGCAGGGAGACCCCGAGCCCGCCGGCCACACCGATCAGGGCGACGCCGACGGTGCCGACCGAGCCCCAGGAGGTGCCGGTCACCGTCGAGACGACCATGGTGATCAGGAACGCGAGCACCACGATCCACGACGGGTCGATGACCTTGAGGCCCCAGTCGACGATCATGGGGATGGTGCCGCTCAGCGTCCAGGTGCCGATGAGCATCCCGATGGAGATGAGGATCAGCAGCGCCGGCATCGCCGCGTCGATCTTCTCCCGAATGCCCGCGAGCATCTCCGGCCAGGTGACGCCGAGCCGCCAGGCGACGACTCCGGCGACGACGCAGGCCGCCACCAGGAGCACCACGGGGTCGAGGCCGAGCCAGAGCGTCCCCGCGACCATGAGGGTCAGCATCAGCACCACGGGGAGCGCGGCGACGAGCAGTCCTGGCGTGCGGCGCTCGCGTGGGGGCGACGGCGCGGTGGAGGGGTCGGTCATGCGGGTACTCCAGTGGCCCGGCGGGACGGGCGGGTCGGCGGACGGCGGTAACGGGTCCGCGGGTGGCAGGGGGCCGCCGGCCGTGAGCCGTGGGCCTGGGCGTGTATGGGGGAATCTGCGTGCGGGTCGTGCGGCCGCGCCCCGGGTACGGGGCACCGGCGGCCCGGCGGGGAGGGTGCCCCGGCGGGGATCAGCTCCCGGTCAGGGAGGCCGTCATGTGGGCCAGCACCCGTCCGAGATGGAGGTCCATGAGCGCGGTGGCCCGATCGCCGTCGCCGTCCGCGACCGCGGCGGTGATCTCCTCGTGGGCGTCGAGCGAGTCGGCGGTGTGCGCCGCCGGGACGTCCATCGGGCTGCGCAGCAGGATGATCTGCTGCTGCACACGCCACAGCTGCTCCGCGACACGGGGGCTGCGCGCCGTCTCCGTCAGGGTCCGGTGAAAGTCCAGGTCGAGACGGTGCACGAAGCGCCGGCCGCCCTGGATCGTCTTGCGTGCCCGTGCGCAGGCCGAGCGCAGGGCCGCGACGTCCTTGTCGTCGCGGCGCTCGGCGGCGAGCCGGGCGGACGCCGTCTCCAGCGCCGTGCGCAGTTCGAACAGGGCGCGCACGTCGTCAGGTCCTGCCGCGAACACGGTGGCTCCCCGGTTGGGGTTGTGCACGAGCAGGCCCTCGCTGACGAGCTGCCGCACGGCCTCGCGCAGGGGGCCCCGGCTGGTTCCGAGCTCCCGGGCGAGCACCACCTCGTTGATCCGGGTTCCCGGTCGCAGATGGCCGCCGAGCAGGCGTTCGCGCAACACCTCGGCGATCTGGACGGCGAGGCCGCGTTGCAGGGTCCCGCTCATGTGACGACGCCTCCCCTGATCGTCCAAAGTGTTGACAGTCGCCAGTTGACAGGGACGTTTCCGCAGCTGTCAAGGGTTTCCGGCGAAATCACTCCCGCACTCGACAGCTTCCGCGCCAGGTGATAACTGTCAACAGTTGACTCGTACTGAGAGGTGGACGTGACAGTGCACAGCGTGGTGGCCGAGGTATGGCGCGGGGACTTCCTGGAATCCGTGCACCACGGGACGGTCCTCGCGACCGGCCCCGACGGATCCGAGATCCTGCGCATCGGGGACGTCGACGCCCCGATGTACCCGCGTTCCTCCAACAAGCCCCTCCAGGCGCTCGGCATGCTCCGCGCCGGGCTCGGCCTGGACGGCGAGCTGCTGGCGCTGGGGTGCGCGAGCCACTCGGGCGAGGACATACACCTGGACGGCGTGCGGGCGATCCTCGCGTCCGCCGGGCTCGGCACGGAGGCGCTGCGCTGCACGGCGGCCCTGCCGATCGGCGAGGGCGCGCTGCGCGCGTACCTCGCGGGCGGCGGGCAGCCGTCCCCGCTGACGATGAACTGCTCGGGCAAGCACGCCGCGATGCTGGCGACGTGCGTCGCGAACGGGTGGGACACGGCCACCTACCTCGACCCGCACCACCCGCTCCAGGCGGGCCTGCGCGAGACGCTGGAGGACATGGCGGGCGAGAAGGTCACGTCAACGGGCGTCGACGGCTGCGGCGCGCCGCTGTTCGCCGTCACCCTGCGGGGCCTCGCCCGCGCCTTCGGCCGCATGGCGTCGGCGCCCGAAGGCAGCCTCGAACACCGCGTGACCCGCGCGATGAACACCCACCCCCGCTACGTCGGCGGCACGGGCCGTGACGTCACGCGGCTCATGGGCGCGCTGCCGGGCGCGATCGCCAAGGACGGAGCCGAGGGCGTGTACGCGCTGGGCCTGCCGGACGGTTCCGCGGTGTCCCTCAAGATCGCGGACGGTTCGCAGCGGTCGCGTCCCGTGGTGATGGTCGCGGCGCTGCGCCGCCTCGGGGTCGACGTGGACGGCGACGAGACGCTCAGCGCGCTCGCCACCGCGCCGGTACTCGGCCACGGCGAGGTGGTCGGCGCGATCCGCCCCACGTTCTGACGAGGACCGCGTACCGATCGCCACGATCGCGTCCCCCGATCGTGGCGATCCGGTTGCACGCCGGCACGAGCGGCGTGAGGATTGTCCTTCTGTGAGCCAACATTTCGACGTCCTCGTCCTCGGAGCCGGCCCGGGCGGCTACACCGCCGCCGTGCGCGCCACGCAACTCGGCCTGACCACCGCTGTGGTGGAGGAGCGCTACTGGGGCGGTGTCTGCCTCAACGTCGGCTGCATCCCGTCCAAGGCCCTGCTGCACAACGCCGACATGGTGCGGTTCGTCGCGAACGAGGCCGAGGCGTACGGCATCGGCGTCGGCGGCGACGTGACGGCCGACTACGGGCCCGCCTACCGGCGCAGCCGCAAGGTCGCCGACGGCCGGGTGCGCGGCGTGCACTACCTGATGAAGAAGAACGCCATCACCCAGTTCGACGGCCGCGGCTCGTTCACCGACGATCACACAGTGACGGTGGCGCTCACCGACGGCGGCACCGAGACCGTGACGTTCGGCCACTGCGTCATCGCGGCCGGCGCCACCCCCCGGCTGCTGCCCGGCACGTCGCTGTCGGACCGCGTGGTCACCTACGAGAGCCAGATCCTCAGCGAGACGCTGCCGGGGAGCATCGTCATCGCGGGCGCCGGCGCGATCGGCGTGGAGTTCGCCTACGTGCTGCGCAGTTACGGCGTGGACGTGACGATCGTGGAGTTCTTCGACCGCATGGTGCCGCTGGAGGACGAGGAGGTCTCCAAGGAGCTGGCGAAGCAGTACCGCAAGCTCGGCATCGAGGTCCTCACCGGCACGGCGGTCGAGTCCATCGACGACTCGGGCCCGCGCGTGCGCGTCAGCGTCGACAAGGGCGGCGAGCGCAGGACGCTGGAGACGGACAAGGTGCTCCAGGCCATCGGTTTCGCCCCGAACGTCCAGGGCTACGGCCTGGAGGCCGCCGGTGTGCGCCTCACCGAGCGCGGCGCCATCGACGTCGACGGGCGCTGCCGCACGAGCGTCCCGCACATCTTCGCGATCGGGGACGTCACGGCCAAGCTGATGCTGGCGCACGCCGCCGAGGCGATGGGCATCGTGGCGGTGGAGACGATCGCGGACGCGGAGACGATGGAGCTCGACTACGTCATGATCCCGCGTGCCACGTACTGCCATCCGCAGATCGCCAGCTTCGGCTGGACGGAGGCGCAGGCGCGCGAGCGCGGGTTCGACGTCCGGGTGGCCAAGTTCCCGTTCACGGCGAACGGCAAGGCGCACGGGCTCGGCGACCCGGTCGGCTTCGTCAAGATCGTCAGCGACGGCCGCTACGGCGAACTGCTCGGCGCGCACCTCATCGGCCCCGAGGTCACCGAACTGCTTCCCGAGCTGACGCTCGCCCAGCAGTGGGACCTGACGGTGCACGAGGTCGCGCGCAACGTGCACGCGCACCCCACGCTCGGCGAGGCGGTCAAGGAGGCCATCCACGGGCTGGCCGGTCACATGATCAACATGTAGGGCCGGCCGGTGCGCGATCGTTCTCGGCGCGACGAATGTCCTGGAGGCCGAGCAACTCCAGCGGCACTGGCGCCGCTTGCTCCCCCGTCCCGTGTCCGACAGCACGCTGCGCCGCACGCTGCAGGCCATCGACGCTCCGGTGGCAGCCCGGGTCGAACGAGCCCGCGCCGCAATCCGGGCCGTGGTGTGGACCTGGCTGGGCCTGCGGCCGGGTGGTTTCCCCTGGATCTCGGTGTGCGGACGAGAACTTCGTGGCTGGTACGTCCTCGAACTGGATGCCACCATCGTGACCTGTACCAGCCGGAAGGAAGGAGCAGCCGGCACGTTCAAGGGATCGTATGGCCATCATCCACTGGGGGCGTGGGTGGCCAACACCCGTGAATGCGTGGCGATGTTGCTCCGGTCGGGCAACGCCGCCTCCAACGACGTCGCCGACCACAAGAGCGTCCTGGCTGCGGCGTTGCGGCAACTCCCCCTGCCGCTCTGGTGAAGCTTTTGGTGCGGATCGACGGGGCGGCCTTCAGCCACGGCCTTCTCGATCACCTGCAGACGCTGACGACGAGCCGGCGCCGGGCGCGGAGGGTGACCGGTTGGGCCATCCACACTGCCGACGAGGAGGCGATCGCACGGCTGCCCGAGCGTGTGTGGACTCCCGCGCTGCGGCAGGACGGCGAGGTCCACGAGATCAAGGGGGTGGACGGCGCATGGGTCTCCTACCAGGTCGCCGAGCTGACCGGGGTGCGTGGCCTGACCGGCTGGCCCGAGGGGATGCGGTTGATCGCGCGCCGCGTCAAGCCCTCGCGCCGGGGCGTGAAGAAGCTGACCACCTTCGAGAAGCACACCGGTTGGCGCTACCAGATCGTCGCCACGAACATCCCTGCCCACCACGGGTTGTCCGGGGTGCCGGGCTCCGGACAGGGGTGGTTCGCGGACGCTCTGTACCGGGATCACGCCGAGGTGGAGGACCGCGCGAAAGCAGCCAAGCGGGTCGGTCTCGCCCTGCTGCCCTCGAAGTCCTCGCAGCTCAATGCCGCCTGGGTGCTGGCCGCCACCCTCGCCGCCGACCTGGACGCCTGGACCCGGCTCCTCCTCCTGCACGACGAACCCGAACTCGCCGCCGCCGAAACGGAAACCATCCGCATGAAGCTCTACCATCTCCCTGCCCGCCTCACCACCCACGCCCGCAGACGCACCCTCCACCTGGACCGGCACCTGGCCCTGGGCCACAGCCACCGCCTGGCAGCGGGGGCCACCCAGCTCCCGGCCCCGACCTGACGGCCGGCCCCAACCCGACGACACCAGGAAGGACAGGAAGCAGCACCCTCGGGCCCGTGGAACCCGACGCCCCCGCAGCGCATGCGAAGGCCCCCACACCGACCGGCAGGACAAACCGGGGCAACCCGCCGGACCAACCGAACCCATCACGCCACAGACGAATCGAGGTTCACACTCTGCCCGGTCCCCGGTACCGCCGTGCTGCTGGATCACCTTCATCCCGCCGCCCTGGGTGAGCCACGCTGACGAATCGAGGTTGACGGGAGCCCGGCAGGGTCGGGCAGGATGTCACGCGGGCGCGGCCGTCACGATCTTGCGAGTGGAATCACATGATCATGATAGGCCGCGCCGTTCGACGTTCGCCCGCCCGGTGCAAGATCCGAGCACGCATCACGCCCGCCCTCCTGCACAGGCCGCGTCGTGGTGCCTGTGCAGGAGTCATTCGCGAGTATCCGTGATGCGACCCGAAGTCACATATCTGGTCGAAGAGAGTCGAGATCGAATCCGTCAGCTATGGCTTCGTAGCCAGAGTCATCCAAGTTGACGTGGTCGCCCGCATCGTATGAGTCGTTCAGCATCAGGGCCGGTGGATCGTCGGTACTCGTGGGATCGCTCACCCCTACGATACTTTCAGCGTCCAGGTAGTTCACGGTGGGTGAGGTGAAGTCCACCTGGTCGGTGATCCATGTGTTGATACCTCTTCGATTTGTATCCACCGTTGAGGTGCAAGGGGCGTACCCCTCACATGGCGTCAGAGTGGTAAATATCGTTTTGATGCCCCACCCTTTCAACTGGTCGCGAAGCAGCGAGAGGCTTCTCTCCGTTTCGACGTCGTCATGCCCGGCGATCGCGTCTTGGAGGGCTTCATTGACCACGACCGTGGTGATGTTAGGTAGAGACAAGACATCTCTGTCGAGCCTCGTGAGTGCAGCTCGGCCACCTGCGTGACCGCCTGCGTCGATAGCAAGAAGATTGCCGCCCACTCCAGAGTTTACAACGCTGTCTTTGGGCGCGCCTGAGGAGTCGTTTTCGAATCGCCTTGCCAGCGGATAGGAGATTCCAGCAACTCCACGGCCTTGGTCGATCAAGTAATTCCCCAGGACATCGATTGTGGGTAGGTCAGCAGATGTCGTCACGTCGATACTGTTGACGACTGCGCTGAAGGAGCTGCTCAAGCTGCCGCTGCTCGTGAAAGCCGTGGATGCCGAGTCAGAGACGTCGGTGGTGTGGTCGCCGCTACCGACAGCGCTGAGATAGCCCCACGTTGCTGAGGACGGATGTGGGTTCATCGTTATATACGGCACTTTATTCGCCAAGTACAGGCTGACGGCGAGCAGAGTGCCTCCCGTTACGGGCATAGAAATTGGGTCGCTGTAGGCTTCCCCTCCTTCAGGGATCACTAGGCTACTATCGCCGTTGTTGAAGGTGAGTTCGTGTGGTGAGGCCGAGAGGGATGGACCCATACGAACATCGCTTGGGGCGATAGTGACATGATTGATGTCCAGAGGATCAGTGCCGTATGCGTTAGAGAGATGGATGCGCAGCGTATCGCCGGAAATGCTGGGCTTAGCGATTATGCGGATGGTCTGATTGGTGAGTTCTCCGATGCTGGTGAATTGGAATCTGGCCTCCATGGACTCGTGCCATACGCTGGTCCAGGAGGATCCGTCAGGCGCGCTGGTTGTGTCGCGCACAGCCATACCGAAGATGTGCAAGCCCGGAACGTTCAGCTTGGCGGAGCTGCTCAGGTCAGGAAGCGTGACTGACTCCACTGTTGCGCCGGGTTGCAGCGGGATCGCGAAGGCGTAAATTTTGGTGCTGAGGTTTTCCTGGCCAGTTGGCGAGTTGCGGTGCGGGAGCATGACGACGGCCGCGGAGGTGGGGCCGGAAACCCAGTCGGGCACTTCCAGGCTGTAGCTTTGCGGGTCAACTGATCCGCTGTAGGTGACTGTCCCCGTCGGGACGACGCACCCTTCGTAGTCTCCGTCGCCAAGGCTGCAGCCGGTTCCCACGACCGGAGTCCCGGCTGAGACTGCCGGGCTGGTCAGTATGCCTGAGGGATCGGGGGCGCTGCTCAGTCCGTTGTTTGCTGCTGCGAGGAAGACGAGGGCGTTGCCTTTAGCGCCGTTCATCTGAATCGTCTGATTGGCTGCCATGACGTTGTCGCCTCCCGCCGCACCGAAGTGCGGCAGCGTGAAGGTGGCGCCGTCGATCGTGACGTTTCCGTCCGGCTGCCAGCCGGCGGCCTTGAGGTCTTTGAAGTTCCCCCCTGAACTTGGACAGCGGGTGCTTACGCTGCGGGGGCGAGGTTCTGCCTCAGAAGGGTTCTCGTTTCAAGTGGGGTGACGTATCCGTGGTCGGGGTGCCGGCGAAGCCGGCTGC
>NZ_JAGIQL010000212.1 GCF_017813245.1 Streptomyces montanisoli
CCGTGCGGGACACCGACCGCCCGGCCGCGCGGGACGGCGCGGGCAACGAGGGCGGGTGCGGCCGCCGGGGTGGCCCGGGGCGCACCCCTCAGCGCGGCGGCCCCTGCGTCCTGCCGTGGTCGAGGTACGCCAGCACGGCGAGCACGCGGCGGTTGTCGTCGTCCGACACCGGCAGGCCCAGCTTGCCGAAGATGTTCGACGTGTGCTTGGCCACCGCGCGCTCCGTGACGACCAGTTGGCCGGCGATCGCCACGTTGGACCGCCCCTGCGCCATCAGTTCCATGACCTCGCGCTCCCGCGGGGTGAGCGTGCCGACCGGGGAGTCGCGCGAGCGGCGGCTCAGCAGCTGCTGGATGACCTGCGGGTCCATCACCGTGCCGCCGCCCGCCACCCGCCGGACCGCGTCGATGAACTGCTCCGCGTCGAACACCCGGTCCTTGAGTAGGTAGCCGATCCCGCCGTCGCCGTCGGCCAGCAGCTCGCGCGCGTAGAGCTGTTCGACGTGCTGCGAGAGCACCAGTACCGGGAGCCCGGGCCGCGCCCTGCGGGCCGCCAGCGCGCACTGCAGCCCCTCGTCGGTGTGCGACGGCGGCAGCCGCACGTCGACGACGGCCACGTCGGGCTCCGACTCGGCCAGCGCCCTGGTCAGTTCGGGCCCGCTCTCCACGGCGGCGGCGATCTCGAAGCCGTACGCCTCGAGCATCCGCACCAGGCCGTCCCGCAGCAGGAAGAGGTCTTCGGCTAGGACAACGCGCAAGGGATCTCCACGGTCACCATGGTCGGACCGCCCGCCGGGCTGCTGACGGCCACTACACCGTCGAATGTACCGAGCCTGCGCTCGAGGCCGCTGAGCCCGGAGCCCGTCCCCCCGGTCACCGCGCCCCCGTGGCCGTTGTCCGTGACCGACGCGCGCAGCATCCCGTCGCTGTGCGAGAGATCGATCCACACCCGGTCGCCCCCCGAGTGCTTCACGGCGTTGGCGAGCGCCTCGCTGACCGCGAAGTAGGCGGCCGACTCGACGGGCGCGCCCGCCCGCCCCGGCAGCGCCACCTCGACCTCCACCTCCATCGGCATGCGCAGCGCCAGCGCCCTGACCGCGTCCCCGAGGCCTCGCTCGGCCAGTACAGGCGGGTGGATGCCGCGCACGAGATCGCGCAGTTCGGTCAGGGCGTCGGCCGACGAGCGGCGCGCCTGGCCGATCAGCTCCTTCGCCCTTGCCGGGTCCTTGTCGACGAGCGCCTCGATCGTGCCCAGGTCCATGCCGACGGCGACGAGCCTGGCCTGCGCCCCGTCGTGCAGATCGCGCTCGATGCGTCGCAACTCGGCAGCCGAGGCGTCGACCGCGTCGTGCCGCGTCTCGGTGAGCCGCTCCACGCGCCGCGCCAGCTCCTCGTCCCTGCCCGGGTCGAGCAGCGACCGCGTCAGCAGGAAGTGGCCGCGCAGCAGCGCGGGCGCGTACCGGACGCCGAGGACCAGGAGCACGGCGCCGCACGCCGCCGCCGGCAGCGCGGAGAGGGGCCCGGAGACCGGTATGAACCCGTACCAGTAGGGGTCGTGCCGGAAGGCGGCCCACAGCCCGGCGAGGACGACGAACCCCTCGATCCCGTAGAGGAAGAGCGCGGGCGCGAGGAAGGCGCTGACGCACCCCGCGGTCATGTCGGCCAGCAGCCAGCGCAGATCGCGCCAGGTGGCCGGATCCTTGAGCAGGTGCACCGTCCGCTCCACATCGCCGACGACGCCCCGCCGCACATCGGGCGGAAGCGGCCGGTAGGCGGCCGGGATGCGCACCCCCGCCCACTCGGCCGCCCAGGCGCGCCGCCGGTGCGCGTGCCTCCTGACGGCGTCCAGCACCGCGGGTGTGGTGAAAAGGCCGACACCGAGGGGGACGAAGGCGATCGACAGCACGGAGAAGACGAACAGCGTGGTCGACCCGGCCAGCGACACCACGAACAGCCGGGCGCCGCGCCACGCCGCACGCGACGACTCCCGAATCCGCTTCCTCACACCGATCATCCCCTCCCGCACCGGGCACCCCCGTGGACCCGACCACCGGATCGGTCTCCAGTGTGTCCGGCGGCAGGCCGCCCCGTCAGCCGTGCAGCCCCCCACATCTGTGGTGTAGCCAGCACCACCCGGCGGCCGCCCCCGCGGAGCCGTGCGGGCACACTGAACCGCATGAGCAAGCCACGCATCGCACTTTTCGGCACCGGCCCCTGGGCACAGATGACCCAGGGCCCCGCACTCGCCGCCCATCCCGGCGTAGAGCTCACCGGCGTCTGGGGACGCCGCCCCGAGGCGGCGGGCGCGCTCGCCGCCACCCTCGGCACCACCGCCTACTCGGGCGACGAGGGCGCCGACGCGCTGATCGCCGCCAGCGAGGCCGTCGCCTTCGCCCTGCCGCCGGACATCCAGGCCCCGCTAGCCGTACGCGCCGCCGCGGCCGGCCGGCACCTGCTGCTCGACAAGCCGGTCGCCGCGACGGCCGAAGGCGCACGCGAGGTCGCGGAAGCGGCCGGGCGCGCGGGCGTGTTCTCCGTCGTCTTCTTCACCTCGCGCTTCGAGTCGGCCGTCTCCCGGTGGATCGACGAACAGGCGGCCAGGGACGGCTGGTTCACCGCGCACGCCCACTGGCTCGGCTCCCTCTACGCGGACGGCTCCGACAGCCCGTTCGCCGCGTCGCCGTGGCGCCGCGAGAAGGGCGGCCTGTGGGACGTGGGCCCGCACGCCCTGTCGGTGCTGCTGCCCATCCTCGGCGACGTGACGGACGTGACGGCCGTACGCACGGAACCCGATTTGACACACCTGGTGCTGCGCCACGCGTCGGGCACGTCGAGCTCGGTGGCACTGAGCCTCAGCGCCCCGAAGGCGGGCGCCGGCACGGGCGTCGAGCTGAGCGGGGCGCACGGCGTGGAGCGGATGCCGCAGGGGCGCGACACGGCGCAGACGTCGTTCGAGTCGGCGATCGACGGGCTGCTCCAGGCGGTGCGCACGGGCACGGCCCACGAGGTGGACGTGCGCTTCGGCGCCAGGGTGACGGAGGTCCTGACGCGGGCGGAGGAGAACATCAGGGCGCACGCCTGACCGGCCCGTGGGGCGCGGCCGTCCTGGCACCGTCCGCCACCCCGTGACCCGTGCGCCTCTCGCGTCCCACAAGGGCCTCAAAACGCCTCTGGCCAGGGAGGATTGTCAGTGGCCGGCAGTAAAATGGAGCTAGTTCGGCAGAGCTGACAGACCGTACGCCAGCCACCGCTAGGAGGTCACCGATGGCCGCTGCCGCGTTGACGGAGACGACGACGATCCACACCGACGAGTTCCGCCGCGGGCGCGCCGCCGTCCGTGTCGAACCCCTGCCGCCGCTCAGGCGCGCGCCACTGCCCGCGGGCCGCCCCCGCGCGTGGTACGAGGCCCACAACCGCAGGCTGAAGGCCATGCGCCTGGCCATCGCCCTGCTCGACACCGGCGTCTACCGTCCGGCGAGCGCAGACAACGGCCGGATACGCGACACGGCGGCGCGCATCGGCGTGCATCCGCCGTCCGACACCACGTGCCGGATGGTCCGCGCCCTGATCGCCTGACGTCCGGGGAGGCGCCTGACGTCCCGGGAGGCGCCCGGGGGCGCCTCCCGGGCAGGCCGGTGTGTCATGGGGAGGCATACTCTCCACATGACACACCGCGTTACCGGTGGGACGCGAGTGGCGATCCGGCGGGCGACCGCCCGGGACGCCAAACGGCTCACCACCCTGGTCGGCTCCTCACGCGCGTACGAGGGCCCGTACGCGTCGATGGTCGCCGGCTACCGGGTCGGCCCCGACTACATCGAGACACACGAGGTCCATGTGGCCGTCGAGGTCCCGGGCGAGGCCCTGGGCCCCGGCGGCCGGATCCTCGGCTTCTACTCCCTGCTGCTCGCGCCGCCCGAGCTGGACCTCCTCTTCGTGGCCGACTCGGCCCAGCGGCTGGGCATCGGCCGCCTCCTCGTCACGCACATGAAGGCGACCGCGCGCGCGGCGGGCGCGGACCACGTCCACGTGGTGTCGCACCCCCCGGCCGAGGGCTTCTACACGAGCGTCGGCGCCACGCGCACGGGCACGAACAGGGCCAACCCACCCGCCGTGCTCTGGGACCGCCCGGAGCTCTCCATCCCCACACACCCCTGACACTTCGGTCGGTCGGTCGGTCCGTCCGTCAGGCCGAGTCCGACCCGTCAGGCCGAGCCCGACCCGGACGCGCCGGTGTCCGCACCTCCCGCGATCTTGCCGGTCATGTCGGCCGTCTTCGCCGCCGGCGGCGCGGTGACTTCGGCCTTCGTCCCGAAGTCCGTGAACTGGATCTTCGAATCGAGCGCGAGCTTCTTCCCCGCGGCGGAGCCGCCCGATCCGCTACCGGCCGACGAGCTCTGCGACGCCGACGCCGACGCCGACGCAGACGCGGACGCGCCACTCCCGCCGCCCGCACCAGGCGACATGGGCGTGCCCGTCCTGACCGCCGCCTTGACCTCCTCCTGGCGGATCCTGCCCTGGCCGTCCAGCCACAGGTCGACCGGCAGCTTGCCGCCGAGCTGCTGCTTCAGCCGCCGGGCCTGGGCACCGCTGTCCTTCGCGAGCTTGCTCACGTCGACCGACACCTTGTAGTGCGTGGTCTTGGTGCCGTTCACCGTCTCCGTGCCGACCTTGGTGACGTTCTTGCCGCTCAGCCCCTTGACGTACGAGAACGGCGCGGCCGGGTCCGCCATGCGGGTCATGCCACCCGCGCTGCCCCCCGCGCCGCCAGCGACCTTCTTCAGGTCGATCCTCACCCACGTCTTGCCGCTCGGCAGCAGCTTCTTCGCGGCACTCGCCGGCAGCTTCTCGTAGAGCACGCCGTCCACGGTGCGCTCCTCGGTCTGCTGCCCCTGGACGTTCATGTGGAGGTCGCTCGCGCCGTTCGCCAGGTCGATCACGCCCGAGCCGCGGATCGTCGTGCCGCCGCCGTCCGTGCCGCCGACCGTGGTGCTCATGGTCATCTTCGCGGTCTTGGCGTCCGCCGTCTTCTGGTACGCCGACTGCACGGCGGCCGAACTCTGCCCGTCGCCCGAGCCCCCGCCGCCCGACTCCGAGGCGGACGCGCCTCCCGCGGAGCCCGCCGGCGAGGAGCCATCACCCGCGCTGTGGGATCCGCAGCCCGCCAGCACGCCGACGGCCGCCACACCACTGATCGCGAAGGCCGCCGCCCGGCGGCCCGTGTTCTTCCGGACCATGTCATCTCCCGTTGTGCGCTTGCCTGTTCTGCCTTGGCGTCTCTCTTCCCGACAGGGGTCGGCTACCCGTCCCGCCAGTCCGCATACGCGGCCCCCGCGGGTCCCCGCCGGCTGCCGCCCGCTGATCGCGCGTCAGAGTCCCGGCTTCCACTCCACCAGCACCAGCGTCGCGTCGTCGCGCAGCACGTCCTGCTGGCGTGCCAGCAGGGAGTGGATGAGCTGGCGCAACGCCTCGGCCGGCATCGTGCCCGCGGCGGTGGCCCGGATGATGGTGTCGGTGAACCGTTCGAGGCCGAACTCCACGTCGCCGACGATCCGCGACTCGGTGACCCCGTCCGTGTACAGCAGCACACGGTCACCGGGCCGCAGCCGCTCCTCGTGCAGCGTCCGCGGGCTCGCGAGCAGCTCGGACGGCATGCCCATCGGCGGTTCCGGCGGCCTCTCCAGCGCGTCTTCGAGCACCCGCTCGTCGCGGATGAGGAGCGGCGGCGGATGGCCGCAGTTGCACCACCGCAGGATCCCCTCGTCCGTGTCGAGCCGTGCCAGGATCCCGGTGCAGTACTGCTCGGGCAGCCAGCGGGCGAGCGCGCGGTCGATGGTGTCGACCATCTCCGGCAGGTCCGCGTCGGCACGCCGCGCGCTGCGGCACGCCGCCATCGCCACGGCCGTCGCCAGGCCCGAGGAGAGGTCGTGCCCCATGGCGTCGAGGATTACGGTGTGCAGCGTCGACTCGGTCAGCGAGTGGTCGAAGGCGTCACCGCCGAGCTGGTACGCGGGCTCCAGCACGGCGGTGGACGTGGCGCGCCGGTTGGCGATCGTGCGCGGCGGCAGGAAGGCGCGCAGCAACTCGGCCGGCAGCCGCATGATCTCCAGCCGGGTGTGGCGCGCGAAGGCGTCGCTGTACTCGCGCTTCGACACGACCACCATGGACAGCAGCGAGGCCAGGATGCGGCAGCGGCGCATCAGCGCGGTGTCGACACGTACGGCCGTCACCCCGAGCACGCCGAGCCGCTCGGCCCCGTCCACGAGGGGCAGCCATGCCGCCAGACGCTCGTGCCCGGTCTCCTCCATGCGCAGCCCGAGGGTCCGGTACGCGCGCCCCGCCATGGTCGAGTCGATGTCGAGGGGCGGCAGGCCGTCGACGAGGGGCACGAGCAGGCGCTGCTGGAGGTCGACGAGATAGAGGTCGATCCGCTCGGCCCCGACGAGCGGCGCGAGCCTGCTCACGAGGACCGGCAGGTCCATGGGAGACGCCGCGTGCGCCTCGGCCAGGAGCTCTTCGAGCATCTGCTCGTCGATGCCGCCGCGCGGGCCGTCTGCCACCATCGTCGATCACCGCCCTCCCGGGCAGTCTCGCCCAGGCCCGGGCCGCGCGCGCCTCATGGGCACCCGGACGGGCGCCCGCGCGCCACCTGCCCCTCTTCCCGGCCCCTGATCACAGCCACGTCGTCGCCGTCGCGACGGTCGCCGCCGAGGCGAGGACGAGGACGATGTTGAGGGCGATCCGGCGGTCCCCGCGTGCCAGGTGCACCCTGATGGCGCCGGCCTGGAGCACCGTGAACCCGGCGGCCGCGGCCAGGGCGAGCCAGGGCGCGATGCCGGTCAGCGGCGGGAGCACGAGACCGGCCGCGCCGGCCACCTCGACCGCGCCGAGGGCCCTGACGGCGGCCATCGGCATGTCGTCCACCCAGCCCATCATCGGCCGCAGCCGCTCGCGGCTCCGCACCGCCTTTACGCCGCCCCCGTAGAGGTAGAAGGCGGCGAGCAGGGCGGCGAGCGTCCAGTACGCGACGTTCACGAGCGCGCCCGCGACGCCTGCTCGCCCGCGGGTCCCCTCACGGCCCCGCCCACAGCCCCGCTCGCGGGCGCGGTGGCGGGCGCGGTGGCGTAGCGGCTCATCACCTCGACGGTCGCCTCCGGGGTCGCGGCCCCGCCGCCGGCGATCATGTCGCGCAGGTCCCGGAAGTACTGCACGTACAGGTCAGGCGTGAACGTGCTGAGCATGACGGCCGGTTCGCCGGTCACGTTGGCGAAGGTGTGGGGCGCCCCGGGCGGAACCATCACCAGCGTCCCCGCTGTCGCGTCGTGGTCCTCGTCCCCGACGGTGAACCTGACGGTGCCGGAGATGACGTAGAAGCCCTCGTCGTGCTGGGCATGCCGGTGCTGCGGCGGCCCGGGCGTGTGCGGGGCGAGGACGGACTCGGCGAGCCCGAGGCGGTGTCCCGTGTGGCTGCCGTCCTCCAGCACACGCAGCCGGGTGGTGCCCAGGACGATCGTCTCACCGTCGCCAGGGCCCACCACCGACACGCCGGTTCCGGCGCTCCGATCGCTGTCGTTCCCCGGTTCTTCGGCTGCTTCGGTTGCTTCGCTCTCTTCGATCTCTTCGGTCATGCCCCCGATTGCACCGGCAGGGCGCGGCGGCTGTCCAAGACCTGTTCGGAGGCCCCGATACCGTACCGGTATCGTCCCAGCATGGAGCTACGCACGCTGCGCTACTTCGTGGCGGTCGCCGAGGAGCTGCACTTCGGCCGGGCCGCGGCCCGGCTGCACATGAGCCAGCCGCCGCTGAGCCGCGCCATCAAGCGGCTCGAGACCGAGACCGGGGCGGCGCTGTTCGACCGGTCGCCCGCCGGCGTCACGCTCACCGCGGTGGGGGAGGTGCTCCTCGACGAGTCGCGCGCCCTGCTCGACCGGGCCGACCGGCTACGCGCACGCGTCGCGACGGCGGCCGGCACCGCGACGATCACCGTCGGCATCCTGGCCGACAGCGCCGACCCGCACGCGACCCGGCTGGCCGGCGAGTTCCGCAGGCTCCACCCGGGCGTCGAGGTCCGGGTCCGCGACACGGACCTGACCGACCCCACGTGCGGGCTGCACGCGGGCCTCGTCGATGTCGCCCTGACCCGCGGCCCGTTCGACGGGACCGGCCTCGCCGTACGGGCCCTGCGCGCCGACCCCGTGGGCGCGCTGCTGCGCGCCGACGACCCACTGGCCCGCCGCGAGAGCCTGCGGCCGGCCGACCTGGCCGACCGCCGCTGGTTCAGGTTCCCCGAGGGCACCGACCCGCGGTGGCAGTCGTACTGGAACGCCGGCGCGGCCCGCGAGGGCCCGGTGGTGCGCGCCGTCCAGGAGTGCAGGCAGGCCGTCCTGTGGAACGGCACGGTCGGCATGACGCTCGTGGACGACGAGCCGCCGGAGGGGCTCGCGGTCGTGCCACTGACCGGCGTGGAGCCGAGCCGCGTCGTGGTGGCGTGGAAGGAGGGCGACGCGAATCCGCTGATCCGCTCGTTCGTCCGCACGGCGATCACCGTCTACCGCGACTGAACATCCCCCGGCCCGGCCCGGCCCCGCTGATCGGTAGAGCTCACGTCTGAACTCCTGTCACCGATGTATCCGGTATGTCCTCCTCCACTTGAGGGAGGGGGGCGAGGGGGAGGGGGGAGGGGGGGGGGGGGGGGGGGGGGGGGGGCGAGAGGGGCGGGGGGGGGGGGGG
>NZ_JAGIQL010000213.1 GCF_017813245.1 Streptomyces montanisoli
GGCGCACGCGCGGCGAACGGCGCGCCCGCGGCGAACGCCGCCGCCGGCGTGCGCGGCAGCGTGTCGGCGACGGCGTCGAGGAACGCGCGCACGAGCGCTTCCTGGTCCGGCACGCGCAGTTCGCCACCGGCCGCCGTGTCCGGCACCGGGCACGCGTGCGCCTCGGGCGGCATGGCGGCGGCGATGGCCCGCAGCTGCGCGATGTCCTCCGCGTCGAGCGGGCCGGCACGCCACGCGTCCTGATCCGTCGCCGTCAGACCCGGCAGCAGCCTGCCGCGGCCGACCAGGCGCAGCGCGTGCAGCGCGGCGGCGCCCCAGCATGCCGCCGCCGAGTGGGCGGCCCTGTCGCCCCTTGCCCGCACCAGCAGCGGGACAGCCTCGCCCACAGGAACCAGCACCGCGGGCACGGTGACCGCCTCCACGGCCTCGCCCGCCTCCCCCGCGGGCCGCACCACCGTCAGCTCACCGGCGGCCGCTTCGGGGAACGCGTCCCACGGCAGCTCGCCCTCGGGCGCCCAGAACGCGACGCGGCCCTCGCGTGGCAGTTCCGCGGGCAGGAAGACGGCGGCGCAGCGCGCGAGCCCCGGCCCGTACGCCATGACCACCACCGCCCTTCCGCCACCGCACCCGCACGATCGATCCGACTCTGCGAGTCTAGGCAGGGGGTATGACAACGCCCCCCGGGAGCGGTGTTCGTGCAGGTCACCCTGGCGCTCGGGCAGGACTGGCGCTCAGGCGGGGCGCCCGCTGCCGCCCGCGGCGGGTCCCGGGCCTTCGGGGGACTCCGCGAGGCCGCCCTCAGGCAGCGGCGGCACGGCGGGGGCCTCGTCCGGCCCGGCGGCCGCCCCCGCGGCCTCGTCGCTCGCCGCACCGATCTCCTCGGTCGCGTCGACCTGTTCGGACGGGCCGATCCCCTCGGGCGTGCCGGTCTCCTCGGGCGTGCCGGTCTCCTCGGCCGTGCCGTCCCGCTCCTCCTCGGCCGGCGGTCCCGTCGTCTCCATCGCCACGTCCGACACCGCCTTGACCGCGTGCGCGGCCTGCGCGGGCGTCGCGCGTTCCAGGAAACGCAGCAGCTCCACCGGGAAGGGCAGCACCAGCGTCGAGTTCTTCTCCTCGGCCACCGCGACCACGGTCTGCAGCAACCGCAGCTGGAGCGCGGCCGGCTCACCGGACATCGCGCGAGCCGCCTGGGCCAGCTTCTTCGAGGCCTGCAGCTCGGCGTCCGCGTTGATGATCCGCGCGCGCCGCTCCCGGTCGGCCTCCGCCTGCCGCGCCATCGAGCGCTTCATCGTCTCGGGCAGCGACACGTCCTTGATCTCCACCCGGTCGATCTGCACGCCCCACCCCACGGACGGGCTGTCGATCATCAGCTCCAGGCCCTGGTTGAGCTTCTCCCGGTTGGACAGCAGGTCGTCCAGGTCGCTCTTGCCGATGATGGACCGCAGCGACGTCTGCGCCATCTGCAGCACGGCGAACCGGTAGTCCTCCACGCGCACCACGGCGTCGGCCGGGGACACGACCTTGAAGTAGATGACGGCCTCGACGCGGACCGTCACGTTGTCGCGCGTGATGCCGTCCTGGCCGGGCACCGGCATCGTCACGATCTGCATGTTCACTTTGTGCAGCCGGTCCGCGAACGGCACGATCCAGGTGAACCCCGGGCCGCGGACCTCGGGAAGCAGCCGCCCGAACCGGAAGACCACGCCGCGCTCGTACTGCTTGACGACCCGCGCGGCGGCCATCGCGTACACGCACGCCACGCACACCACGGCGACCACCACCGTGACCACAACATCGACCATGACGGCCCCCTGAGGACGGACCCGGTCCCCCTGTCCAAGGTAAGCCCGCGGCCGCGGCGGGTCGAGAGTCGCGGGGCCGGGTACACGGGCCGTGCCAGGCGCCGTACGGCTCGCCCGGCCGGCCGTACACCGCGTGCCCGGCCGTCCGTGGTCGGGCAGGGTGGCATCACCCGCCACCGTACGGCGCACCGCGCACGGTCCACCGCAGAGAAAAGGACGGTCCATGTACGTGAATCAGCATCGGCGCGTCGCCACGGCTGCCTGCACGGCGCTCCTGACCGCCGGGCTCGCCGGCTGCTCAAGCCTCGACAGGACGGCGGTCGGCCCCGTCCGCCACCTTTCGCCCGACGGCCAGGTCGTCGTCGTGAACAGTCCGCTCGTCAAGGGCTGCCACCAGTTCAGTCCGGTCGGGGCGAATGCCGTCAAGAACGGCTCGCTCGTCGATCTGATCGTCTACCACTCGTCGGACTGCACCGGCGGGAAGTCGGCGTACATCGCGACGGAACTCAGCAACAACGTCGCCGCCGACTCGCCGCCCTGGCGCAGCTACCGCTTCGTCCACTGACCCCCGCCACCGGCGCCGCGCGTCACAGCGCCAACCACCCGTGGCCCGCGTGCCAGTGCCTGCCCGCCCGCAGGTGGTCGCCGATCGCGCGCTCCAGCGTCGTGCGGCGCGGCAGCCGGTCGTGGTCGAGGCGCGGGTCGCCGAAGACGAAGCCGACCGGGTCGCGGTCGTCGGTCTCCGGTGCTTCGCCGGGGCGTGCGGGGCGGAAGCGTGACTGGAACCGCATGATGTTCGATTCCGGCGGGAGGTAGCCGGCGAGCTGCGGGTCGAGCAGCCAGGAGTGACAGGTGGCGGCCGTGGCGCGATCCTCCGGAAAGTGCCGTGAGAAGAACGCCTTCGCCCTGGCCAGCGACGCGTCGACCGCGCCGGGGGCGAGCGGGCCGAGGAAGTCCGGGATGTGCAGGGACAGGCACGGATCGCCCGCGGACGCGGCGGCGCCGGCCGCCGACACGGCGGCAGCCGTCCGCGCCCCGAGCCCGGCCCGCTCGAATTGGAGCCGCCCCAGCTGGTACAGCTCGCCCCTGAAGTGCAGGGCGGGCCAGCCCGGCGAGGTGAGCCCGCCGGTGCCGTACCGCCTGCGGTGGACCGCCAGCTGGCGGCCGAGGTCGGCGAGCGTCCGCCTCCCGATCTCGTCGGGGACGCCCCGCTCGCGGTGGTGCGCCCGAACGACGGGCAGCGCGGCGACATACACGTAGACGGGGAGGTACGGCTCGGCGACGCCGATGTCCTCGGGCAGTCCCGGCAGCTTCGGGCGCTCGCCCTCCGTGCGTCCCGAGCCGCCCGCGCCCATGCCCGCGACGAGGTGGGCGAGCGCGTCGTCCGCCGTCGCGCGCAGGGCGGGATCGGCTGCGACCCTGCGGCGCAGGGCGAGGATGCCGCCGATGTCCTCGTGCGGGACGGTCAGATCGAGCAGCAGGTCGGCCAGGTCCTCGTCCGCCTCCGGCACGGCGGGTCCCGCGGTCGGTTCGGCGGTCACCGGCGTCCTCCCTGCACGTTGCGTGCTCTCGTCCCCGCGGGTTCGCGGGTACGCCGTCATACCCTTGGAGCTGTGGGTGACGAGCGTTGGGAGGTGCGGGTGACATGCGTACGGGAAGTGAGCCTGTCACCGCACGCAGTCCACTGCGCCTGCGGTTGTGGCTGAGTGTATGGGGCCTGTTCTGGGGCGCGGGCGGTGCCGTCATCTTCGTGCTCGCCGGCGTGGAGGTGTGGGCGGGGCTGTGCGCCGCGATCGCCCTGATCGCGCTGGCGGACATCGCCCTCGTCGTCCACCGCATGCGGCAGGGCCCGCACTTCCAGCCCGGCCGCGACATCCCGCCGTACGAGCCGGTGCACGGCACGCTCCGGCGCTACCCACGCGCCCAGCACCTGCACCGGCCCTGACGGACGGGCCTGCCTGGCGGGGACGCGGCGGCGGGGCGGCCGCCGGTCAGGGCTCGGGGGTGACGCCGGCGGCGCGCTCCTCCAGCCGCTTCCACACCGCGCGAACCCGCGGTTCGAGCGCCTCGCGCGGGCCGTCGTTGTCGATGATCACGTCGGCGGCGGCGCCGCGCTGCTCGCGTGTCGCCTGGGCCGCCATCCGGCGGCGCGCGTCCGCCTCCGGCATGCCCCGCAGCCGCACGAGCCGGTCGAGCTGCGTCGCCGGTGACGCGTCCACGACGATCACCACGTCGAACTGGTCCATCATGGCGCCCTCGACCAGCAGCGGCACGTCCTGCACGACGATGGCGCTCTCCCCCGCCGCACGTTCCAGCTCCGCGGACCTGGCCCTGACCAGCGGGTGCACGATCGCGTTCAGCGCGCGGCGGCGCTCCTCGTCGGCGAAGACGACCGCGCCCAGGGCGGGCCGGTCCAGGGCGCCCTCGGGTGTCAGTACCTTCTCGCCGAACTCGGCGGCCACGGCGGCGAGGCCGGGGGTCCCCGGCTCGACGACCTCCCGCGCGATCAGGTCGGCGTCGATGAGCACCGCTCCGTAGGAGGCGAGCAGCCGCGCCACCTCGCTCTTGCCCGCTCCGATACCGCCGGTGAGCCCCACTCTCAGCATGGGACTCACCCTACTCACGGGCCTCACCCGTACTGACGGGACTCACCCGCCACCGGGGCGGCGGCAGCGCCTCAGGCGCCGCCCTCCCCTTCGCGCTCGGCGAGGAACTTCTCGAACTCCAGGCCGATCTCGTCTGCCGTCGGCAGCTCGGCGGGCTCGGCCACCAGGTTGCCCCTGCTCTCCGCGCCGAGCACCGCGTCGTACTGGTGCTCAAGGCCCTGGACCATCGCGACGAGGTCGTCGTCGCCCTCGCCGAGCTGGCGCTCGATCTCCGTCTGGGTGCGCTGGGCCTCGGTGCGCAGAGCGTGCGCGACGGCCGGCAGTACCAGCCCCGTCGCCGCGGTGATCGTCTCCAGGACGGTCAGGGCCGCGTCCGGGTACGAGGACCTGGCGACGTAGTGCGGGACGTGCGCGGCGACTCCCAGCACGTCGTGGCCCTTCTCCATGAGCCGCAGCTCCACCAGCGACTCGGCGCTGCCGGGGATCTGGGCCTCGTCGAACGGGCTCGGGTGGCCCGGCGTGAGGTCCGTGCGGTTGCCGTGCGGCGTGACGCCGACGGGACGCGTGTGCGGGACGCCCATCGGGATGCCGTGGAAGTTCACCACGAGGCGGACGCCGAGGCGTTCCACGATCTGGTCGACGGCGGCCGCGAAGCGCTCCCACTCCACGTCGGGCTCGGGCCCGGACAGGAGCAGGAACGGCGCGCCCGTCGCGTCCTGCACGAGGCGGACGTCGAGGGTCGGCGTCTCGTAGTCGGTGAAGCGGTCCCGCTTGAACGTCAGCAGCGGCCGCCTGGCCCGGTAGTCCACCAGCCTGTCGTGGTCGAAGCGCGCGACAACCTGGTGCGGCAGGGCTTCCAGCAGGTTCTCGACGATCTGGTCGCCGGTCTCGCCCGCGTCGATGTATCCGTCGAAGTGGTAGAGCATGACGAGACCCGCGGTCTCCTGCGCCAGCGCCATGTCGACGGCGCCGAGGCCCTTCGGGTCCCACTCGTACAAATCCTGCGGATCAAGCACTGTTACCGCTCCTCCTTGTGCTGTCCCAGGCGTCAACGCCCCGGCGGGCGTGGGCATTCCCCCGGCGCACGCGCCCCGCTCGGGGCGCTACCGTCCCGCTGCTGGACCGCTCCGGGCGCTACCGGGGCCGCTGCCGGGCGTGCGGAAGGCCCGCTCCCCGGGGGGAACGGGCCTTCCGTACATCGCTACGGCGCGGGCTAGGCCGTGGGCCGTGCCCGCCGCGTCTGCGTCAGCTCTGGCCGCCGGCCAGCTTCTCGCGCAGCGCCGCCAGCGCCTCGTCCGACGCGAGGGCGCCGGAGTTGTCGCCGGACTCCGAGGAGTACGAGCCGCCGCCGGAAGACGCCTGGGCGTTGCCGCCACCGCCGCCCACCGGAGCCGCCGCACCCTCGGCCGCCGCGGCCTCGTCCGCCTCGCGGGACTTGATGACCTGGGCCTGGTGCTGCTCGAAGCGCGCCTGCGCCTCGGCGTACTGCGTCTCCCACGCCTCGCGCTGGGTCTCGTAGCCCTCGAGCCAGTCGTTGGTCTCGGGGTCGAAGCCCTCGGGGTAGATGTAGTTGCCCTGGTCGTCGTAGGACGCGGCCATGCCGTAGAGCGTCGGGTCGAACTCGACCGCGGCCGGGTCCCCGCCGAACGCCTCGTTGGCCTGCTTCAGCGAGAGGCTGATGCGGCGGCGCTCCAGGTCGATGTCGATGACCTTGACGAAGATCTCGTCGTTGACCTGGACGACCTGCTCCGGGATCTCCACGTGGCGCTCGGCCAGCTCGGAGATGTGGACCAGGCCCTCGATGCCCTCGTCCACACGGACGAACGCGCCGAACGGGACCAGCTTGGTGACCTTGCCGGGGACGACCTGGCCGATCTGGTGCGTCCTGGCGAACTGCTGCCACGGGTCTTCCTGCGTCGCCTTCAGCGACAGGGAGACGCGCTCGCGGTCCATGTCGACGTCCAGGACCTCGACCGTGACCTCCTGGCCGACCTCGACGACCTCGGACGGGTGGTCGATGTGCTTCCAGGACAGCTCGGAGACGTGCACCAGGCCGTCGACGCCGCCGAGGTCCACGAACGCACCGAAGTTGACGATCGAGGAGACGACGCCGGAGCGGACCTGGCCCTTCTGCAGGGTCGTGAGGAACGTCTGGCGGACCTCGCTCTGCGTCTGCTCCAGCCAGGCACGGCGGGACAGGACCACGTTGTTGCGGTTCTTGTCCAGCTCGATGATCTTGGCCTCGAGCTCCTTGCCCACGTAGGGCTGGAGGTCGCGCACGCGGCGCATCTCGACCAGGGAGGCCGGCAGGAAGCCACGGAGGCCGATGTCGAGGATGAGACCACCCTTGACGACCTCGATGACCGTACCGGTGACGATGCCGTCCTCTTCCTTGATCTTCTCGATCGTGCCCCAGGCGCGCTCGTACTGCGCACGCTTCTTGGACAGGATGAGACGGCCTTCCTTGTCCTCCTTCTGGAGAACCAGGGCCTCGATCTCATCGCCCACGGCGACGACCTCGTTGGGGTCGACGTCGTGCTTGATCGAAAGCTCGCGGGAGGGGATGACACCCTCGGTCTTGTAACCGATGTCGAGCAGGACCTCGTCCCGGTCGACCTTCACGATGACGCCGTCGACGATGTCGCCGTCGTTGAAGTACTTGATCGTCTCGTCGATCGCGGCGAGGAAGGCGTCCTCGTTACCGATGTCGTTGACCGCAACCTGCGGGGTGGTGGCGGTGGTCTCGGTGCTGCTCGTCATGTGGGAAAGGGCTCCGGTACGGACATTGGATCGTAGGTACTGCTACGCCGAGAGCCCGATATCGCGTCCGCGGGGTCCGGACAGGCCGGTCGGCGCCGACCCGGTGACCGGGGTGGGCGCCTCGACGGACCGAGGGGACTCACGACAGATGCGAGCGCGGCTGCTACGTCTGAGGCGCGCAAGCCCGCAGCGCAACCTTTAGCATACGGGGGCGGCCAGGCATGGTCAATGCGCGAAGGCGCACACCCGGGGCGCAACACCGCATACCCGGCACACGGCGTCACGAACATGCCGCGAACCGGGCACCACTCGGGCGCCGTGCGCCCCTCGCGCACCCCCGCACGCGCGGGAGCGCGCCGTACTGCCACACTCGGGCCGCGGCCCGCGCGGCCGGAACTGCACGCACCTTACGACGACGGGCGAGATCATCCAAGAGCACGACGCACACGAAGACGCAGACGAACCGGAAGCCGCCCGCCGCACGGCCGGCGAGGCGGAGAGCTCCCGTGCCAACCGGGGCTGGTGGGACAGGAACGCCGACGAGTACCAGAGCGAGCACGGCACGTTCCTCGGCGACGACCGCTTCGTCTGGTGCCCCGAGGGCCTGGACGAGATGGAGGCCGGCCTGCTCGGTCCGCTTGAGTCGCTGGCCGGCCTCGACGTCCTGGAGATCGGCGCGGGCGCGGCCCAGTGCTCGCGCTGGCTCGCCGCGCAGGGCGCCCGTCCCGTGGCGCTCGACCTCTCGCACCGCCAGCTGCAGCACGGACGCCGCATCGACGAGGAGCGCGCGGGCTCCGTCGCGCTCGTCCAGGCCGACGCGGCGGTGCTGCCGTTTCGCGACGGCGCCTTCGACGTGGCGTGCTCGGCGTACGGCGCGATCCCCTTCGTCGCCGACTCGCGGAGGGTCTTCACCGAGGTGCACCGGGTGCTGCGGCCCGGCGGACGCTGGGTGTTCTCGGCCACGCACCCGGTGCGCTGGGCGTTCCCCGACGAGCCGGGCCCCGAGGGCCTGACCGCGACCATGTCGTACTTCGACCGCACGCCCTACGTGGAGCAGGACGAGCAGGGCCGCGCCGTGTACGTCGAGCACCACAGGACGCTCGGCGACCGGGTGCGCGACCTGACGGCCGCCGGGTTCAGGCTCCTCGACCTGGTGGAGCCCGAGTGGCCCGCCTGGAACACCCAGGAGTGGGGCGGCTGGTCCCCGCTGCGCGGCGCCCACCTGCCGGGGACCGCCGTCTTCGTCTGCGTGCGGGACTGACGGGTGGGGGCCGCGCGCGAGGACGCGCTCGCCGCGCTGCCCGTCCGCACCGCTCTGCCCGAGCTGGCCGGCGCGCTCGACGCGGCGGGGTGCGCGGTGCTGTGCGCGCCGCCCGGCACAGGCAAGACGACGCTGGTGCCGCTGGCCCTCGCGGGGCTGCTGCCCGCGGGGCCGATGTCCCCGGGACCGATGCCCGCGGGGCTGCTGCCCGCGGGGTTGCTGCCCGCGCCTCCGGGCCAGGCGCGCCGGGTGCTGGTGGCGGAGCCGCGCCCGA
>NZ_JAGIQL010000214.1 GCF_017813245.1 Streptomyces montanisoli
CCGGCCGCCCAGGCCCTCCCGTCCCGCGAGGGCCCGCTCGGGCCCCGCGGGCCCCGTGCCCGCCCCCGCGGCGCCGCCGGGCGCGAACGGCGGGCGTCCGCACTGGCGGCCGTGGCGGTTCCGTATGTCGAACGACGTGTGGGGCACCCCGGTCGTCGACGGGGACCTGCTGTACGTGACGTCCTTCGAGGTCCACGCGCTCGACGTGGGCACGGGCCGCCGCCAGTTCAAGACGCGCGACGTCGCCTGGGCCATGGCCGTGTCCGGCGGCCGCATCCACGCGTCCGACGGACCCACGCTGTACGCGCTCGACGCACGGCACGGCGCGGAGCTGTGGCGGCTGCGCACCGACGCCTGGGTCTACGCACTCAAGGCCGACCGCGGAACCGTCGTCACCGCCACGCGCGGCGGCGGCGTCCAGGCGTGGGAGGCGGCGAACGGCGAGAAGCTGTGGGAGATCACCGGCGCGCAGACGGAGTTCGAGACGCCCGAGGCGAGCCCGGTGATCCACGACGGCACGGTGTACGTGTGGAAGAACGCCAGGCTGCTGGCGCTCGACGCGCGCAGCGGCACGGAGCGCTGGTCGTACCCGGTCGGCGACGGCGCCTCGTGCGGGGGAGTGCCGGTGCGGCTCCTGCCGGCCGCCGACGGCCGGCTGTACATGGCGGCAGGCACGCGCGTGCTGTCCATCGACATGGCCGGCGGCCGCGTGAACTGGCACTTCGAGGCGCCCGCCGTCTTCCTCTCGCCGCCCGCGTTCGCCCCCGGGCCCGCCGTGACGGGCGGCGGGGTGTACCTCGCCGACTACCTGGGCACGGTGTACGCGCTCGACCCGGCCACGGGCAAGGACCGCTGGCGCATCGCCACGGAGTCCAGGGCGTCCGTGGAGCCGGTGCTCGTCGCCGACGGCAACGTGCACGTGGGCAGCGGCAGCGCCGTCTACACGCTCGACGCGGTGACGGGCACGCCGAAATGGCGGTTCGCCGCGGGCGGCGAGATCATCGGCGCGCCCGCGGTCGCGCAGGGCAGGCTGCACTTCGGCTCCGCCGACACGGTGCTGTACACGCTCGACGCGAGCGAGGGCCAGCTGCGCTGGAAGCTCTCCACGGGCGGCGAGATCACCGGCTCGCCGGTGGTGGAGCGGGGCGTGGTCTACGCGTGCAGCAAGGACCGCTGCGTGTACGCCCTGGACGCGGGGAAGGGCACGGCGACGGGCCGCACGGCGCAGAGCCGCTGACCGGGGGCCCGGGGCGGGTGCGAGCGGCGCGGACGTACCCGTCAGCGCGGGTAGGGCCCAGGGCCCTGACCCGGGTTCGTGCGGGTGTCGGGGCCGTCGTCGTACCAGCCGTACGGCTCCTGGTAGCCGCCGTCCCCGTACCCGTCGTCGGGCCCCTGCTGGTACGGGCCCGGCTCGTACCGCCTGCGCCGCCCGCTCATCACGACGGCCGCGAGGAGCAGCGCGATGCCGCCGCCCAGGCTGTACGCGACGCCCTGGCCGAGTCCCGAGCCGCTGCCGTCGACGACGAGGCTGCCCGCGGCCTGGCCCTGACGGACCATCCACAGCACGGTGAAGCCGATGACGACCAGCCCGGCGAACGCCACGAGCGCGCGCGAACGGAAGACCAGGCCGATCAGGGTGACGAGGGCGGCGAACGCGAAGGGCGCGACCAGCGACTCCCACACACCGGTGCCCGCGCTCGTCACGCCGCGTGCCTCGAAGAGCTCGGCCACCCGGTAGTCGCGGCCGTCCCGCCCGCCGTACCAGGAGAGGAAGGGGCCGAGCACAGCCGCAGCCGCCCCCGCGAGGGCGAGGATCCCGCCGATGACGTTGCGTACCACCGTCGGCCTCCTTCAGAGGTGTGGGCCCGCAGTCGACGCTACGCCGTGCGCCGGCGAACCGCCACGGCGTCCGCGACGTCCTTGCCGGGGCGCCCGGAGCCTCTTTGACAGGTACTGGGAAACTATGTGATCACACGAGGAACGGGGAAGAACGACTCATGCTCAAGCAGCGCCTGAAGGTCATCGCGGTGGCGGGTTTCGTCGTGGTGGCACTGACCGGGTTCTCCCGGCACGGCCATTCACACTCATCGGGCGGCGGTGGCGGCTGCTCGGGCCCCTCGCACACGAGCTCCAGCTCCACATCGGGCGGGAGCGGCTCGTACGACTCGGACAGCGATTCCTACGGCTCCACCGACGATCCCTACGACTCCACCAATGGTTCCTACGGCTCCGCCGACGACAGCGGCGGCCTCCCCGCGTCGACGCCCGGGACGCGCTACGGCTACACCAACCGCCCCACGCACCGCCCCGACAGCACGCCGTCGGACGGTGACGGCGACTCGACCGTTTCGGCCACGGCGAAGACCGTCAGCTGCGCGCACCCGGCGACGGGCGGCCGAAAGGCGGTGACGTCCTCGAAGGTCGAGGTCAAGGCCGCCGGCGGCCACGGCGACGCGGCCCGCGTCTACGTCGACGTCCGCTTCGCGGACGCGGCAGGGAGCACGGTGGACAGAGGCAAGGCATCGGTCATGCTGAAGCCCGGACAGACGAAGACGATCACGGTCGACATGAGCGCGCCCTCAGAGGTCTCCCGCGTCGACTCGTGCGAGGCGTCGGTCGTGTAGGCCCGTGCGGCCCCGCGTTCCCCGTGCCACGACGGTGGAGACCGCGAACGCGAGCGGTCCCGCCATGAACGCGGCGAACGCGGGGATCAGCGCGACCAGCACGACGCAGAAGGCGCAGCCGGTCACGACGAGGACGAGCGCCGAGGGCGTGGCGCGCGTCAGGTCCGCCGCCCGGCGCACCGCGGCGCCCCAGGACGCGGGCGCCCGGCCGGACGGGCCGCTTGACGGGCCGCCGGGCGTCCCCCCGTGGGACGTCCGGCGGCCCGCCACCGTCACCGCGTCCGCGGCCCTGAACGCGGCGGTGAGCAGCACGAAGCCGGCCGCCGCAGCGCCCAGCAGGGCCAGCGCCACCGCCTCCACCGGGTAGCCCGGCATCCGCGACCGCACCACCACGTGCACCTCGAACCACGCCGCCGCGAGCGGCACGAGCACCGCGCCCTCCACCACGAACCCGGCGGCCAGGTTCCGCCCGACCGCGCGAGTGAAGGTGCGCAGCAGCGCCGGCTCCCGCTTCGCGTGCCACGACGCGACGATCTCGGCGCCCGCGCACCAGGCGGCGCCCGCGGTCACCAGCGGCAGCGAGAACACCGCGAACAGGACGCCGACAGCCATGGTCTCGGCCGCCGTGCGCACCTGTTCGCCGCGCTCGGCGCTGAGCGCGAGGCGTGCCGGGCGCGCGGTGGGCGCGGTGCGTGTGCGCGCGGGGCGCGTGCGCTGCGTGTGGATCTGGGTCATCGCCATATCCGCCCTCTCAGCCCTTCAGACCGCTCGACGTGGCCCCGTCCACCAGCAGCCGCTGGAAGGCGAGGAAGAAGAGGAACACCGGCAGCAGCGCCAGCACGGACATCGCCATCATGGGCCCGTAAGAGGTCATGCCCGTCTGGTCGACGAACAGCGAGAGGCCGATCGGGACGGTGAACTTGCTCTTGTCGTTGAGGTACACCAGCTGCGTGAAGAAGTCGTTCCACGTCCAGATGAAGCTGAAGATCGAGCTGGTGATCAGCGCCGGGCGGGTGAGTGGCAGCAGCACCCACAGGAACGTCCGGTAGGGACCGCAGCCGTCGATCCGCGCTGCCTCGTCGATCTCGCGCGGCACCCCGCGCATGAACTGCACCATCAGGAAGATGAAGAACGCCTCGGTGGCGAGGAACTTCGGTGCCACCAGCGGCAGATCGGTGTTGATCCAGCCGAACGTCTTGAAGATCGCGTACTGCGGGACGATGAGCACGTGGTACGGCAGCAGGATCGTGGCCACCATCCCCGCGAACATCACCGACCTGCCGCGGAACGTCAGGCGGCTGAAGGCGTAGGCGGCGAGCGAGCACGAGAACAGCGTGCCGACGACGGCGAGCACGGAGATCACGAGGGAGTTGACGAAGAACCTGCCGAACGTGACGCCCGGGTTGGCGCTCCACCCGCTGGTGAAGTCGTGCAGCGTCCAGTGCAGCGGCCAGGGGCTGTTGGACGTGACGATCTCCGTCGCCGGCTTGAACGACGTGCCGAGCATCCAGATCACCGGGTAGATCACGATCAGCACGACGACGATCACCACGACGTGCCACAGCAGCGACCCGGTGCGCTCGGTGGTGCGCCTGCTGGTGCGCCTGCTCGTGCGCTTGGCGGTGTGGCTCAACGGTTGTCTCCGTCCCCGTAGAAGACCCAGACCCTGGAGACGCGGAACATCAGGGCCGTCAGGATCGCGACGGCGGCCAGCAGGACCCACGCCATGGCGGACGCGTATCCGAACCGGAAGTCGGTGAAGCCCCGCTGATAGAGGTACAGCGTGTAGAAGAGCGTCGAGTCGGCGGGCCCGCCCGTGCCGTTGCTGATGATGAAGGAAGGCGTGAACGCCTGGAAGGAGTTGATGGTCTCCAGCAGCACGTTGAAGAAGATGACGGGTGACAGCAGCGGCAGTGTGATGTGCCGGAAGCGGCCCCACTTGCCGGCGCCGTCGACGTCCACCGCGTCGTACAGCTCGGACGGTATCTGCTTGAGCCCGGCGAGGAAGATGACCATCGGCGCGCCGAACTGCCAGCAGGCGAGCAGGATGATGGCGGGCAGCGCCCACGTCGTGCTGTTGATGAAGTCGGTCTTCGGCAGGCCGATCGAGGACAGCCCGTCGCTGACCGCGCCGCCCTGCGCGAACAGCGACCGCCACACCAGTGCCACGGCGACGCTGGTGCCCAGCAGGGACGGCAGGTAGAACAGCGAGCGGTACACACCGATGCCGCGCCGCCTGCGGTTGAGCAGCAGGGCGACGCCCAGCGCGAGCGCCAGTTTCACCGGCACGGACACCACGACGTAGACGAGGGTGACGCGCGCCGCGTGGAAGAAGCGCGGGTCGGAGGTGAACATCTCACGGAAGTTGGCGAGGCCGACCCAGTGCGGCGATTGCAGCAGGCTGTAGTCCGTGAAGGACAGGTACAGCGAGTACAGCAGGGGCCCGACGGTGAAGACGGCGAGCCCGGCGAACCACGGCAGCAGGAAGACGTAGCCGGCCGTGCGGTCGGCGAAGCCCCTGCTGTTCTTCGCCCGCCCCGGCGCCCGCCCGGCGGTCGGGGGCCGGGGCGGGCGTACGTCGAGCTTGGCCGTCGAACTCAACGGCTTCCTCCCTGTCGTGCGAGGTGTGACCTGCGGGTCACTTGGCCAGGGCCTGCTTCGCCTGCGTCATGAAGTCCTTGGCGCCCGCCTTGACGCTCTCCTGGCCGAAGCTGATGGACCCGTACTCGCGCTGCATGAGCGTGATGAGCTGCCCGTCGCCCTTGGGCGGCGCGGTGGGCGTGGGGCTGAGCCCGGCCTGGTTCGCCTTCTCGAAGTCCGAGACGACCTTGTCGCCGCCGGTGGCGTCCGCCGCCTGGCTCGCACGCGCCTTGAGGTTGGGGAACATGCCACGGCTCGTGCCCAGGGCCTTGGCGGCCTTCGGGTCGTTGATGAGGAAGCCGAGCAGTTCGGCGGCCTCCTTCGGGTGCTTGGAGCCCGCGTAGACGGACAGCAGCATCGACGGCTTGGCGTACATGCCCGTCTTGCCGTTCACCGACGGCAGCGGCAACAGGGCGAGTTGGTCCTTGTTGGCGGCAGCGTGGCTCGCGTAGATGGAGTCGTAGTCCCACTCGGCGACGGTGGTGCCCTTGGCGAGCGGGTCCTCGGCGGGGCCGTTGGAGAAGGTCGTCGTCTGGTTGGCGGGGGTCGCGGCGCCGGACTTGCGCAGCGCGTCGCAGAAGTTCCAGAAGCCCTCAAGGTCGGCCTGGGTGAAGCCGAGCTCGCCGTCCTTCGTGTAGAGGCTGGTGCCGCGCTGGTCGAGCCAGGACTGGAACGCGGCCCAGGTGATGCCGGGGTCGGTGATCCCGGAGACCTTGCCGTGCGACTTGTCGTGCACGGCCTTGCCGAAGGACGCCACGTCGTTCCACGTCCATCCGGGCTTCGGCACCGGCACACCGAGGGACTTGAGCTTGGTCACGTCGACGACGACGGACTGCGTGGCCTGCCCGAACGGCAGCGCGACCTGCTTGTCGCCCGACTTGCCGCTGCCGGCGAACTTGGGGTCGAGGCCGGAGAAGTCGACCTTGGCGGGGCCTGACGAGAGGTCCATCAGGGTGTTGCTCTGCGCGTACTGGCTCTGGTTGCCCCAGTCGATCTGTATCAGGTCGGGTGCGCCGCCGCCGGCCATCTGCGTCGCCAGCTTCTGGTTGTACGGGCCGAACTGGGCATACGTCGTACTGACCTTGATCTTCGGGTGGGCCTTCTCGAACACCTTGATGGCGGCCTCGGTGGACTTGGCCCGCGTGGCGTCCCCCCACCACGAGAAGCTGAGGTGGACCGTCCCGTCGGCGGAGTCGCCCGAGCCGCCGCCCGAGCACGCGCTGAGGCCGAGGGACGCGAGGACGGCGGTGGCGACAGCCGCGGCATGCAGCGGCCGGGTGCGGCGCACCGTGGCGACCGTGGTTTTCATGGCGTGCGTGCTCCCTTGGGGCTTCGGGGTTCGGTGTGGACGAGTTCGGTGTGCGGAAGTTCGGTTTGGGGCGCCGGTCACCAGGACCTCACCGTCTCGGCCTCGATGTAAGGGAGGTCGAGGCTCTCGCCGAGGCCGGGCTCCCGGCTGAGGTGGACGTACCCCTCCGCGTCGACCGGGTCGGTGGCGCGCAGCAGGTGCGGCGGCACCGCGTCGAAGTCGAAGTGCGGGTGCAGCAGGCCGCGTTCGTACCAGCGGCTGTTGGAGACGGCGCCGAGGACCGCGAGGGTGCCCGCGCCGCCGCCGTGCATCTCGCACTCCATCCCGAACGCCTCGGCGAGGTGGGCGGTCCGCAGCGCCGACGCGATGCCGCCGGCGGTGGGCACACCGACGCGCAGGATGTCGCACGCGTGGGCGGTGATCCACTCGGCCCGTGCGTTCAGCCGTCCCGCCACGCTCTCGGGGCCGATGACGGGTGTGTCGAGCTGCTCGGCGAGCCAGCGGTAGGACTGCGTCGAGTACTCCTCCATCGGCTCCTCGTACCAGTGGAAGTCGAGGCGGTCGAGCGCGCGGCCCAGGCGCAGGGCGTCGCTCCTGCTGTACCAGTGGTTGGCGTCCAGCATCAGCGGCACTTCGGGGCCCACCGCCTCGCGTACGGCCGCGCAGGCGCGGATGTCCTGCTCGACGCTGGGCGCGAACGGCACGGGCGGCATCCAGGTGTGCAGCTTGACGGCGTGGTAGCCGTCGGCGACCAGCTTCTCGGCGAACGCCGCGTAGTCGTCGGGGGTCGCGAGGCCGCCGGGTGTCTCGTCGCCGCACATCGTGCTGGCGTAGGCGGGCACCTTGTCGCGCATGCCGCCGAGCAGTTTCCACACCGGCTGCCCGAGCCTGCTCCCGATCAGGTCCCACAGCGCCTGCTCGACGGCGGCGAGTGCACGGTCGCCGAGCGTGCCGGCGCTGCCGCGCTGCCTGCGCGCCAGCCGCTGCCACAGCCGCTCCCGGTCGAAGGGGTCCTGGCCGAGCAGCACGGGCCTTATGTGCTCCCGGAGTTGAGGCTCACCGACGTGGGTCTCGGCCGTCAGGCAGCGGCCCCGGACGCCGTCGCCGTCGGTGAGGGTGAGCAGTGCCCTGGTCACGGTGTGCGGCTCGCCCGGGTGGGCGTGCCCGTCGGAGTCGTGAACCAGTGCCGTCGTCGTACGGAAGACCCGTACGGACACGTCGCTGATCACGGGCCGGGCCGTCGCCTGAGTCATGCGTCGGACCTCCTGGAGTGTGGAGCAGGGCGGGTGGGTGCGCGCGGCGTACACACCGCGTGAGGCCCCCGCGTTCCGAACCTTCTCGATCACCCGGGTTCATGTGGGTAAATCGCATTCACTCTTCTGCCCAGGAAGCTAAGTTCCCCCGGGCGAGGGTGTCAACAGGTGAGTTGAATCGATTTTCCGACGGCTCCGACGAGCCTGGGCCTGCCGGACCCACCCGTCACGTCGCGTGGCCAACGGGTCTGCCATCGCCGCATGTTCGGGTGTTTCCGCTGTTCAGAGTGGTATGGGGAGGCAAGGGTGGTGTGCTCACGGCGCGGGTGGCGACTCGTGGTCGCGCCTCGCCGCTGCCGAGGGAGGCTCGGGACAACAGCAGAGTCATGGCCACCACGGCCAAAGTCAACAGGGGCGGCTTGAAACGACTCAGGCAATCTTCGCTGCCGCAGAAGAGGTGCGTCAGCCCCTTCCCTTCCGTGGGCCGACTCGCTAGCTTGTCGGTCGAAAGCGCTTACTACAACGTTTCAACGATCGCGGCGACGGGACCTGGCGCACCCGCGCCACACGTCGCGCCGCGCCCCGCCGCCACGGCCGTGCTCTCGCCTGCCGCGCGTTCTCTCCGGGGACCTTCCCCGTTCAGCCCGTTGAACCGGATCAGCCCGGCCGGCCTCCACCCGCCGGATCGGAGCGAGGAGTTCGCCATGACCTGGGAGACCCACCAGATCGACCGCCGCACCACACTCGGACTCATCGGCGCGGGCGCCGCGGCCACCGTCGCCGCGGGCGCCGGCAGCGCGGCCGCGGCACCCGCC
>NZ_JAGIQL010000215.1 GCF_017813245.1 Streptomyces montanisoli
CCCCACGACGTGCGCGCCGCGGCGCCCCGGCCCGCTGCCGTCCACGTCGTGGGGTGGCCGACGGCCACCGCCGTGGGTTCCGGCGTCGGGCGCTGCTTGACGGCCGTGCCGTGGCCGCGTGCTCCGGGCCCGACCGGGCGCACGGCCGGGGTGACGACGGGAGGCGGGCGTCGCCCGCTGCATACACGCCCAGGGCGGGCGCTGCCGCGCCGGGCGGCGTGGCCGCCGTCTATCCGCGCGCCGCGGGTGGCGCGTACAGTCGCTGATCTTGCCTGCCCCGTTCCACGTACCCGTCCCCGGAGGGGGAGAAGACCATGACGCCGCGACTCCGCAGCGCGCAGTGGTACGGCGGTGACGATCGCGACGGTTACATCCACCGCGCCTGGATGCGCCGTGGACTGCCGTCCGACGCCTTCTCCGGACGGCGTCCGCACATCGCCATCGCCAACACCGCGTCCGACCTCACGCCCTGCAACGCGCACCTCAAGGAGGTCGCCTCCTCCGTCAGGGACGGCGTCCACGAGGCGGGCGGCATCCCCCTCGACCTCCCCGTCGTCTCCCTGGGCGAGACGCTGCTGCGGCCCACCGCGATGCTCTGGCGGAACATGGCGGCGATGGCCACGGAGGAGATGCTGCGCGGCAACCCCGTCGACGGCGTCGTCCTGCTCGGCGGGTGCGACAAGACCATCCCCTCCCTGCTGATGGCCGCCGCGTCCGTCGACCTGCCCGCCGTGGTCGTGCCCGGCGGCCCGATGCTCACCGGCACGTTCCGCGGCAAGGCGCTCGGCTGCGGCACCGACGTGTGGCGGCTGAGCGAGGAGGTGCGCGGCGGGACGCTCAGCCGCGAGGACTTCATCCGCTCCGAGTCCGCGATGATCCGCAGCAAGGGCCACTGCAACACCATGGGCACCGCCTCCACGATGGGCCTGCTCGCCGAGGCGCTCGGGACGGTCGTGCCCGGCGTGGCCGGCACGCCCGCCCCCGACAGCCGCCTGCTGGAGTCCGCGCACGCCACCGGCAAGCTGGCCGTGGACCTCGTCCACGAGGAGCGCACGCCCAGCACGCTGCTCACGCGCGGCTCGTTCCGCAACGCGATCGTCGCGCTCGCCGCCATCGGCGGCTCCACCAACGCGGTCGTGCACCTGCTGGCCATCGCGGGCCGCCTCGGCATCGAGCTGACGCTGGACGACTTCGACCGCATCGGCTCCCGGGTGCCGCTGCTCGTCGACCTCCAGCCCGCCGGCCGGTTCCTGATGGACGACCTGCACCGCGCGGGCGGGCTGCTCGCCGTCCTCAGGGAAGTACGCGACCTGCTCGACCCCGGCGCGCTCACCGTCACGGGCAGGCCGCTCGTGGAGCACCTGGACGACGCACGGATCTGGGACCCCGAGGTCATCAGGGACCGCACCGCGCCCCTGCGGGACGCCGCGGGCATCGCCGTGCTGCGCGGCAACCTGGCGCCCGACGGCGCGCTCATCAAGCCGGCCGCCGCGTCGCCGCACCTGCTGCGTCACCGCGGCCGCGCGGTCGTCTTCGACAGCATCGAGGACTTCCACGCCAGGATCGACGCCCCGGACCTCGACGTCGACGCCGACTCGGTCCTCGTCCTGCGCGGCTGCGGACCGAAGGGCTACCCCGGAATGCCCGAGGTCTCGAACATGCCACTGCCGAAGAAGCTGCTGGCGAGCGGCGTGCGCGACATGGTGCGCGTGTGCGACGGGCGGATGAGCGGCACCGCGTACGGGACGGTCGTCCTGCACGTCGCGCCGGAGGCCGCCGCGGGCGGCCCGCTCGCGCTCGTGCGCACCGGCGACGTGATCGAGCTCGACGTGGCGGCCCGCTCCCTCAGGCTGGACGTCCCGGACGCCGAACTGGCCGCCAGGATACCGGATTCGGCCACCACGGAAGGCTACGCGTCACCCACGCGGGGCTGGGAGAGGCTGTACGTCGACCACGTCACCCAGGCCGACACGGGCGCCGACCTCGACTTCCTGCTGGGCGCCACGGGCCCCGTAGTCGGCCGCGAGTCCCACTGACCACCCCCCCCGGTGTAAGGCTCGCATGCGTCGAGCGGCAGTGGTCCGGGCGGGGACACGGGCTGTGTGCCGTCGAGTCGAAGGCCACGGGCGAGTTCGCCGGGCGCGGCGGCTCGGGTTCACTCCGCGTCGCGAGGACGAACTGGGCGGCGTCCCTGTGACGGTGTACGCGCTCGACAGGCCCGCCGTGTGACAGGTTGGTGGGCGTGACCGTGAACATGATCGCCTGGATCGTCGAGGGCACGTGGCCCTCCTGCGTCGACGCCGTCCGTACGCACGCGCCACGGGACGCGTCCATCACCCTGCTGCACGTCCACGACGAGGAGGTGCACGGCGTCGCGCACGGCGCGTTCGCCGGGCTCCTTGGCAGGGGCCGCCCGGGGCAGGACCCCGGCAGGCTGGTGGAGGACCTGGAGGCGGAGTCGTCCGCCGAGTTGCTTGACGAGGCCGCCGGCCGCCTCGGCCTTCCCTGCACGCAGCTCGCGCGCACGGGCCGCGTCGAACGCGAAGTGGTGGCCGCGGCGCGCGACGCGGACCTGCTCGTCCTCGCGCGCGACGGCGACCGCTCCCGGCTCGGCCCGCACAGCCTCGGCCCGGCGAGCCGCTTCGTCGTGGATCACGCGCCGTGCCAGGTCCTCCTCGTGTGGCCGGAACCCGCCCCTTCCCTCGCGACGCTCCCGCCGGAACCCCCGCATCCGCCGCACCACCCGCCGCACCATCCGCCCCATCACCCCTGAAGGCGCGGGGCGTTCGGGCAGCCCGGCCCGCCTGTGCGTGCACACAGCGCAGACGCTCGACGCCCGCCCCGGCCTGGAGCGCGTCACAGCGTGCGGCGGCCACGAGCGCGGCACGCCTCCCTTCCCGTGCCCCGGCAGTCCAACCGGGACTATAGACCCCCGAAATGACGGCCTGTCTCGACGGAACCCGGCCATCCGCCCGTGGCCGGGGTGAGTCGAGAAACTCGTGTGGATGCCGTTGACACGCAATCACCATCCGCGTTTCACTCATCACTCGTGCGGAGTGGCAACGTTGTCAACGTCTCGGACGGCGACGGCGCCACCCCTTTCGCAGGCGACGGCTCCAACCGGAAGCCGACCGCCCACCGGCACGTCCTGTGCGTAGCACGACCCGCTGCGGAGGCAATTCGATGGTCAACAGCAGCCCCTCCTCTTCCGACTCGCCCCCCACCCCAAGACACCGCAGACGACTCGCCCTGGCCTGTGTCCTCGGCCTCGCCGTCCTTCCCCTCCAGGCGGTGACCTCGACCGCGTCGGCCGCCACCCCCAAACTGGTGAAGGACCCGGCGTCCCTGGTCAATCCGCTGATCGGCACCTCGGGCGCGGTGGACACCTTCCCCGGTCCCGACATGCCGTTCGGCATGATGCAGTGGGGCCCTGACACCACCCCCGACCGCCCTGCCGGCGGCGGTTACGAGTACAACGACAACAAGATCTCCGGCTTCAGCCTGACGCACATCTCAGGACCCGGCTGCGGCGTCGCGGGCGACCTGCCCATCCTGCCCACCACGGGCGCGCTGTCCGGCAACCTCGCCAACACGTCAGCGCAGTTCAGCCATGACGACGAGCAGGCGTCGATCGGCTACTACGGCGTCACCGACGCGTCCGGCGTCAAGACCGAGCTGACCGACACCACCAGGGCCGGCCTCGGGCAGTTCACGTTCCCCTCGGGCAAGCAGGCCAACCTGCTGCTCAAGCTGAGCGGCGGCGCCACGCAGGTCGACGGCACGCGCGTGCGGGTGGTGAACAAGAAGGAGATCAGCGGCTCGATCGACAGCGGCCACTTCTGCGGCGCGGGAAACCGCTACACGCTGCACTTCGACATCAAGTTCGACCACCCGTTCACCCAGAGCGGCACCTGGGTCGGCTCGACGATCAACAAGAACGCCACGACCCTCAAGCAGGGACGCACGCAGCAGCCGGCCCAGAAGCACCCCGAGGCGGCGCAGCCCGAGAAGCACTTCACCGTCCCCGCGTCTCCCTCCCCGAGCCTGCACACCGCGGCCCAGGGCGCGAAGAGCGGCAGTTCCGCGGCGACGGCCAAGAGCGCCAAGGCGGCTCAGCCTCCGACCACCGGCGCAAACGGGATGTACCTGACGTTCGACACGTCGGCGAACCCGACCGTGAAGGCCGCCGTCGGCATCTCGTACACGAGCGACTCGAACGCCAAGTCCAACCTCTCCAAGGAGGTCAAGGGCTGGAACTTCGACGCGATGCGCCAGGCCAACCACGACGCGTGGAACGGCGTCCTCGGCAAGATCGCGGTCGGCGGCGGCAGCAAGGACCAGCAGACGCAGTTCTACACCGCGCTCTACCACTCGCTGCTGCACCCGAACGTCTTCTCCGACGACAACGGCCAGTACATGGGCATGGACAACCAGGTCCACAAGCTGGCCAAGGGCCAGAAGGCCCAGTACGCCAACTACTCGGGCTGGGACACCTACCGCTCCCAGACGCAGCTCATGGCGGCGGTCGAGCCCAAGGTCACCAGCGACATCGTGACCTCCATGCTCAACGGCTACGACCAGACGGGCCTGCTGCCCAAGTGGGCGTCCAACAACGGCGAGAGCTACGTCATGGTCGGTGACCCGGCCGCCGGCATCATCGCCGACGCGTACGCCTTCGGCGCCCGCGGCTTCGACACGAAGCACGCGCTGGCCGCGCTGGAGCACGAGGCCACCGTGCCGAACCAGGACCGCCCCGGCGAGTCCGTCAGGGACGCCAAGGGCTACCTGCCGCTCGACGAGAACGACTACGGCTGCTGCAACTTCTACGGCCCGGTCTCCACGCAACTGGAGTACGACAGCGCCGACTACGCGCTGGCGTCGTTCGCCAAGTCGCTGGGCAAGAAGGGCGTCTACAAGAAGTTCGCCACCCGCGCCCAGGACTGGATGAACGTCTTCAACCCGCAGACCGGCTACATGCAGGGCAGGAACAAGGACGGCCAGTTCGCCGCCGGCTTCACCCCCGGCACGTCCAACGGGTTCGTCGAGGGCAGCTCGGCCCAGTACACGCCGATGGTGCCGTTCAACCTCAAGCAGCTGATCCAGGCGCGCGGCGGCAAGAAGGCCTACTCGTCCTACCTGGACAGCCTGCTCGACAACATCGCCAACCCGACCAGCACGGACGCCAACCTGAGCAACGAGCCCAGCGTCGAGATCCCCTGGGAGTACGACTACCTGGCGCAGCCCTGGAAGACGCAGGCCGCGGTGCGCGACGCCCAGCAGAAGCTGTACTTCAACGCGCCGGTCGGCTCGTTCGGCAACGACGACCTCGGCGCGATGAGCTCCTGGTACGTCTGGTCCGAGCTCGGCATGTACCCGGAGACCCCGGGCACGAACACGCTGGCTCTCGGCAGCCCGGCCTTCCCGGTCGCGAAGGTGAGCTTCGCGCACGGCAAGAAGCTCACGATCAACGCCCCGAAGGCCGCGCCCAAGGCGCCGTACGTCCAGTCCCTTGACGTGCACGGCAAGGAGTGGAAGAAGTCCTGGGTCACCTTCGACCAGGTCAAGAAGGCCCGCACGATGGACTGGGCGCTCGGCACGACGCCCAACAAGTCCTGGGCGTCCTCGGCGAACTCCGTTCCCCCGTCGGACACCACGGGCGGCGGCAAGGTGCTCGCCGCGACCGGTCCCGGCAGCGGCCTGATCCTGGCGCCGGGCGCCAAGGGCGACTCCACGCTGAACGTGACCAACCTCGGCTCCAAGGCGACCACCGTCGACTGGACCGCCACGGCGCCCGCGGGGGTGACGCTCTCGGCGTCGTCCGGCTCGCTCAAGGTGCCGGCGTCGGGCAGCGCGAAGGCCGACATTCAGGTCACCGCGCCCACCGACGAGGGCAGTTACTCCGTGACGTTCGCGCTCACGGACCACGCGACCGGCGCGTCCGTCGGCACGGCGGCGCTGCGTGTGGCCGTCGCCCAGCCGGGCGAGCTGTGGCCGTACTCCACGAACGAGGGCGTCTACCCGGACGGTGCCACCTACAACGGCGGCTTCGACGGCGGTGGCTGGGCGTACTCGCAGAACGCGCTGCAGGCGGCCGGCGTCACCTCGGGTGCGAAGGTCAGCTCGGACGGGATCGACTACACCTTCCCCGAGGTGAAGTCGGGGCGGCCCGACAACATCGAGATGGCCGGCCAGACCATCCCCATGGTCAAGGGCAGCACCGGCTCCTCGCTCGGGCTGCTGGGCTCCGCGACCAACGCGCCGACCGACGGCAGCGGTGTCACCGGCACGCTGACCGTGACCTACACGGACGGCACGACCGCGAAGGCGCCGGTCACCTTCTCGGACTGGACCCTCGGCGCCGGCGGCTCCAAGCCGGTACCGAGCGACACCGAGGCGGTGACGACGAACTACCGCAACACGGGCAGTGGCGGTCGTGACAACGTGAAGGCGTACGTCTTCTCCACGAAGGTGCCGCTCGACCCGTCGAAGCAGGTGGCCTCGGTCACCCTGCCGAACTCCGGGGCGCATGTGTTCGCCTTCGGCTTCGGCGAGTGACGCGGCACCACCGTTCTCTGCCGAGAACATGCATCTGCGCATGATGTGCAATAAGCTGGACGAGCCCGGGCGGTAGCGCTTGTGATCGTCTTCTCAGCACACGTGTACGGGTGACGTACGAAGGGCCCCCGCGAGGACGTGACTCGCGGGGGCCCTCCGCCGTGTGGCGGGACGGCGCCTCGTCGCGACCCCCACCGCACTGGCAGGATGACCGGCATGCGGTACATCATCATCGGGGCGGGTGCGGTCGGCGGCAGCATCGGCGCCAGGCTCGCCGAGTCGGGCGCCGACGTCGTACTCGTCGCGCGCGGAGCCCACCACGAGGTGCTTCGGGACCGCGGCCTGTCGTTCACCTCGCCCGAGGGGACGCGGGTGCACAGGATCCCGGTCGCCGACGGCCCCGCGGCCGTCGGGCTGCGCCCGGACGACGTCCTCGTACTCGCCGTGAAGACCCAGGACAGCGTCGCCGCTCTCGACGCCTGGGCAGGACGGCCCGTCGACGGCGGAGGGACGGCGGGGGAGCGGCTGCCGCTGGTGTGCGCGCAGAACGGCGTGGAGAGCGAGCGCCTCGCGCTGCGCCGCTTCCGCCGCGTGTACGCCATGTGCGTCTGGCTGCCCGCCACGTACGCCGAGCCCGGCAGCGTCATCGCGCCGTCCACCCCGTACAGCGGCATCCTGCACCTGGGCCGCTACCCCTCGGGAGTGGACGAGACCGCGTCGGCCATCGGCGCCGAGCTGGAGAAGGCCCGGCTGCTCGCACCCGTCGTGCCGGACGCGATGCGCTGGAAGTACGCCAAGCTGCTGTCGAACCTCGGCAACGCGGTCGAGGCACTCACGGGCTCCCCGGCCGACGACGACGCCAAGGCGGTCTTCCAGCGGGCGCTCGCCGAGGGCTGGGCGGTGTTCGCCGCAGCCAAGATCGACTGCGCCACGCAGCAGGAGCAGGACGAGGCGCGCGCCCTCATCCACGTCGACCCCGGCATGGGCGCCCGGCGCGGCGGCGGCTCCTCCTGGCAGTCCCTGAACCGGGGCACCGGCACCATCGAGGCCGACTACCTCAACGGCGAGATCGTCCTGCTCGGGCGCCTGCACGGGGTGGCCACCCCGGTCAACGAGACCCTGCAGCGCCTCGCCGGCGCCTTCGCGGCGGAACGCCGCCCGCCGGGATCGCTGCCGGGGCACCGCTTGCGCGCACGCGTCGAGGACGGCGATTGGCCCAGGGGGCTGCCCTCGTAATGGCCCGCGGATGTGGGGCACCGGGTGGTTAGGCTCGGCCGCATGACGACCTCAGGATCCGCCTCGCCGGACTCGTCCACCCCGCCCGGTCCGTCCGCCAAGGGCCGTGCCACCGCCGACTTCTGGTTCGACCCCGCCTGCCCGTTCGCCTGGATCACCTCACGCTGGATGCTGGAGGTCCAGCGGGTGCGCCCGGTGGACGTGCGCTTCCACGTGATGAGCCTCTACCTGCACAACCTCGGCAACGACCTGCCCGACTGGTACCGCGATCTGGTCGACCGCTCGCTCGGGCCCGTACGCGTCGCGGTCGCCGCGGCCGAGGCGCACGGCGACGGCGTGCTGGCCGGCCTCTACACGGCGCTCGGCACCCGCATCCACCGCGAGAAGAACGAGGACTTCGACGCGGTCGTCGCCGAGTCGCTCGCCGAGTGCGGCCTGCCCGCCTCCCTCGCGGACGCCGCGCTCGACCCGTCCCACGACGACGCGCTGCGCCGCAGCCACGACGCGGGCAAGGACCCGGCCGCCGACGCGTACGTGGGGACGCCGACGATCCACCTGGACGGCGCGGTGTGGTTCGGGCCCGTCCTGAACGAGGCGCCGCGCGGCGAGGCGGCGGGCGAGCTGTTCGACAGCGTGCGCGTCCTCGCACGCCACCCCGACTTCTTCGAACTGAAGCGGACCAGGACCGGCTCGCTCAGGCCGTAAGCCGTGAGCCGTGAGCCGTGCGCCGTGTCCGGCCGGCCCCCGGGCCCTCAGGCCGCCGCGGCGCGCCCGGGCACGGGGGCCG
>NZ_JAGIQL010000216.1 GCF_017813245.1 Streptomyces montanisoli
ACGGCAGACTGGAGTTCAGAGGACTGCTGTACCGATCAGGCCGGACCGGGCGCGGCCGCGGCCCGTACAGCGCCCGCCGGCACGCCTCGCACAGCGTCGCCCCGGGATCGCCGCACCCCGCGCACGCCGCGGGCAGCACCAGGCCGCCGAGCTCTCGCCACCACGTCAGCACGTGAACCACTCTGGCGGCCTGCGAGGCACCGCGCGACCCCTGTGGACAAGTGCCTGTGGACAAGCGCCCGTGGAGAGCCCGGCGTTCGGTCAGCCCGGGTAGACCGGTGACGAGCCGTGCTCGACGATCGCCTGCCAGTTCCCGCCCGACGGGAGCTCCACGATGCCCGCGTCCCCCGAGTCGGCCACCAGCGGCTTGGAGTCCTTGTCGCCCGCCGCGATCCCCGTCACCTGGTTCAGGCCCGGCAGGACGGACGCGTCCGACGTCGACCCGTCGGCCTGGATGAAGCGGATCTGCTGGACGCCGCCCGCCTGCTTGCCCACGATCACCAGGCGGCTCGGGCCCGCCCAGGACACCGACGTCACGGTCTCCATCTGCGGTGTCACCGATTTCAGGTCGAGCACGGCCAGCTTCTTGTGGTCGCCGTACCCGCTCTGCTGCACGCGCCCTATCTCCAGGCTCGTCCGGCTGCCCTTCGTGAGCAGCAGCGCGACGCGCACGCCGTCGGACGACACCCGCACCGCCTCGATCCGCCGGCCGTCGAGCCCCTCGACCGTGGCCTCCTCGGCGGACGAGGCGCCACCCGAGAACCGGAGCAGGCGCGCGTGGCCGGGGTCGCGGTCCGCGACCCACACGTCGCCCCTGCTGTCCCAGCTGGGCGCGGACAGCCGGTCGGAGGCCTTGGCGCCGTCGCTGGTCACCAGCGGGCTGCCTGCCTCCGCGTCGTGGGTGATCGACGCGACGTACAGCGACTTCCCGTCCTGCGCGACGCCCGCGGCACGCTTCTCGTCGCGCGCGACGGCCACGGAGTCGAGCTTCACCGCACCGTGCCCGAACGGGCCGGGGACGAGGTTGCCGTCGTCGCCGCCCTTCTTGTCGTCGGGCGCCAGACGGGCGAGCCTGCCGTCGGCGTCCACGTAGAAGGCGTCGTCGGGCTGGCTGGCCGCGTTGCCCGGCTCGTAGGCCTGCGCCTCGTCACCGGTGACCGAGCACAGCGAGGTACGTCCTGAGCGCAGCGCGATCTGGCCGACCCTGGTCGACGTCAGGTCGCGCAGGGTGAAGAACAGCTGGGCGGCCATCTTCTTGCACAGCAGCGGCGTCACCGTCCGTGCCGCCGCGTTGAGTGGCACCGTCAACGCGTTGTTGTCGTCGAACTGGAGCGTTCTCGTGCCCTTCTGCAGCTGGGTCCCGGTGGGGAAGGCGGACGTCACGGACGGCTTCAGCCATTCGGTGGGCCCGGCGAGCAGGGCGTTGACCGCCTGCGTGATCGGGTCCATCCGGGTCAGCGGGTCTATCCGCTGCCTGATGAAGACCGGGTCGGCGACGAGCCAGTTGTCGCCCTTGGCGTAGAAGTACGTGTCGACGGGACGGTAGTTGCGCTGGAAGTCGGACTGGCCGAGCACGAGCCCCTGCGGCAGCGCGTCGATGCGCCATTCCTTGCGGCCGCCGATCTTCTCCTGGATGAGGTGCAGCTGCTCCTGGTACCTGCCGGGCTTGAGCGGCTGGTAGACGTGGTCGGCGTCGACCGTGGCGATCTCCTGGCCGTTCATCTGATAGGTCAGACCGGGCTGGTCGGCGGAGTGCGGCTTCTCCGGGCCCTCGAGGTCGGGCGCCTCGCTGAGCACCGTCGTGCCCTTCTGCGGCTGCCACGCGTTCGCCTCGTCCTTGGCGAGGTACTTCCTCGCCATCGCGAAGTCGGGGTCGTCGCTGGTCATCGCTTCGAGGAAGCCGTCGACGATGTCCGCGGACGTCGCGTTCTGCGGCGGCGGGACGGCGTACACCCGCACCTGCGACTCGTCCTGCGGCGACACCTTCACCGGCTCGACGTCGCCGCTGTCCGGGATGGACGCGCACCCCGCGAGCGCGAGGGCCAGCACGACGAGACATGCCGACAGCCTTGCCGTGCGCTTCCGGCCGTGCCGGAGGCTGTCACCGCCCACGAGCCGAGTCCTCCCGCTCCGATGCGCTCCGTGCGGCGTCCCGCCCGGAGTCCTCCCCGCCGCCGGCACCGTCCGCACCGCCGGCCTCGGCCTCCCGCGCGGGAGCGTCCGGCGACGGCGGTGTGCCGGCGTCCTGCTTGCGCTCGGCCGACGGCCTGGCCACCACGCGTGCCCCGTTGCCGGGCAGCGCCGTGGGGTCCACGACGGCCGTCGTACGGCTGCCCTGCCCGGGCGGCCCTGGCAGCGCAGCGCCACCGCCGCGCACCGGGAACGCCGTGTTCGACACCTGCCTGGCGGTCTTGTCCGCCACCGCCGCGGCCGCCCGTGCCCGGTTCCCGCGCGAGTCCTCCGGCTCCAGCGCTATCGGCGAGCCCCGCAGGGGTTCGTCCGCCGTGCGCGGCAGGGTCAGCCGGAACTGCGAGCCGCCGCCGGGCTCGCCCCAGGCCTGGAGCCAGCCGCCGTGCAGGCGCGCGTCCTCCACCGCGATCGACAGGCCGAGGCCCGTACCGCCGGTTGTACGGGCGCGCGCCGGGTCCGCGCGCCAGAACCGGTTGAACACGCGCGTCGCCTCCCCCGGCTTCAGCCCTACCCCGTAGTCGCGCACGGCGACGGCCACGGCGCCTCCCGCGGCTCCCAACCGCACGACCACGTCCCTGCCCTCGCCGTGCTCGACGGCGTTGACCACGAGATTGCGCAGCACGCGCTCCACCCGCCGCGCGTCGACCTCCGCGATCACGGGCTGCTCGTCCCCGACGACACGGACCGCCGTCCCCTTGCGTTCGGCCAGGGGCGCGGCCGCGTCGATCACGCGCCGCACCACTTCCCGCAGGTCTATCGGCTCGGCCTCGAGCGCCGCCGCGCCCGCGTCGAACCGGCTGATCTCCAGCAGGTCCGCGAGCAGCGACTCGAACCGGTCGATCTGCCCGACCAGCAGCTCGGCCGACCGGGACGTCGCCGGGTCGAAGTCCTCACGGCCCTCGTGGATGACGTCCGCGGCCATCCGCACCGTCGTCAGCGGCGTGCGCAGCTCGTGCGACACGTCGGAGACGAAGCGCCGCTGCATCCGCGACAACTCCTCCAGCTGCTGGATCTTCAGCTGGAGGCTGTGCGCCATCTTGTTGAACGCCTCGCCGAGCCGGGCGATGTCGTCCTCGCCCGTGACCTTCATCCGCTCGTGCAGCAGGCCCGTGGACAGCCGCTCCGCGATCCCCGCCGCCATCCGCACCGGCGTCACCACCTGGCGCACCACGAGCCACGCGATAGCGCCCAGCAGCACCACCACGAACAGGCCCGCAGTGGCCAGCGTGCGCTTCACGAGGTTCAGCGACTGCTCCTCCTGCGTCAGCGGGAAGAGGTAGTACAGCTCGTACGGGTGGCGGTCGACGTCGTTGAGCCGCTTGCCGATGATCAGCGCGGGCTCGGGCTTGCGGTCCTTCGACGCGTCCGTGTATTTGATCTTCCCGTACGTCTTGAACTCGCCGGTGCCGCTCGCGACCGCGCGCCGCAGATCGTCCGGTATGGACGAGAGGTCCACGCTGCCCGACGTGCGGGGGGCGCGCTTGGGCGTCGAGTCGGCGCTCAGCGCCACGACGTTGAAGGCGCCCGGCCCGCCGCTCGCCAGCTGTTCCACCAGGTCCGTGCGCCAGGAGTTCGTCCCCACCACCGTGGGGTCCGTGCCGTCGCCGCCCCGGCCGCCGGGCACCGGCTGGGCGTCCGCCTTCTCCTGGGCGACGGAGAAACCGCCGTCGGCCTGGCTCTGTGCGGCCTTCTCCTTCGCCTCGACCAGGCCGTTGCGTACCTGCCCGATGACCACGAACCCCAGCAGCAGGACCACACCCAGCGACATCAGCAGCGTCGCGGCGACGACCCGCAGCTGGATGTTGCGCCGCCACAGCCGCATCACCGGCAGCAGCGGGCGCCGCAGCAGCCGGATGACCAGGCGCAGCACCGGACCGCCGGCCGGTGCGTCCTGAAGCAGCCGTCCGCCCTTGAAGCGGCGGCCGGCCCCAGGACGCCCGGCGTTCGGCGCGGTGCTGCCGCCGGTCATGTCAGTTCGGTCCTGCCTTGTACCCGACACCGCGGACGGTCACCACGATCTCCGGCCGCTCCGGGTCCTTCTCGACCTTGGAGCGCAGCCGCTGCACGTGCACGTTGACCAGCCGGGTGTCGGCGGCATGGCGGTACCCCCACACCTGCTCGAGCAGCACCTCGCGCGTGAACACCTGCCACGGCTTGCGTGCCAGCGCCACCAGCAGGTCGAACTCGAGCGGCGTCAGCGCGATGGACTGCCCCTCACGCTTGACGGAGTGCCCCGCGACGTCGATGACGAGATCGCCGATGGTCAGCTGCTCCGGCGCCGGCTCCTCCGACCTGCGCAGACGTGCCCTTATCCGGGCCACGAGCTCCTTCGGCTTGAACGGCTTGACGATGTAGTCGTCGGCGCCCGACTCGAGACCGACCACCACGTCGACGGTGTCGCTCTTGGCCGTGAGCATCACGATCGGCACCCCCGACTCGACCCGGATCTGCCGGCACACCTCGATCCCGTCCCGGCCGGGCAGCATCAGATCGAGCAGCACGAGATCCGGCTTGGCATCGCGGAAGGCGGCCAGCGCCTTGTCGCCGTCCGCGACGAACGACGGCTCGAACCCTTCACCACGCAGCACAATCCCGAGCATCTCGGCCAGTGCGGTGTCGTCGTCGACGACAAGGACGCGTCCCTTCATATCGACATCATCCCATCAGCCAATCGTTGCCGGTCGTGACCTGGCACACAGGTCAGCGATTCCACTGCCGGTCACAGGGGACAGCGCCCCGTGTTCTGTGACGAGCGCCGTCACCAGCTCGGGCGGAGTGATGTCGAACGCCGGGTTGTACGCCTGCGTCCCCAGCGGGGCCACCGGCAGCGCGCCGCCCACTTCCGCACCTGCCGTCTGCGGTGCCATCACCTCGGTGACCTCCTGTCCAGGACGCTGCTCCACCTCGATCGAAGCACCGTCCGCGGTGTCCGGATCGATCGTCGTCGTCGGCGCCACCACCACGAAAGGCACGTGGTGGTAGCGGGCCAGCACGGCGAGCGGGTAGCTGCCCACCTTGTTCGCCACGGAGCCGTCCGCCGCGATCCTGTCCGCACCGATCAGTACCGCATCGACCTCACCCGCCGCGAACAGCGAGCCGGCCGCACTGTCCGTGAGCAACGTGTACGCCATCCCGTTGCGTGCCGCCTCGTACGCGGTCAGTCGCGCTCCCTGGAGCAGCGGGCGCGTCTCGTCCACCCACAGCCTCCGCAGCCGGCCCGCCCGGTGCGCGGCGAGCGCCACGGCGAACGCCGTGCCGTCCCCGCCGGACACCAGCGCGCCCGTGTTGCAGTGCGTAAGGATGCGGTGGTTCCCGCCGGGAAGCAACTCGTCGAGCAGAGCGAGCCCCGCCGCCCCCATGGCGGCGCTGCCCTCCGCGTCCTCCCGGTGCAGCCGCCTGGCTTCCGCGAGCGCGCCCGCTGCGGCGCTCGCCAGGTCCCCGCTCGCGTCCAGCGCGCGCCTGTACGCCTCCAGCGCCCGGCGCACCCCGTATCCGAGATTGACGGCCGTGGGCCGCGCCCCGGCCAGCGACTGGGCCGCGTCGTCGACGTCGAACCCGCGTGCCGCCGCGAGCGCCACCCCGTAGGCCCCCGCGATGCCCAGCAGCGGCGCGCCCCGCACCGCGAGCGTGCGGATGGCACCCACCAGCGCCGGCACGTCGGTGCAGACCAGCTCGACCTCCTCCACCGGCAGCCTCGTCTGGTCGAGCAGTACGAGCACGGGGCCTTCGGGCGGCTCGTCCCAGCGGAGCGCCGGGACCATGGACGGCGGTGCGTCGACAGGGGATGGTGCGTGCTGATCAGCCATTCGCCCAGTCTGCCTGCTCCGGCAAGGACAATGAAGGCGCGAAGAGCCGGCGTCGGGAGATACGCCCTCCGGCCCGTCGCGCGGTATCGCGTGGCACGATGGCTGCCAACCGCCCGCCGGTCACCCCCGGCGGACCGCCGAACACCGCCGACACGCCGAGCCCCGACGACATATCCACGAGGTGGACGACCGTGAACGACACTCCGGGCTGGGCATCGCCCGGATCCGCACCGTCCGACGGCCAGGAGAGCGGTACGCCGCACGCGGGCGACGAGACCGGTCCCCCCACCCGATGGTCCGCCCAGCAGCCGCCACCGGCGCAGTGGTCCCCGCCCGGCGCCCCGCAGCCGCCCCCCGGCACCCCGCGGTCGCCCGTGCCCGCGCAGCCGGGGCCGCGGCCCGCGACGGGCTGGGGCGCGCCCGGCCCTGACGGCGGCCCCGCCTGGGGCGGGCCCCCCGCCGCCAAGCCCGGCGTGATCCCGCTGCGCCCGCTCGGCATCGGCGAGCTCCTCGACGGCTCCGTGTCGGTGCTGCGCGCCCACTGGCGCACCGTCCTGGGCGTGACCGTCACCGTCGCGGCCGTCTCCCAGATCGCCGACCTGCTCATGCAGCGCTACCTGCTGCCCGCCCCGCCCCAGGTCGACCCGTCCGCGACGCCGGCGCAAACCCTGAACCAGACGGCCGACGTCCTCCAGTCGACGATGCTCACGCTGCTGCTGTCGCTCGGCATCACCCTGATCGGCACGCTTTTCACCACGGCCGTCCTGACCGTCGTCGTCAGCCGCTCCGTACTGGGACGGGACGTGAGCTTCCGCGACGCATGGCGCGAAGCGCGTCCGCGCCTTCCCCAGCTCGTCGGGCTGACCCTGCTCCTGCCGCTGATCAGCTGCGCCATCCTGGCCGTCGCGATCCTGCCCGGCGCCCTGTCGGGTTCGGCAGGCGGCGTGTCCCTGTCCGTGCTCCTCAGCCTCGCCGCACTCGCCGTGATCATCTGGCTGATGGTCCGCTTCAGCCTCGCCTCCCCGGCGCTGATGCTGGAACGCGGAGGTGTCATCGCCTCCATGCGGCGCTCGGCGAAGCTGGTGCGCGGGGCGTGGTGGCGCACCTTCGGCGTCCTGCTGCTCACGCTGCTGCTCACCTTCGTCGTCTCGATGGTCATCGCGATCCCGTTCACCCTCGTCGCGACGATCGCCGGCGGCGGCTCCGATCTCGGCAGCATGCTCTCCGGAACCACCCCCGACTTCGGGTGGACCTTCCTGATCATCACGGGTATCGGCGCGGTCATCTCCGACGCTCTCACCCTGCCCTTCTCCGCCGGTGTCACCGTCCTGCTCTACGTGGACCGGCGCATCCGCCGCGAGGCCCTCGACCTGGAACTGGCACGCGCCGCCGGCATCCCCGGCTACGGCCCGCCACGGACGCCAGGCCCCGGCCACACCGGGGGCTGACACGGTGACGTCCACGGGGGGAGCGCCGGCAGCCGCATGGCTGACCGGCGGCAGCGGCCACATACCGCTGGTCGTTTCCCGCGAGGCCGCCCGCAGGGAGGCCGAGCTCGAACTGACCAAAGGCGAGTACCACCAGCACGATCCGAACCTGCTGCAACGCGCCGTCGGCCACATCCTCGGGTGGATCGGCCACCTCTTCGACAAGGCGTCAGGCGTCGCACCCGGCGGGCGCGTCGGCGTGATCGTCGTCCTCGTCGCCGTCCTCGCGCTCCTCGGCGCCCTCTGGTGGCGGCTCGGTGCCCCGCGGCGCACGGTGAGGGCCCCGGACGGTGCGGCGCTCTTCGACGACGCGCCCCGCAGCGCCGCCGACAACCGCGCGGCCGCCGAGGCCCACGCCGCGGCGGAACACTGGACCGAGGCCGCCAAGGAACGGATGCGCGCGATCGTCCGCGCACTGGAGGAGCGAGCACTGCTCGCTCCCCGCCCCGGGCGCACCGCCGCCGAAGCCGCGGCCGAAGCGGGCAGATCCCTGCCCCCGTACGCCGACCGCCTGCGCACTGCCGCCACGAGCTTCGACGCCGTCGCATACGGCAGCCGGACCGCGGACCGAGCCCTGTACCAGCGGCTGCGCGACCTCGACGCGGACCTGGAGCGCGCCAAGCCCGACATGGGCGCGCCCTCGGAGGCCACCGCGGTGGGAGGTCCTCCCGCATGAGCGTCGCCGTCGCTCCGACCGCGGTCTCCCGCAGCGCCCGGAGCATATGGACGCGCGGCCGCGGCGTCCTGCTTGCCCTGACCCTGCTTCTCGCCGCCGGTGTCGCGCTGGCCGCGATCACCTCCGGGGACAAGCACGGCCGCCTCGATCCGCGCGCCGCGGACCCGCTCGGCAGCAAGGCCGTGGCAACGCTCCTCAAGGACCATGGCGTCTACGTCGACGTCGTCACGACACTCGACGGCGCGACGAGCGCGGCAGGACCGGACACCACGCTCCTCGTCGCCGTGCCCGACCTCCTGAGCCGCGCCCAGCAGCACGCGCTGCACGCGGCGACCAGCGGCGCCGGCGGCCGCACCGTGCTCGTCGCGGCCGGCGCGGCC
>NZ_JAGIQL010000217.1 GCF_017813245.1 Streptomyces montanisoli
GGCTGCGCGCGGCCGCCCTGGGCGCCGCGCTCGCCGCCGCGTCCTGCGTGCTCGCCGGCTGCCACGGCATCGGCACGGCGGGCCATGTGGCCGGCAGCGACGGCCCCGAGACGCGTGCCGCCACACCCTCCCCCACGGCGCCCACCACGACGCCATCCGCCACGGCCTCCGCGCGGCCGCTCGCGGGCAAGGTCGTCGCCGTGGACCCGGGGCACAACCCGGACAACCACCTGCACACCGCCGAGATCAACAAGCAGGTGGCGGTCGGCAACGGCCACAAGGAGTGCGACACCACCGGCACGTCGACCAACGACGGTTACGCGGAGGCCGACTTCACCCTCGACGTGGCGCACCGGCTGCGCACGCTGCTCGAGAAGCAGGGCGCGAAGGTCGTCCTCACCTACGACGGCGACCGACCGTGGGGCCCGTGTGTCACGGAGCGCGCGGAGGCCGGCAACAAGGCGGGGGCCGACGCGGCGCTGTCCATACACGCGGACGGCGCCCCGGTCGGCAGGCGCGGCTTCCACGTCATCATGCCCGGCCGGGTGGACGAGGGCGGCGCGGACACCACGTCGATCGTGCGGCCGTCCCACACACTCGGCACGGACCTCAGGAACGCCTTCCAGCGGGTGACCGGCAGCGCGCGCTCCAACTACATAGGCAGCGGTACCGGGTTGGACACGAGGACCGACCTCGGCGGGCTCAACCTCTCGACGGTCCCGAAGGTCTTCATCGAGTGCGGGAACATGCGTGACCCCAAGGACGCGGCGCTGCTGAAGAGCCCGGCCTGGCGGCAGAAGGCGGCCCTCGGCATGGCCGAAGGCATCGAGAAGTACCTGAAGTAGCGGCCCGCTGCACGACGGGGGCTGATCAGGGCGTACGTTCCGGCGGGCGGACGCGCCGAACGCCGCGTGCGGGCGGACGATACATTCGGACCGCACCCGGGGGCCACGACCGCCCGCCCCGAAGAGACGACTGACGAAGGACTTTTACGTGAACATCCGCTCTCTCACTCGAGGCGACGGCGTGGTGATCGGAGCAGCGGTGGTGCTGTTCATCGCGTCGTTCCTCGACGTGGTCTCGGCCAACGGCTTCGGGTCGAACGCGTGGAACAACCTCGGTCTCACCATGAGCATGTACGTGGGCGGCGTGATCGGCGCCGCGCTGCTCGTGCTGTCCCGCTCGTCGGCCCAGCCGCGCAAGGTCCTGGGCCTCGACATGCGGCAGTTCGGGGTGGCGTTCACGGTGTTCTCGGCGTGGACGGCGCTGTGGACGTTCATCGACTACACCAGCAGGGGCGCGGGGCTCGTCATCGGCGTCATCGCCGCGCTCGTCCTCGCGTTCGGCGCCGTCGCCACGCCGCTGCTGCCCGCGCTGCAGGCGCCGCTCGCGCCCGCGCCGAAGCCCCAGCAGCAGCCGCAGCCGTACGGGGCCGGCTTCGCCGGCGGCCAGGGGTACGGGTACCCGGGCGGCGGCCAGCAGCCGTACGGGACGCAGGGGCACGGGTACGGCGCGCAGGCGGCGGGTGCCGCGCCCGCGACGGGCGGCGGGGCGCCGGAGTTCGCGCCGTTCTGGTTCGCGGTCCCGGTCGCGCGACCGCTGTACGGGGAGGACGGCTCGCCGTCCCCGATCGCCGAACTCGCCCCGGGCACCTGGTACCTGGCGGTGGAGCAGCACGGAGCGGGCCTCGTCGCGCAGACGCAGGACGGGCGCAGGGGCGTCCTCCAGGACACGACGGGCATCCAGCGCGGCTGAGTCTCCCGGACGCGGCCACTTCCGCGAACGGCACGCGCGTACGGCGGGTCCCCGGCTCAGGGGGCCCGCCGTACGCATGCCATGACGGCGGCGCGCGCTCCGTTCCGCGGGAGTCCGTTCCGCGGGAGTCAGTCGAACCGGGCAGTCTCCAGCCACGCGTCCAGCAGCCCCCGGTCGCCCAGCACTTCGAAGTCCTTCCCGTCCACGGGGAGCCGGCGCAGCGATGCAAGCAGCAGGCCGGTGAGCGGCGCGCGCAGGGCCACGTCCGCCTTCTCGTGGGCGCGACGCCAACTGAAGCCCTGCCCGCCGACCTCAAGCAGCCACTCCGCGCCCGGCGCGTCCGTGGCGTGCAGGTGGATGGTGCCCGCGAGGCCTTCGGGCACCGGGGCGTGTTCCTCGGTGACCGCGAACTCGATGATCCGCAGCCACTCGTCGAGCGCGTCGGCGGCGACATCGGCGTCGGGGCGGTACGAGTCGAGGCCGCCGGCGACGGCGAGCGCGACGTCCGCACGGTGCACCAGGACCTCGTGGCACATGCGCCGCGCCCAGAACGCCGTCGAGTGGTCCCACCCCCAGGTCCACACCGGAACGTCGGGCCCGGCCGCACGCAGCGCGTCGGTCACGACGGTCGCGCCGCCGGCGAGCCAGGCAGCCAGGTCGCGCGCGTCCTCGGAGCCCTCGGGGCCCTCGGGGCCGTCTCCTTCGGGCACCTCGTCGTCCGGCGGGTTGTGCCGCGCGCGTTCGGCGACAATGTGCCCGGCCCAGCGCAGGGCTCCCCCGGTGTGCCGCACCAGCCGCCCGGTGGTCCAGTCGGGACAGGTCGGTACGGGCGCCGAGAGGTCGGCCCCGTCGAGCAGCGCGCACAGCGCGGAGGTCTGCCGGGTGATCTCGTCGCAGTAGCGTTCGTGTGTCAGTACGGGCATGCGCCCGACCATAAGGCCGCACCCCGCCTGGGCACACGTGCTTATCCGTGGCGCCGGCGGGGCGCGGCCGTGGCGTGACCGGTGGCGTCAGAAGTGGCGGAGCCGGTTGGCGAGCCCGTGGCCCACGAACAGGTAGACCACGGCGGCCAGGCCGTAGCCCGCGACGACTCGCGCCCATGCGTCGTCGAAGGTGAAGAGGTTGTACGACCAACCGGCGAGCCAGCGGGCGGCGTCCTGGATGAAACTCACCAGCGCGTTCGCCCGGTTGGCGTCCAGCAGGTACATCACGATCCACAGGGCCAGGATGAAGGCCAAGATGTCGGCGATGACGATGATGACCGTCGCCGCGGAGCGGTTCCCACTGCGTGTATGTGTGGCCATGCAGGTCGTCTTGCCGCTTGTGTACGTGTGAAACCCGCGTTCGGAAGCCCGAACGGGCGTGCGCGGCCCAGCAGTCGGGGCGGAGCAGGACGCCCCCTACGCGCAGCAGTCGGGTTCCACACCGCGCGGCAGCCGCCGGGCGCCGAACACCGCGGTGGTGGCCTCGTCGCCGCCGAGCGCGGCGACCGCGAGGAGCAGCGAGGCGGCGGTCCACGTGGTGCGTTCGGCCGGCCACACGGCCTTGTCGCCCTCGAAGACGTAGCCGGTCCAGTACATGCCGTCGTCCGCGCGCAGGTGCCCCACCGACTGGAGGACGCCGAGTGCGCGGTCGGACTCACCCATCGCCCAAAGGGCCAGGGCGAGTTCGCAGCTCTCGCCGCCGGTGACCCACGGGTTCGGCACGACACACCGCACCCCGAGGTCCGGCACGACGAAGTCGTCCCAGCCCTCCTCGATACGGGACTTGGCCTCGGCGCCGGTCAGCGCGCCGCCCAGGACCGGGTAGTACCAGTCCATCGAGTAGCGCCCCTTGTCGAGGAAGGCGCCGGGGTGCGCACGAATCGCGTGGCCCAACGCACCCGTGGCCAACTCCCATTCCGGCTGAGGCTCTTCGCGTTCCTCCGCGATCGCGAGCGCACACCGCAGCGCCTGGTACACGGAGGAGCACCCGGTCAGCAGGGCGTCGTGCACGGGCGTGCCGTCGGCCTCGCGCTTCCAGCCGATCTGCCCGCCGGGCCGACGCAGTTCGAGGACGTAGTCGACGGCCGCCCGCACGACGGGCCACATGGTGTCGAGGAACGCGTCGTCGCCGGTGGCGAGGTAGTGGTGCCACACGCCGACGGCCGGATAGGCGCAGAAGTTGGTCTCGCGGTGCAGCTCGCACGGCAACTGGCCGCCGTGGTCGCGGTCCTGGTAGGCCGCATACCAGGAGCCGTCGCCATTCTGGTGGGCGGCGAGCCACGCGTACGCGGCGGCCGCGGCGCCGTGCTCGCCCGCCGCGTCGAGCGCCATGGCCGCCTCCACGTGGTCCCACGGGTCGAGGTGGTGGCCGCGGAACCAAGGGATCGCGCCGTCGGGCCGCTGCACCGCACGGATGCCCGCGACGGTCTCGAAGGCCTGACGTTCCGTCAGCACTCCCGGCAGCACGAGGTGTTCCGTGCGGCCGGGCCCCGCGCTCGACAGGGTCACTCCACGCCCGCAGCGACCTGGCGGGGCTTCGTCGCATACGCCACGAAGCTCTTGCCGATGACGGGATTGAGCAGTTGCTCCGCCGCCTTCGTGGCGAAGGGCTTCTTCATGATGTCCCACACCAGCAGCTTGTGGTACGCGCGCACCGGGAGCGCGCGGTCGTTGTCGACGCCCATGGCGCACTTGAGCCACCAGTAGGGCGCGTGCAGCGCGTGCGCGTGGTGGCTGCCGTACGGCTTGAGCCCGGCCTCCCTGATGCGGCCGAGGAGTTCGTCCGCCTTGTAGATGCGGATGTGGCCGCCCTCGACCTCGTGGTACGCGTCGGACAGCGCCCAGCAGACCTTCTCGGGGCCATAGCGCGGCACGGTCACCGCGATGCGCCCGCCGGGGCGCAGCACGCGCACCATCTCGGCGAGCACGCCCTTGTCGTCGTGGATGTGCTCCATCACCTCCGAGATGATGACGACGTCGAACGACTCGTCCGGGAACGGCAGGTTCAGCGCGTCGCCCTCCATGGCGGTCGCGGTGGCGCCGTCGGGCGCCTCGCCCGCCTCCTTCATGGCGGCGAACCAGCGGGCGACCTCGCGGATCTCCTCGCCGTTGCGGTCGAGGGCGACGACGCGCGCGCCGCGCCGGTAGCACTCGAAGGCGTGCCGGCCCGCGCCGCAGCCCAGGTCGAGCACGCGGTCGCCCGCGGCGAGCGGGAAGCGGGTGAAGTCCACGGTCAGCACGTGAGCCTGCTTTCGCGGTCGGGGGGTGGTTCTGGCTTCTTGCGCGGCCGGCCGCGCGGCTAGCGCGCGGCGGCCCTGAGGTGGGGGCGCGGGTCGCGCCCGCGTCGCTCGATCGCCGCGCGGTACCTCTCGACGGTGCCCTCCGCGGCCTTCGCCCAGGTGAACCGGGCGAGGACGCGGTCGCGGCCGGCCGCACCGAGCCTGGCGCGCAGCGCCGGGTCGCCGAGCAGCCGCCCGAGTGCGGCGGCCAGCGCGCCCGAGTCGCCCGGCGGCACGGCGAGGCACGTCTCGCCGTCGGCGCCCGCCACCTCGGGGATCGCTCCCCCGGTGGTCGCGACGAGCGGCGTGCCCGTCGCCATGGCCTCGGCGGCCGGTAGCGAGAACCCCTCGTACAGCGAGGGGACGCAGGCGATCTGCGCGCCGCGCACCAGGTCGACCAGGTCGGCGTCGGAGACGCCCTTGACGAACTCGACGGCGCCTTCGAGCCCGTAGCGCGCGATGGCCCGCGCCACGGGACCGTCGTCGGCGCGCCTTCCGACGACGACGAGGTGTGCCCCGGGGTGCTCCGTGCGCACCTTCGCGAGCGCCTCCACGAGGTGCACGAGCCCCTTGAGCGGGACGTCGGCGCTCGACGTGGTGACGATGCGCCCCGGCACCTCGGGCACGGCCGGGTCGGGCGAGAAGAGGCCGGTGTCGGCGCCGATGTGCACGACGTGGACGCGGCAGGACCGCACGCCCAGGTCGTCCACGATCTCGCGCTTCGACGATCCTGAGACGGTCACCACGGACGGCAGGCGCCGCGCCACGCGCTTCTGCATGCGCGTGAAGCCGTACCAGCGGCGCACGGAGTACCGCTTGCGCCAGCCGGGCGCGGCGCTCAGGTCGAGGCGGCGGTCGACGGTGATCGGGTGGTGGATCGTCGTGACGAGGGGGGCGCCGAGGTCGCCGAGCAGGCCGTAGCCGAGGGTCTGGTTGTCGTGGACGACGTCGAACTGCCCGGCGCGCGAGGCGAGGTGACGGCGGGCCCGCAGCGAGAACGTCAGCGGCTCGGGAAAGCCACCGCTCCACATGGTGGCGACTTCGAGGGCGTCGACCCAGTCGCGGAACTCGGCGGCCTTCGGTGTCCTGAACGGGTCGGGCTGCCGGTACAGGTCGAGGCTGGGCAGCTCGGTGAGCGTGACGCCTTCGACCTCGTCGAGCACCGGGTAGGGCTGGGCGCCTATCACCTCGACGCGGTGGCCGAGGCGGGCGAGTTCGCAGGAGAGGTGGCGGACGTAGACGCCCTGCCCGCCGCAGAACGGGTTGCCCTTGTAGCTGAGGAGGGCGATCCTCAGCGCTTCCGGGTCGGCGCCGTCCGCCCCGGCGGTGCGCGTTGCGGCGGTGCGCGTTCCGGCAGGGTAGGTTCCGGCGGCGTGCGTTGCGGCGGCGTGCGTTGCGGCGGCGTGCGTTGCGGCGGCGCGGGGTCCGGTACCGCGGGCGGGGTCCGGGCGGTCGGACGAGGCCGGGGACTCCGTGGCTCCAGCGGTCACTCCGTCCCCTTCCCACCGGGCTCTTTGTCGACTTGACGTGCCGACGGAGCGTAACCGGCCGCGCTGAGCCCGGACAAGTCACACCTGATCGGCGACAGCCTCCGAATCTACCGGCTGGTAGGGACCGGCAGGCCCCCGGATCAGGTGATTCCCGCCACGCGCACCCCCCACACGCCCCCGCCCCCGGACTCCGGATCCGCCGCGGGAATCCCGCCAGGAGGAGCGGGAAAGCCCGCAGGAGCGGGCGATCCCGCGGTGGATCGGAACGGCCCGGTCGTGGGCCTACTCGCAGGCGACTCCGTCGCCGTCGCGGTCGAGGTGCGCGGCATAGCCGGGATCCCCTCGGTAGAGAGGGGTGGCGCCGGCGGCCCGTGCCGCCGTGCAGTTCTCGTAATAGGTAGAGCTCCCGCCCCCGCCGGCGCTGCCACCGCCACTGCCCCCGCCGCCCCCGGAGCGCGGGGCCGCGGCGGTGACCGTGACCCGGACACGGCTGGTGCGGGTCACGGTCACGGTCGGCGCGGGCCGCGCCTTCTCCGTCGTGGTGACCGTCGCCGTCGGGGCCGGAGGCGTCTCGGTCATGGTGGCCGTCGCCGTGGCGGTGGCGGTGACCGTCGGGACCGCGTCGGCCGCCGCGGGCGCCGTCTTCACCTGGGCGCCGCCGCCCGAGGCTCCGAGACCCCAACCGATGGCGAGGAAGGCGACCGCGGCGGCCGGCAGGAGCACGCGCTTGCGCGTCCATCCACGACCGGCCCGCCCGGCCGGCCCGTTGTACGGGTTGGTGGCCGGCGGCAGTGGCGTCGGCGTATTGCCTCGTGTCATGCGTCCCCCCAGGACCGCTTGTCCGATTCTCGGAGGCAAGACGCTAGCGGGGGCGCGCCACCGCCGGACCTGAATGTTCCGGTGGTGACGAAACCGTGATGCAGGCGTGTGGACGGGGCGCCTCACGCCCCCTCACGGCCGCTCACGGCCCCTCACGGCCCCTCACCGTCCCGTGCCGGTGCGGCACATGCGTGCGACACGGCCGCACCGGCGTGGAACAACGCGGCCGCGCCGCCTGGTTGCCCCACCATGGAATCCATGGAACCCACGAACACGTCCGCCACGGAATTCGGCACCATCGGCGTGTGGAGCACCGCGCTCCGCACGGACAACCCGGAGCACGGCGGAGAGGTGGCCGACGCGGCGGCCGAGCTGGAGTCCCTCGGCTACGGCACGATCTGGCTAGGCGGCAGCCCCTCGGTCGCGGACGCGGCCCCGCTGCTCGCGGCGACGAGCCGGCTCGCGGTCGCGACGGGCATCCTCAGCATCTGGGACCACAACCCCGAGGACGTCGCCGCCGCGCGCGCCCGCCTGGAACGCGACCACCCTGGCCGCTTCGTGCTGGGCCTAGGAGCGAGCCACAGCGCCCTCGCGGAGCGCTACGCCCGCCCGTACTCGACGATGAAGGAGTACCTGACGGGCCTCGACGAGGCGACGGAGCCGGTCCCCGCGAGCGGCCGCGTGCTGGCGGCGCTCGGCCCGAAGATGCTGGAGCTCTCCCGCGACCGGGCGGCGGGCGCCCACCCGTACCTCGTGACGGCGGAGCACACGGCGAAGGCGCGCGAGATCCTCGGCAAGGGGACGCTGCTCGCGCCGGAGCTGAAGGTCGTGCTCGACACGGACACGGCGGCGGCTCGGGAGACGGCCAGGGCCTACCTGGGCGGCTACCTGCAACTGCCGAACTACACGAAGAACCTGGAGCGTCTCGGCTTCGCGGAGTCCGACTTCACCGGCGGGGGCAGCGACCGCCTCCTCGACGCGGTGTTCGCGCTCGGCGACGCGGAGACGATCGCGAGCCGGGTGGGCGCGTTCCTGTCGGCGGGCGCGGACCACGTGGCGATCCAGGTTGTCACCGCGGACCCGCGGCACGACGTGCCGCTCGCGCAGTGGCGCGAGCTCGCGAAGACGCTGCCGGTGGGCGGCTGACGGGACGCGGCACGCGGCCCCGTCAGCCGCC
>NZ_JAGIQL010000218.1 GCF_017813245.1 Streptomyces montanisoli
CCCCCCCCCCCCTCCCCCCCCCCCCCCCCCCCCCCCCCCCCCCCCCCCCCCCCCCCTCCGCGAGCAGGCCGCCTCCGTGATTCATCGGTGACTGGCGCTCGGTCGTGTGCTCTTCCGACCTCGCGGCATCGGTGGCGTCCGCGGGCGCGCCACCCGGCGCGTGCGCCCGGGCAGGACGCTGCCCGGGCCCGGGCTCCGCCTCGGCGGCGGGCACGCGGCGCCCCACCGTGGAGCCGGGTGGCGCCAGGGTCTCCAGCATCTCGAGCGGCACGAGCACGACGGCGCGGATCCCGCCGTACGGCGAGGGGCCGAGGTCGACGCCGAACCCGTGCCGTCTGGCGAAGCGCCCGATGACCGCGAAGCCGGTCTGCGGGATCTCGCCCACGTCGCCGACGCCGAGCACCTTGCGGCCCGACACGACCTCGCGCGCCTCGGCGAGCCGGTAGTCGTCGAGGCCGAGCCCCCCGTCGTCCACCTCGATCACCGCGCCACGCTGCACGGTGCGTACGGTGACGGGCACGGTGGTGCGCGGCGGGGAGTACTCGGTGGCGTTGGCGAGCAGCTCCGCGATGAGGTGGATCAGCGGTTCCACGACGATGGCGGTGATGCCCACGTCCTGGTCGCCGCTGACCTCCACCCGCCGGTACGACATGATGCGGCCGGACGCGGCACGCACGACGTCCACCAGCGCGAGCGGGTCCTGCCACTGCTGTCCCGGCCACTCGTCGCACAGCACCTTGAGGCTCTGCGCGTGCCGCGCCTGCTGGGTGGCCGCGTGGTCGACCTGCATGGTGAGGTCGAGCAGGTCGGTGTCGCCCGGGTAGCGGTCCGCGATGCCGGTGGCCCTGGCCTGGATGCGGTGGGCGGACGTCTGGATCCGGTTGGCCAGCTCGACGAGCGAGAGGCGCTGGGACTCCTCGCGGTCGTCCATGGCGCCGGCGATCTCGCCGAGCAGCCGGTCGAAGAAGGCGGCGAGCTCCGCGCCCGGCTTCGTCCCGCCGTGCAGGGCGGCCGGCACCTCGGTGCGTGCCAGGGCGGCGGGCAGGCGCTCGGCGACGGTGAACTCGGCCTCCTCGCGCACCCGCACCTCCCGGTCGTCGGCGTAGGCGCGCCACTGCGCCTCGCGGCGCATGATCTCCGCCTCGCGCTCCCGCACGTCCCCGCGCAGCTTGATCAGGTCGTGCGTCAGGTCGCGCTGGGCCCTGCGGAACGATTCGAGCCACCCGAGCAGCACGACGGCCGCGATCCCGTAGGCCACGACGGCGCCCGCCCCGGCGGCTCGCTGCATGGCGACGAGGCCCCCGGCGAGCGCCAGGGACGCGAGGCCGAGGACGACAGGCCAGGGGCGTGTCCTGCGGGCGGGGACGGCAGACACGGGAGTACGGGCCATGGAAAACCTTCGCGTCGTCTGTGAGCCGGCCCCGGGAAACCACCACGCCCGAGCGGACGGCACCGGTCCGGCAGAGCCTGATGGATCGACGTCAATCCCTCGGCCGAGTGCATTTCGCGACACGACAACTACGCTCGCTCCACGCATTGTTGAGGCCAGACATTGGGGGGATGCTATATCCCTGGGCGAGATCACACGTACGCTTTCCACGTGGCAATCCGGAATGGTATCGAAAAAACCGGCCTGACCTGCGCTAAAGCGGCATAGGACCGAGGGCGGCAGCGTCAATTCCGGTTACTTCGCCAGCTCGGACGGGACGAAATCCCTCACATTCATTTCATCGGAAGAATTAATAACCGAAAGAAGGCCCTTCCGGGCCGCCGAGCCCTCCGGCGTCACCCCTCCTGGCGCTCTCCGGTCGCCGCCACGCCCGCACCGCTCATACGATTCCCCCAGGAATTCCGCCTGACTCGGGAGCGTCCGGGCAGACGGTGCGTGGAGGCCGGCGGAGCCGCCGCGGTCGGGACACACGGCCGAGGACGGGCACCGCGCTCTCCGACCGCAGTCACACCGGACCGTCGCGACGTGGGCGGCGCTCCCTCGGACAGGAGGAGTCCTCGATGAACCGGCCCGACCAGATCGTCCACGACCTGCAGGCGACCATCGACCGCGACGACCGCGGCCTCGCGGGCCTGATCGAGAAGTCGCTGCGCAAGGCGGCCGACCGCGCCGAGGCCGAACTGAACCACGACGTCCTGCGTGCCCTCGAATGGCCGAGGTCGCTGCCCGAGTACTTCGACTACCTCAAGGGCTTCATCCGGTGGGTGCCGCGCCAGTCCGACGATCCGGCCTGGACGAAATCGGCTCCGGGGCAGCGGTACGCGAAAGAGGTGAGCGACCGGCTGGCGCACTTCTTCTGGCTGACGGACCAGAAGGTCGACGAGGGCGGTACAGCCATCGCGGAGAACTCGGACGCCTTCCGTGACTGGCTCACCGCGTTCGCCCGCCAGTGGGGCAGCTTCCTCGACACCCCGGAGTCCTTCAGCAAGGAGGTGCTGGACTCCTTCATCGAGGACGCGCCCGAATACCACGTCGAGGAGTCCCTGGTCGACGGCAGGCCCAACATGCCGAGCGGCTGGCTGACCTTCAACCAGTTCTTCGCACGCGAGCTCAACCCCGGCCTGCGCCCCATCGCCGAGCCCCTGGACAACACGGCCGTGACCTCGCCCGCCGACTGCGTCTTCCAGCACTCCTACGGCATCGACCAGTCGTCGAACATCCCGCGGACGACGATCAAGGGGACGCACCACTACGGCAACATCCGCCGGCTCATCGAGGGCAGCCAGTACGCCGACGCCTTCGCGGGCGGCACGTTCGCCCACTACATGCTGCCGCCGTCGGCCTACCACCGCTACCACGTGCCCGTCTCCGGCCTCGTCAAGGAGGCCTACACGATCAGCGGCCGGGTCTTCATGCAGGTCGACCTGGAGGACCACGAGCTCGTCTCCAAGGACAGCGCCAAGACCGGCTACGAGTTCTCCCAGACCAGGGGGGTGCTCACGCTGGACACCGCCGGTTCCGACGAGGGGGACCTCGGCATCGTCGGCGTCGTCGCGGTCGGCATGTCCCACGTCGCGTCCGTGAACGTGACCGCGGTCGAGTCCACGCGCCTGGCCAAGGGCGACGAGTTCGGGTACTTCCAGTTCGGCGGCTCCGACATCATCGTCCTGTTCCAGGAGGGTGTCGCCCCCGACGTGTCCACGAGCGAGGAGTTCCGGCGCGTCGGCTCGGTCATCGCGCGGTGCCGCACCCTCGCCTGACGCTACGCGCGCGGCGGGCGGGCGCGTAGCGTCGGGCCCGTACACACGTGCGACGACGACGAGAGGTGGCACACCCACATGACCACGCACGAGTCCCCGCTGCCCCGCTTCCACCTGGCCGTGCCGGTGGACGACCTGGCCGCCGCGCGCCGCTTCTACGGCGGCGTGCTCGGCCTCGCCGAGGGACGCAGCGCCGAGAGGTGGGTGGACTGGAACCTGCACGGCCACCAGTTCGTCACGCACCTCGCGCCGCGCCCGGCGGAGCGCGCGCACAACGCGGTGGACGGGCACGAGGTCCCCGTGCCGCACTTCGGGCTACTGCTGTCGGTGGACGAGTTCCACGACCTGGCGCGGCGGCTGCGGGAGGCGGACACGGCGTTCGTCATCGAGCCGTACCTGCGGTTCGCGGGCGAGAAGGGCGAGCAGTGGACGATGTTCCTGCTCGACCCGGCCGGCAACGCCCTGGAGTTCAAGGCGTTCGCCGACGACTCGCAGGTCTTCGCGGCGTGACGCACGCGTGAGCGGCCTGACGCGCCCGCGTGAGGCGGCGTGACGCCCGCGCGAAGTGCCTGACGCCCGCGTGAGCGGCCTGACGTCGGCGTGAGGCGCCGCCCACCCGGGTGGCGGGCGGTGCCTCACGCGTGCGGGCCGCCGCACGCTCTCAGCGCGGCGGCCACGAACGCCGCGAGCAGCGGCCTGCGGTCCTGCTCGTTCCAGGCGAGCACGAGACGGCTCGGCGGCGCGTCGGCGATCGGGACGCAGACCAGCCCGGACGCCACCGGCTCGACCAGCGAGCGCGGCAGCACCCCGACCATCCGGCCGACCGCGATCATGTTGAGCATCTGCACCACGTCCGCGACCTCGGGCCCGGTGCCGCCCCCGCCGGCGTCGGGGGCGGCCGGGGCATCGGGGGAGCCCGGGGCGTCGGGGGCGCCCGGGACGCCCTTCCAGCGCGGCAGTGTCTCCCCCTCAAGGTCGGACGTGCGCACCGAGGCGCGCCCGGCGAGCCGGTGTCCCGCCGGGACGACGACCACGCGATCCTCGGTGTGCAGCGTCTCGTGGGCCAGGCCGCCGAGGCCGTCGTAGGGCGCGTAGAGCAGGCCGGCGTCGGCGCGGCCGTCGAGCAGGAAGTCGGTGCGGTCGGCGGGCCCGCTGAACAGGATGTCCACCCGGCGCGCGTCGGGCCGGTGCGCGTACTCGGCCAGGATCCTGGACAGCAGCCCGGCGTCACCGCCGGGCTTGAGCACGAGCCGCAGCTGGTCCCTCGTGTCCCCGGCGCGCCTTGCGCCCTGCACGGCGGCGGTGATCGCGTTCAGCGCGTGCCGGCCCTGCTCCCGCAACGCCTCCCCCGACGGCGTCAGTGCCACGTGCCGGCTGTTGCGGACGAACAGCGGGACGCCGAGCCGGTTCTCGACGCGCCGGATCGCCTTCGACAGCGCGGGCTGGGCGATCGAGAGCCGGACGGCGGCCCGCCCGAAGTGCAGCTCGTCGGCGACGGCGAGGAAGTACTCGAGCTCGCGGCTCTCCAGTTCGGCCATGCCTGGAGGTTATCGCCGGATAGCGAACGGATCTTGGACTCCGGCGGGGCACTTCGCCAAGGATTGACGCATGATCAACCACACGATGATCGTCTCCTTCGATCAGACCCCGCCGGAAGCCGACCTCGACCAGTACCTCACGGATATCGAACGAGCCATGCTCGACAGCGGCCTCGTGCGCTCGGTGACGGCCCGTCGCCACATCGCCGTCCCCGGCGAAGAGGCCATCCCCGCGCTGATCGCGACCGTGATCGTGCAGGTCGCCGTCGACGGCACGGAGTCGCTGGCGAAGGCGTTCAGCGCGCCCGCCCTGCACGAGGTCATCGGCCGCTGGCAGGCGCGCCACCCGTACAAGGTCGCCTGGGCGAACCACGAGCCGCTGTCATGAGCGGCGGGGGCGGCACAAGCGGCGCGTCTGTCCCAAGCGGCGCGACGGTCACAAACGGCGCGACGGGCAAGGTCGCCCTGGTCACCGGCGCGGGCAGCGGCATCGGCCGCGCGACGGCGATCGAGTTCGCCCGCGCCGGCGCGGCGGTGGCGGTGCTCGACATCGACGAGACCACGGCAGCCGAGACCGCCGAGACGATTCTGAAGGACGGCGGTCAGGCGCTGGCCGTCCACGTCGACATCGCCGACGAGGACTCGGTGCGCGCGGCTGTCGAGCGCACGGTCGCCGCGTACGGGGGCCTCGACTGGGCCGTCAACAACGCCGGCATGGCCTCGCACCACCGGCAGCTCGACGCGATGCCGCTGGACGAGTTCGAGCGCGTGGTCCGCGTCAACCTGGCCGGGACCTTCCTGTGCATGAAGCACGAGCTGCCGCTGCTGCGCGGGCGCGGGGGCGGCGCGATCGTCAACGTCGCGTCCAACGGCGGCCTGTACGCGATTCCGACCGCGCCCGCCTATGTGGCCGCCAAGCACGGCATCGTCGGCCTCACGAAGGTCGCCGCGGTCGACTACGCGCCGCACTCCATCCGCGTCAACGCCCTCTGCCCGGGGCCGACGCTCACCCCCGGATTCGAGGGCGTGGCCGCCGGCACCGACATGATCGCGCGCCAGGAGGCGATCACGCCGCTCGGCCGCCTGGCCGCCCCGCAGGAGGCCGCGGCGGCGGCAGCCTGGCTCTGCTCGGACGCCGCGTCGTACATCACGGGCATCGCCTTGTCGGTCGACGGCGGCCGCCGGGCCTGAGAGCCGCCGGCCGTGACCACGATCAGTCGCGGCCACGGCCGGTCACGGCCGGTCTCGGCCGGGTTCACGTGTCGAGGAGCTCGGGGACGAACAACTCCTCGCAGGTCAGGCGACGGGCCGACAGCCCCTGCTCGAAGTGGTACCTGAGGAAGGTGTCGACGGCCTTGCGGTTGGCGTCGAGGCCGTACGGCCACCAGTCCTCGCCCAGCAGCGCGCGGTTCTCCGCGAACAGCTCGCTGAACCAGGGGGTGACCACCGCCATGTGCTGCTTGAGCGCACCGTCCCTGTACGCGTCCTGCACGATGGCCTTGGCCTCGCTGAACGCGCGGTACACCGCCCGCACGAGCCCGGGCTCCCCGGCCAGTTCCCGGCGGATCGCGACGACGTGCATCATCGGGAAGATGCCGGTGCGGCGGTAGTAGTCGCGCTCGACGGACTCGTAGTCGGGGAACAGCCGCCGGATCTTCTTCGACGAGCCGTCGAGGAGGCCTTGCGGGACGTCGATCGACAGCAGGGCGTCGATCTCGCCCGCTTCGAGCATGGCGGCCAGCGTCCGGTCGCCGCCGGCATGGCGGACGTCGACGCCGTCCGGGACGGGCTGCGGGATCCAGTCGAAGGCGGGGAGCGGGTGGTTGGTGCCGCCGACCACCCAGCGCATCCGGTCGGGCGTGACGCCGTACTCGTCGGCCAGGACGCCCTTCATCCAGACACCGGGGTCGTGGCCCCACATGCCGAACTCCCCGACGGTCCGGCCCGCGAGGTCCTCCGGCTTCTCGATCCCGCTGTCGGCGTTCACGAAGAGTGCCGAGTGGCGGAAGTTGCGGTTCGGGAAGATCGGCAGGGCCAGGAAGGGCGATTCGTCCAGGTCGAACATGCGCAGGAAGTAGGTCAGTCCGAACTCGGCCATGTCCAGTCGGCCGGTGGCCATGCGGTGGAAGACGTCGGAGACCAGCGGCGAGGTGTCCAGGGTGACGTCGACGCCGTCGATCGCGACCCGCCCGTCGAACAGCGGCGCGGTGTGCTCGTAGCGGTAGACGCCCATCTTGAGCTCCAGATCGGTCATGCCAAGACTCCTTCTCGCAGCCAGCTTCCGTGAACGACCTTTCACGTTTAGAGTGCCGACAGGAACCGGCAAACGTCAAGGCGAATGACCGTTCATTTACAGAAGGAGCCAGCCCATGCCACGCATCACCGCCGAGCGACGCGCGGCGAACAGGTCGGCGATCGTCGCAGCAGCCCGCCGCTGCTTCTCGCGCGACGGCTTCCACCAGACGTCGATGCCCGACATCGCGGCCGAGGCGGGCGTGTCGGTCGGCGCCCCCTACCGCTACTTCGCCGGCAAGGAGGAGATCATCCTCGAGATCGCGGGCGACGCCTTCCGCGTGATGTTCGATCCCGTCGAGCGTCTCGTCGACGCGGCAGGCGATGTGACCGTCGCCGACCTGGTCGAGGCGGCGATCGAGCCGGTGAGCGGCGACATCGCGGCCGACGCCCCGGGACAGGACGTCCCCGTCGACGAACTCCTGCGCTGCGCAGTCCAGGCGTGGGGCGAACTCCTGCGGCACGAAGGGCTGCGCCAGCAGGCCGGCGCGGGCTTCGAGCGCGTACGCGGCCACATCGCGGACGCGCTGCGCGGCGGCCGGCGGGCGGGCACGGTCCCGGCGGGGCTGGACCCCGAGCGCGGGGCGCGGGTGGTGATGGCCCTGCTGCACGGCTTCGTCCTGCAGCACGCGGCATTCGGCCTCGACGACACCGCCGGCTTCACGCACGACGTCCGCGCGGTGCTCAGCGACGGGGGGCTGCTGCGCGGCGACACCTGAACACGCACGTGACACTGCGACGAGCCGCCGGGGCCCCAGCCCCACCCGACGGGGCTGACGTCCAAAATGCCCTGGTATCGCCCTCTCGACGCCCGCGAACAGGCTCTGGAAACGCCGAGATCCCGTCCGATCAAACAGATCGGACGGGATCTCATGTCTGTGGACCTGAGGGGATTCGAACCCCTGACCCCCTCGATGCGAACGAGGTGCGCTACCGGACTGCGCCACAGGCCCTTGCGACGAGTGAGACTCTAGCATCCCCGTCCGGGTGCTCGGAAATCCGTTGTCCGCTGGTCACCGGGCGGTCGTCGCGTGCGATCACTCGTTGGCCGCGCGGGGGCGGTCCGCCTCGTCGTACTGGTCGAACAGGGGGGTCCTGCCGCGGTCGCGGGAGGTGCGGCGCGGCGGTGCGGGCTGCGGTGCCGGCTGTGCGGGAGGGGGCGTGGGGTCCGCCGTGGAGGAGCGGGCCGCGCTCCACGTCTCCGGGTCGCTCACGTCCACGCCGCTGGTGGCGCGCGGCGCGACCGGGGCCGTGACGTACGTCGGGAGGGGCACGGGGACGGGCTCCCAGCTGTCGCCGCGGCCGGGGCGGCGCTCGCGCTGCTGGTCGAGCCACTCCGCGTGGTCCGTCTGCTCGACGAGCGCGCGGCGCCCCGCCTCCTGCGGCGAGACGCGCGGCGCGGGCTGCGGCGCGGGCAGGCCGTCGGCACCGGCGTCGC
>NZ_JAGIQL010000219.1 GCF_017813245.1 Streptomyces montanisoli
CCCGCGCCGGGGCACGTCCGTGCGCCGGGCCGCGTCCCGTGGTCCCGCGTCCGGCCGCGCGAGACGCGTTCGCGCTGGGCCGCGTACAGCCCTCCCGCGTCCGTCCGCGTACCGGCCGCCGGTCCCGGGCGGGAGGCAGCACCACAGCACCCCGGGTTCGGGCACATCCCCACGCCCGGGCCCCGCGCCGGGCACGGAGGAGGCCATCCAGAGGGCGGCGCTCGCGAAGGCGGCCCACGAGGGCCGGGCGCCCCACCCGGGCAACGGCCACGTCCGGCCGACCTGCGGGGCGCGCCTCACGGCGCAAGCACGCGGCAAGCCGCACCCGGGAGGCGCGTCCGCGCGCCGGCGATGCGGCCCGCAGGGCAGGGCGACCCCGGGCGCGGCGACCCGCGCGTCCGATGGGGCGGGGCGCTCTGCCCGCCCCGCGCGGCACGCGCGCCCCGCGGGCGTCACCCGTACGAGACGTTTGGGCGACAGCCCGTCACCCGCCCGCACGAGCGGGCCCGTCACTCGATCGAGTTACCTGTCCCGCGCCGCGCTCCGAGGGTGCCTCAGCTCGCCGCGCGGGCGTTCAGCTGGTGCAGCAGGCGGGCCAGTTCGGCGACCTCGTCACGGTCCCAGTCGGCGAGTTTCCGCACGTAGCGACCCCTGCGGGCGTCCCGGACGCGACGGAAGCGGCGCAGGCCCTCGTCCGTGACGCGCAGCAGCGAGGCGCGCCCGTCGGCCGGGTCGGGCTCGCGCGTGATCAGGCCGAGGTCCTGGAGGGCCCTGAGCTGGCGGCTCATGGTCGCCTTCCCCACGCCGAAGTACGCCGAGAGCTCGGTGGCCCGCTGCTGGCCGGTCTCTTCGAGGCGCACGAGCAGGCCGTAGGCGGCGGGTTCCAGTTCGGGGTGCACCTCGCGGGCCATCTCGCCCGAATTGGCCCTGGCCCGGCGCAGGAAGACCGCCAGCTCGCGTTCCAGATCGAGGAACTCCGGGTCGATCGCGTCCCCGCCCACCGGTGGAGGTTCGTTCCCGGTCCCGCTTCCCTGCACGTCAGCAGCCATCGCGCGCTTTTCCCGCTCCTGAGAGTTCGCCGAAGCCGGGGCCATCGCCACGGCTCTCCGCATCTTCGCAGGCCGTTAGTCCATCGGCAGCAGTGCACCTCCCGGCCGTGGCAGGGTCGACCTACGTAGCGTTGCACGGTGACATGTCCATTTTGACGACTTGTCGGCACAGCAAGAGATCCCCCCACCGAGGTTTTCGGAGGCACGCAATGTCCGTGCGCAGACCCGGAAAGAACGGCGGCCGCGGCACACTGATCGCGGCGGCCGCGGCTCTCCTGGCCACGTTCGCTCTTCCGCTCACTCTCCCCGGCGTGGCAACCGCCGAGGTCTCCCCCGCGGCCGGCGGGACCGCGGCCTCCCCGGCCGCCGACAGAGCGCCCGCCCGCGGCACCGCGTACATGGGCATGGGCGTCCTCTCCCACGACGGCAGGGGCCACGCCCCCGTCGCCCGCCGCGAGGCCGCCGTCACCCAGACGGAGGGCGTCGACGTCTCCAGCCACCAGGGAAGCGTCAACTGGTCCTCGCTCAAGGGCAGCGGCGTGCAGTGGGCCTACGTGAAGGCCACGGAAGGGAACTACTACAAGAGCACGACGTTCAACCAGCAGTACACCGGCTCGTACAAGGCGGGCATGATCCGCGGCTCGTACCACTTCGCCACACCGGACGTGTCGAGCGGCGCCAACCAGGCGGATTACTTCGTCGCGCACGGCGGCGCCTGGTCCAAGGACGGCAAGACGCTGCCCGGGGTCCTGGACATCGAGTGGAACCCGTACGGCGCGTCCTGCTACGGCCTCTCGAAGTCGGCGATGGTCTCGTGGATCAAGGACTTCACGAAGACGTACAAGGCCCGCACGGGCCGCGACGCGGTGATCTACACCGCGACCAACTGGTGGAAGCAGTGCACCGGCGACTACGGCGGCTTCGCGAAGACGAACCCGCTCTGGGTGGCCCGCTACGACTCCTCGCCGAAGCCGCTGCCGGCGGGCTGGGGCTTCCAGACGATCTGGCAGTACACGTCCACGGGCGCGACGGTCGGCGACCACGACAAGTTCAACGGAGCCATGGACCGCCTGAGGGCCCTGGCCAACGGCTGATCCCCAGCCGCGCGGGCGCGCCCCGGAGGCCTGGCCTCCGGGGCGCGTCCGCGTTGCCGCCCGACCCGGGAGGGCGGGCGGCGGGGCGGATCAGGCCGCGGCCGGGACCGCGACCTCCGCCGGGGACAGGGCGATGTCCAGGACCTGGCGGACGTCCGTGACGGGGTGGACCTCCAGCTTCTCCAGGACCTCCGCGGGGACGTCGTCCAGGTCGGGCTCGTTGCGCTTCGGGATCACGACCGTCGTGACGCCCGCCCTGTGCGCGGCCAGCAGCTTCTGCTTCAGGCCGCCGATGGGCAGGACACGGCCCGTCAGGGACACCTCGCCGGTCATGGCCACGTCCGTGCGGACCAGGCGGCCGCTGAGCAGGGACGCGAGGGCCGTCGTCATCGTGATGCCCGCGCTCGGCCCGTCCTTCGGGACCGCGCCCGCCGGGAAGTGGATGTGCACACCCCGGTCCTTGAGGTCGCCGACCGGCAGCTCGAACTCCGCACCGTGCGAGCGCAGGTACGAGAGGGCGATCTGCGCCGACTCCTTCATCACGTCACCGAGCTGGCCGGTCAGGGTCAGGCCCGCGCCGCCCGTCTCCGGGTCGGCGAGCGACGCCTCGACGTAGAGGACGTCGCCGCCCGCGCCGGTGACCGCGAGGCCCGTCGCCACGCCCGGCACCGCGGTGCGGCGCTCCGCCGGGTCCTGGGCGGACTCGGGGACGTGGTGCGGCCTGCCGATCAGCCCTCGCAGGTGCTCGGCGCCGAGCTCGGCCGGCAGTTCGCGGCGGCCAAGTTCGTGCTCGGCCGCCACCTTGCGCAGCAGTCTGGCGACCGCGCGCTCCAGGTTCCGCACGCCCGCCTCGCGGGTGTACTCGCCCGCCAGCTTGCGCAGCGCGTCGTCGCCGATGACGACCTCGCCGGCTTCCAGGCCCGCGCGCTCCAGCTGCCTGGGCAGCAGGTGGTCACGGGCGATGGTGACCTTCTCGTCCTCGGTGTAGCCATCGAGCGTCACCAGCTCCATGCGGTCGAGCAGGGCCTCGGGGATCGCTTCGAGGACGTTGGCCGTGGCCAGGAACACCACGTCGGAGAGGTCGAGCTCGACCTCCAGGTAGTGGTCGCGGAAGGTGTGGTTCTGCGCGGGGTCGAGGACCTCGAGCAGCGCGGCGGCGGGGTCGCCCCTGAAGTCGGAGCCGACCTTGTCGATCTCGTCGAGCAGGACCACCGGGTTCATCGACCCGGCCTCCTTGATGGCGCGGACGATGCGTCCCGGCAGCGCGCCGACGTAGGTGCGCCGGTGGCCGCGGATCTCCGCCTCGTCCCGTACGCCGCCGAGCGCGACGCGGACGAACTCGCGGCCCATCGCGTGCGCCACGGACTCGCCGAGCGACGTCTTGCCGACGCCGGGAGGGCCCACCAGGGCCAGTACGGCGCCGCCGCGGCGCCCGCCGACCACGCCGAGGCCCCGCTCGGAGCGGCGCTTGCGCACGGCCAGGTACTCGGTGATGCGCTCCTTCACGTCGTCGAGCCCGGAGTGCTCGGCGTCCAGGATCTCCTTGGCGCCCTGGATGTCGTACGCGTCCTCGGTGCGCTCGTTCCACGGCAGTTCGAGGACGGTGTCGAGCCAGGTGCGGATCCAGGAGCCCTCGGGGCTCTGGTCGCTGGAGCGCTCCAGCTTCTCGACCTCCTTGAGTGCGGCCTCCCGCACCTTCTCGGGCAGGTCGGCGGCCTCGACGCGGGCGCGGTAGTCGTCGGACTCGTCCTCCTCGCCGCCCCCGCTGAGGTCGCGCAGCTCCTTGCGCACGGCCTCCAGCTGGCGGCGCAGCAGGAACTCGCGCTGCTGCTTGTCGACGCCTTCCTGGACGTCCTTCGCGATGGACTCGGCGACGTCCTGCTCGGCCAGGTGCTCGCGCAACTGGAGCGTCGCGAGCTTGAGGCGCGCGACCGGGTCGACGGTCTCCAGCAGCTCCACCTTCTGAGCGGTGGACAGGAACGGTGAGTAACCGGAATTGTCGGCGAGGGCGGACACGTCGTCGATCTGCTGGACGCGGTCCACCACCTGCCAGGCGCCGCGCTTCTTCAGCCAGTCGGTGGCGAGCGCCTTGTACTCCTTCACCAGCTCCGTCACGGAGCCGGGCAGCGGGTCGGGCACGGTCTCGTCCAGGCTGATGCCCTCGATCCACAGGGCGGCGCCGGGGCCGCTCGTGGCGGCGCCGACGCGCACCCGGCCGCGGCCGCGGATCAGGGCACCCGGGTCCCCGTCCGACAGCCGCCCCACCTGCTCGACGGTGCCGAGCACGCCGGTCGACGCGTAGGAGCCGTCGATGCGCGGCACGAGCAGCACCTGCGGCTTGCCCGCGCCGGTGCCGCGCGAGCGCGCGTCGGCCTGGGCGGCCTCCACGGCGGCGCGGACCTCGGGGTCGGACAGGTCGAGAGGCACCACCATGCCGGGGAGCACGACCTCGTCGTCGAGCGGCAGCACGGGAAGCGTGAGCGGTTTGGAAATGGCAGCCATGATCTCCCCTTCGGCAGTCAAGTTGAGCTATGCAGACTCAATGATTATGAGTGCCCTGGTGTTCCCCGCAGGCCTTCGTGTTCGCCGTGGGCGATCACGGGCAGGGGCTCGCCCGCCGGTTCGCGCGCCGGCCGGTGAGGCGGCAACGCGGGGCGGGGGCCGCCCATTCCTGGCCGGCGCCGCCCGCTGCGAGGATGGGGACCCCGACGAGAGACAGGAGCCCGACGTGGCCGAACCGCACGCGCCCGAGCCCGCCGCGCGAGGCGGCGCGTCAGGAACGCCCGTCACGCTGGACCGGCGCGAGGGCGCCGAGGGCGAGATCGCCCTGCGCAGGCACGGCGGCCCCGACGGGGACGTGTGGGAGATCATCGTCAACGGCACGTTCCTGATGGACACGTCGGACGGCCGCTCGGAGCGGCTGCTGGTCGACGCCGCGATGCGCGCGCTGCCCGAGGAGCGCAGGGCGGCGCGGCCCTCCGTGCTGATCGGCGGGCTCGGCGTCGGGTTCTCGCTGGCGCACGCGGTCGCGGACGACCGCTGGGGCAGGGTCGTGGCCGTCGAGCGGGAGCAGGCCGTCATCGACTGGCACCACGAGGGCCCGCTGGCGCGCGTGTCGAAGTCGGCGCTGATCGATCCCCGGACTGTGATCCTGCACACCGACCTGTTGGAGTACGTACGCACCACATCGGACAGGTATGACGCCCTGTGTCTGGACATCGACAACGGCCCCGACTGGACCGTGACCGAGAGTAACGACTCCTTGTACACCGAGGAAGGACTCGCGGCGTGCAGGGCCCTGTTGAACCCTTTCGGCGTGCTTGCCGTCTGGTCTGCGCAACCCTCTCCGACCTTTGGCGATGCGTTGGGGAATGCCGGATTCAGCGGGGTAACCGCCGAAGAGGTGCCAGTTGCCCGGGGAGTACCGGACGTGGTTCATCTCGCTGTTCGCACTGCGTAGCCGAGAGGGCGTCGATGCCTCTACGCTGCTCCACGAAATACAGGATCCAACTTTCCGCGTCACCCCCCAGTCAGACCTGGACGTGGATCGGCGGATCGAGGGCATACGGAGCGCGGTGAACGCGTACCAGGGGCGGGCGATGGAGCAGACACAAACGAGCCACAACGGAGTGGGAGCCACGCCGGGCGCTCAGCGTCGGGTCCTCGTCGTGGAGGACGACGCGACCATCGTCGACGCCATCGCGGCCCGCTTGCGGGCAGAGGGCTTCCTCGTCCAGACCGCGGTCGACGGCCCTGCCGCCGTCGACGCGGCCGAGGCGTGGCAACCCGACCTGATGGTGCTCGACGTGATGCTGCCGGGGTTCGACGGACTCGAGGTGTGCCGCCGCGTGCAGGCGCAGCGCCCGGTCCCCGTACTGATGCTGACGGCACGCGACGACGAGACGGACATGCTCGTCGGTCTCGGCGTCGGCGCCGACGACTACATGACCAAGCCGTTCTCCATGCGGGAGCTCGCGGCCCGCGTCCACGTCCTGCTGCGCCGCGTGGAGCGTGCCGCGCTGGCGGCCGTGACACCGCGCAGCGGCATCCTCAGGCTGGGCGAACTGGAGATCGACCACGCGCAGCGCCGGGTGCGGGTGCGGGGCGACGACGTCCACCTGACGCCGACGGAGTTCGACCTGCTGGTCTGCCTGGCGAACACGCCGAGGGCCGTCCTCTCGCGCGAGCAGCTGCTCGCCGAGGTGTGGGACTGGGCCGACGCGTCGGGCACGCGGACGGTCGACAGCCACATCAAGGCGCTGCGCCGGAAGATCGGCGCCGAGCGCATCCGCACGGTGCACGGCGTCGGGTACGCCCTGGAGACCCCGGCACCATGAACCTGGCGGGCCGCCGGCCGGGGTACGGACGAGCATCGGGACGGGAGCGGGCCGGACGCCGCAGGGAGTGGTGGAGCGTGCGGCCCTTCTCGATCAAGGCGAAGCTCGGCACCCTGGTCGTGGTCTCCGTCTTCATCACCACAGGGCTGCTGATGGTCGCCCTGCGCACCAAGACGGAGCTGCGGTTCATCACGGTCTTCTCGGTCATCGCGACGCTGCTGATCACGCAGTTCGTGGCGCACGGCCTGACCGCGCCGCTGGACGAGATGAACACGGTGGCCAAGGGCATCTCGCACGGCGAGTACACGCGGCGCGTGAGCGGCGCGGACCGGCGCGACGAGCTGGGCGACCTGGCCTCGACCATCAACCTCATGGCGGACGACCTGGAGGCGGTGGACCGGCACAGGAAAGAGCTGGTCGCCAACGTGTCGCACGAGCTGCGCACGCCGATCGCGGCGCTGCGCGCCGTCCTGGAGAACGTGGTGGACGGCGTGTCGGCCGCCGACCCGGAGACCATGCGCACGGCGCTCGGCCAGACCGAGCGGCTCGGCCGCCTGGTGGAGACGCTGCTCGACCTGTCACGCCTGGACAACGGTGTCGTCCCGCTGAGGGCGACGCGCTTCGAGGTGTGGCCCTACCTGTCGGGCATCCTCAAGGAGGCCAACCTCGCGGCGGCCCAGCGCGGCACGAGCTCCGGCTCCGGGCTGCACACGAGGACCGACGTCCATCTGCACCTGGACGTGTCGCCGCCGGAGCTGACGGCGTACGCGGACGCGGAGCGGCTGCACCAGGTGGTGGCGAATCTCATCGACAACGCGGTCAAGCACAGCCCGCGGCACGGCCGGGTCACCGTGCGGGCGCGCCGCGGCGACGACCCCGAGTCGCTGCACCTGGAGGTTCAGGACGAGGGGCCCGGCATCCCCGAGGCGGAGCGCAGCAGGGTCTTCGAGCGGTTCAACCGCGGCCGGGCGAAGACGCAGGGCGGCGGCAACGACGGCGGCACGGGGCTCGGCCTCGCGATCGCCCGCTGGGCCGTGGACCTGCACGGGGGCCGGATCGGCGTGGCCGAATCGACGCAGGGCTGCCGGATACGGGTCACCCTCCCGGGAGTCCCCGACCAGCAGGGTTGACGGGCACGGTTGACGCAGGACGTGCCGGGGCGGCGTGGGCGGAGCACCGGCAGCACGTCCCCGGCCCGCCCGAGGCCCCTCTCGCCCGCCGGGTCGCTCACCCGCGGCCGGCGCCCGGGACGGCCCCGGGAAGGCCCGGCCCGGCCCCGGAAAGAAACCCCGGGCGGCCGGAACGCGTCGAGAAAATGTCCGGGAGGGCGGTTGACGCGAGCCGCGGCGTGGGTAGGGCCCTGCCAGGACCGACTACCGCACCGGCTGTGTGATCGGGCCACCGTCGGGACGCCCCGTGGCTTTCGGGAGCGCGTACGAACCGTGGCCTGGCAAAAAGACGTTAGTTTCCCGCCAAAGCGCGCGCCGAAACCCCCTTCGGGATGTGACGTGCGCGACGATGGCCCGTCCGGTCTGCATCCGGGAGCCCGGTAGGCGTAGCCTTGATTTCCGCTGTCCACCACCTTGTGAAGCGGAAGAGGGCGGTTCACGCCGTGTCGTCTCAGTCCACCAGTAACACGAGCATCTCGACCGATGGCCAAGACGGACAGGGTGCGAACCCTGCCGCCGCCTTCGGGCCCAACGAGTGGCTTGTCGACGAGATCTACCAGCAGTACCTCCAGGACCCGAACTCCGTCGACCGTGCCTGGTGGGACTTCTTCGCCGACTACAAGCCGGGTGGTTCCGGCGCGGCGGACAAAACCGCCGCCCCCTCCGCGACCGAGGCGCAGGCCCCGGCCGAGGCGCAGCCCGCAGATCGGAGGAGCAGACGACTGGACTCCAGCCACCGATGTATCCCGTAGGCCGTCTTCTGCCTGAGAGAAGGGGGGGGGGGGGGGGGGGGGGGGGGGG
>NZ_JAGIQL010000022.1 GCF_017813245.1 Streptomyces montanisoli
CCCGCCCGGCGAGCGAGGCGGTGGCATGCGGGGACGGCGACCGCTGGGCCGCCGCCCCGCCGGAGCCGTCCGCCCGTGCGACGGGCGCGGCGATGAGCACCGACGCGACGGCCAGGGCGCAGGGGGTGCGCAGCCTTGGAATCACCGAACCAGCGTCACATAAGGCTATGAAACGGGCATCTCGGGCGTCACCCCGTCTTGCCCGTGGACACCTTCAGGTCGAACGTCTGCTCCTTCGGGTCGACCGGGTCGCCGGGCGCCGGGTGCTGTTCGAGCACCTGGCCGTCCGCGTACGCGCCGTTGTCGACGTCCGTCTCGTTCACCTTCCAGCCGACCTTGTTCATGCAGGCCTTGACCGACCTGATGTCCTTGTAGCGGAAGTCCGGCGCGTCGACCTTCGTCGCGTCGCTGTAGTCCTTGTACGCGTTCGTGCAGGCGTCGTCCCGCATCGTCCTGTTGGGCTCCGGGGCCCGGTAGCCCGCGGTCGACGGGCCCGTGCTCGACTTCCCCGACGCCTGGTCGCCGCCGGAGCCCCCGCCCGAGTTCAGTACCGCGACGACACCGCCCGCCGCCGCGAGGACGACGACCGCCGCGCCGATGACGAGCGGCATCCTCCGCTTCCGCTTGCCGCCGGGCCCGCCCGCGCCGCCGGGCTGCGGGGAGAGCGTGTACGGCGGAGGGGTCGGCGGCAGGCCGCCCTGCTGCCCCTGCGGGTATCCGTACCCGTACCCCTGCTGCCCCGGCGGGGGAGTGCCGTACGGGCCCGGATAGGGCGCCGGGGAGCCGTAGGGTCCCGGCTGCGCGTACGAGGCGCCCGGCGTCTGCTGCCCGGAGCCGGGCTGCCCGGACGCGAGCTGACCCGGCGCCGACTGACCCGGCGCCGACTGCCCCGGCGCGGACTGCGCCTGGTCGACCGGCGGGAACACCGCGGAGCCCACGCCCGAGCCGCTGTTCGCCCGCGGGGCCCCCTGCACGATCGCGGGCGCGGCGCCCTGCCCGATGGCCGCGAGGACGCGCAGGCACTCGGCGCGCATCGCCGCCGCGCCGGGGAAGCGCTCGTTCGGGTTCTTCCGCAGCGCACGCGCCACCAGCGCGTCGACGGCCGGCGGGAGCGCACGGTTGACGGACGACGGGACCGGCGGCTCCTCCTGGACGTGCGCGTACGCGATGGCCAGCGGCGAGTCCGCGTCGAACGGCAGCCGCCCGGTCAGCAGCTGGAAGAGCATGATCCCGACGGAGTAGAGGTCGGAGCGCGCGTCCACGCCACGGCCGAGTGCCTGCTCGGGCGAGAGGTACTGCGGGGTGCCGACGACCATGCCCGTCTGCGTCATCGCCGTGACGCCGGACTGCATGGCGCGCGCGATGCCGAAGTCCATGACCTTCACCACGCCGCGCGGCGTGACCATCACGTTGCCCGGCTTGATGTCCCGGTGGACGAGACCCATCTCGTGGCTGGTCTCCAGCGCGGCCAGCACGTCGGACGTGATCGTGAGCGCCTTGCCCGCCGGCATCGCGCCGTACTGCGCCACGTCGGCCTGGAGCACGGAGCCGAGCGGCTTGCCCTCCACGTACTCCATGACGATGTACGGCATCAGCGCGCCGCCGAGCTCGTCCTCGCCGGTGTCGAAGACCGAGACGATGTTGGTGTGCGAGAGCTTGGCCACGGACTGCGCCTCGCGGCGGAAGCGCTCGCGGAACGACTGCTCCCTGCCGAGATCGGAGTGGAGCGTCTTGATCGCGACCCGCCGGTCTAGCGCGGCGTCGTAGGCGAGGTGGACCGACGCCATTCCGCCCTGTCCCAACAGGTCACGCAGCTGATAGCGGCCACCGGCGAGCGAGGCGCCCGGCCCCCCGCCGGCTGCCTGCCCCCCGCCGGCTTCCTGCCCCCCGGCCCCCGGTCCGCCGGCGGCCTGTGCTCCCGGCCCCCCGCCGCCCGGCCCTGATGGAACCCCGTCGCCGCCGTGCGCGCCGTCCTGACTCATGGCTGTGCTCCCCCTGGGACGCGGTACCCGCCGGGGCGCACCGGGCGGACCGGAGCGCGGGCGCGGCGACCGTGTCCGCATGACCGTGGCCGTGGGAAATCGGCCATCCGATCCCCTCGTTACGCGCCAAGTCTGCCGGAGGGCGCAGACACGTCAAGCTCGGGTTCCCGTTCCGTGACCGTACGTACAGCAACGCTTCCGGAAGGCCCACAGAAGAGGCACGTAATTTGCGCAGGGGCCGCGCCGGCGGGTTTGATGGCCGGTCCGTCCGGGCCCGGGGTGCCGTGCGAACCCTGTAGCGTGACCGGCAGCAGCGGGCGCGACGGCACTGCTCCCGCGACACCCCCCACGACATTCCACATACACCGTGAAGCACGCGCGGCGCACGACACGCGGCGGGCCGCGGACAGAAGACGACGGCGAGGACTGATGGCACCCGAACCCGAAGCAGGCGGCGGCGCTACGCCGGATGCTGGGGACTCCTGGGGCATCGGCGGGCTGGTGGGCGACGGCCGGTACCGCATGACGCACCGCCTGGGCCGAGGCGGCATGGCGGAGGTGTTCGCCGCGGAGGACGTGCGGCTCGGCCGCACCGTGGCCGTCAAGCTCCTCAGGTCGGACCTGGCCGAGGACCCGGTCGCGAAGGCGCGCTTCACGCGCGAGGCCCAGTCGGTCGCGGGGCTCAACCACCACGCGGTCGTGGCGGTGTACGACTCGGGCGAGGACACGGTGGGCGGCAGGACCGTCCCCTACATCGTGATGGAGCTCGTCGAGGGCCGCACCATCCGCGACCTGCTGCTCAACGCGGAGGCGCCGCCGCCCGAGCAGGCGCTGATCATCGTCTCCGGTGTGCTGGAGGCGCTGGCCTACTCGCACCAGCACGGCATCGTGCACCGCGACATCAAGCCCGCCAACGTGATCATCACGGACAGTGGCGCGGTCAAGGTCATGGACTTCGGCATCGCACGCGCGCTGCACGGCGCGCAGTCGACGATGACGCAGACCGGCATGGTCATGGGCACGCCCCAGTACCTCTCCCCCGAGCAGGCGCTGGGCAAGGCCGTCGACCACCGCAGCGACCTGTACGCGACGGGCTGCCTGCTGTACGAACTGCTCGCGCAGCGTCCGCCGTTCGTCGGTGAGACCCCGCTCTCGGTGGTCTACCAGCACGTCCAGGACGCGCCCGTGCCGCCGTCCGAGGTCTCCAACGACTGCCCGCCCGAGCTGGACGGGCTGGTGATGCGGTCGCTGGCGAAGGAGCCCGAGGACCGCTTCCAGAGCGCCGAGGAGATGCGCGGGCTCGTCCAGTACGGGCTCCAGATGCTCCAGCAGCAGGGCGGCTTCACCGGCACGTGGAACACCGGGGCCGTCCTGCCGCAGGGTCCGGCGACGACGGCCGCGCTCGGCAACACGGGGGCGACCGCGGCCATGGGCGCCGGCGCCGGGTACGGGCAGTACGGCGAGACCGCGCAGCGGCCCATGCTGCCGCCGATCAACCCGGAGGACGGCGGCTACACCGGCTACAACGGCGCCGCGGGCAACGGGCAGCGGGGCGCGCGCGGCAAGATGCTGCTGTTCGTCGCGCTCGCGCTGGTCGCCATCGTCGGCGGAGTGGCGTTCGCGCTGAACAGCATGGGCAACGGGGACAAGAAGCCGGACAACCAGAACCCGGCGCCGACCGTCTCGCAGCCGCACGGGTCCAAGCTGCCGGCACCCACGGAGGACCAGACGCAGGACACCGGGCAGCCGCAGGACTCGACGAGCGGCGGCGACCAGGGCGGCTCCGGCTACTCGACGACCCACCAGAAACCGACGCCGTCGCACTCCCAGGACCAGAAGTCCTCGGACTCGCCGACGCCGTCCGACACCAGCACGTCGGGTGACGGCTCGACGGGCGGGGACCAGTCGCCGCCCCCGTCGTCGTCCCCGACCACGGGCGGCGACAGCGGCGACAGCGGCGGCAGCGCGGGCAACGGCAACGGCGGCACCGACGCCGGCACCAGCGCGGGCAACGACAACGGCGGCGCGGGCAACGGCGGCAGCGCGGGCAACGCCAACGGTGGCAGCGCGAACGCTGGCAGCGCGGGCGCCGGTCCGACGGGCAAGGCGGTCGCGGGCACGCTCGGCAACTGATGCCCCGGAACGCCCCGGAGGCGGGCGCCCGCCCGCGCCCGCCTCCGGGGCGCCGCGCGTCAGGACGTGAACGCGTCGCGCACCGCCTCGTACTCCTTCGTCCACCACACCGCGAGGGCCGACACCGCCGCGAACTGCGGGTCGGCCCTGCGGTCGTGGCGCACGTAGCGCCAGCGCAGCACCCAGAAGTCGTTCAGCCGCTCCCACCACACCCGGTGCACGGCTGCCGCCAGCTCGCGCGCGTCCGCGCCGGCCGCCCGCCGGTACGCCGTCGCGTACGCGCGCACCTTCGTCAGCTCCAGCTCCCCCGTCGGCCGTACGAAGAAGATCGCGGCGGCCCGCACGGCCTCCTCCGCGCGCGGCTGGACCGCGAGCCGGTCCCAGTCCACGATCGCGGCGGGCTCCACGCCCCGGTAGAGCAGGTTCAGCGGGTGGAAGTCGCCGTGCACCCAGCCGGGGGCGGGCTCGGCGCCGGGCGGCGGCCTGCGGTGCGCGTGGCGTTCGAGCAGCTCCCTGCGCTCGACGAGGCGGTGGACGGCCAGCTCGTCGAAGGCGTCTCCGGGGGAGTGCCCGCGCGCCAGCGCCAGCAGCTCGGCGATGTCCTGGAACGTGCGGGCCGGGTCCCTGCTCTCGTGCGCGGCGCCCTGCTGCTGCACGCCACCCGTCGCGCCGTCGCCCATCACGTGGTCCAGGCAGGTGTGCACGAGGCCGAGCAGGCCGCCGAGGCGCCGCGAGGCGCGCGCCGTGAGCTGCGCGCCGTCGCGGTGCCTGCCGTCGATCCAGGGGTGCAGCGCGTAGCAGCGGCCCCCGATGACGGCGACCGTGTCGCCGCCCGCGCCCTCCACGGGCGGTGCGACCGGCACGCCGAGCTCCTGGAGGCGCTGCGTGGCGCGGTGCTGGCGGACGATCGCCTCGGGATCGCCGTCCAGGTGGTGCTTGAGGAAGTACGCGCCGCGCGTGGTCGCGACCCGGTAGCCGCGGTTGAGCAGGCCCTGGGTGACCGGCTCGCACGAGACGGGTTCGCCCGCGATCCGGTAGTGGTGCAACAGGGCGCGCAGGGGCGGTCCTGGGACGGGTGGGACGAGAGTGGCAGATGAGCGCGGCACTCGTCAGATGGTAGTTGACGCTGCGTGTTCGCTCGGTCGCTCCCCGGACCCACGCGGCAGCAGCCGGTGGACGGACGTCAGCCGGGGCACGATCCGCAGGTAGACGGCGTCGAACCGCTCCCCGTCCACCAGCAGCGGCTCGGGCCCGAACAGCGCGCTCTCCTCGTCCGTCGGCCGCACGGTCACCGCGGTGCCGATGCACTGGACCGACCACCGCGGCTCCTGGTCCTGCGCGGCGCTGCCGGGGGCCAGGTTGTCCGCCCCGTACGCGACGACGCTGCCGCTGCACGCGCGGTGGTAGCCGAGCCCCGCGTGCATGCGCAGGAGCAGGGCGCCGGGCAGGACGACATGGCGTGCGGGTGCGACGAACGGCATGGCACGCAGGGTCGCCGCGAGCCTTCCGTAGGGGACACGCGCCAGGAGGGCGGTGGCCTCTGTGACGTCGGGGGCTTCGGTGGGCATGTCACCACCCTGCGTCACCGGCCCGCCGCTCCGAAAGAGGAGACGGCCCCGAGAAATGAGGCCGTAGGTCCCGAGTGCTGCGGGTCCGCCCACCCGTCCATACGGAACTGGCCGCCGAGCGACGCCAAACAAGCCCAATGTTCGTGGCCGATCTCTGAGATGGGATCAAGGGCGACGTCTACGCATGATGGGGGCGTTCCTGGCTGACCGGAACGCTCCGGCAGTCGTACTCTCCGTAGAGGAACCAAGGCCAGTGAGGTGTCGGAGAAGATGGCCGCCAGGATTGAGCGCCCAGCCGCCGTCCACCCCGTGCGCCTTGCCGGCCTCCTCGCTCTTCTGCTGCTCGCCGTAGCATGCGGGCACAGTGCTGGTGATGCACCGCAGCACTGCTCATCGTCCGCCGCTGCGGCCGCGTCGCCGACCAGCCATCGGGAAGGAATGTCCGCGTCGCCGTGGACCATGGGTCGGGTGCGTAGCGCCCGTCCTGCTCCGATGCCCTCGAAGCAAGCACAGGAGACGGAGGGGCCGGCCTCTTCATCCTGCGCTGCGAGCGACTGAAGAGCATGCGTACCCCCGGCACCGGACGGCGACCACGCTCCCGTCCGGTGCTGTGTACGAAGGGCGGGCCGGGCAGCTCCCTGCTTGATGCGGACGGATCGCCCGCGCGAGATGGGCGACCCAGTGGCAGGCCGGCCCGAGGACATGGGGAGGGAAGGACGGCCGTGGACGAGCAGGGTGGGCCCGTGGTGGCCCTGCTGGTGGGTCTCACTGGATCGGGAAAGACGACGTACTCCAAGCGGGTTCTGGAGCCGGCCGGGGCGGTGCGGCTTTCCGTGGACGAGCTGGTTTTCGAGCGACACGGCCGGTACGGCGTCGACTATCCGGAGTGGAAGTACTTCGAGCTGGAGGCCCCAGCGGTAGAGGAGGTCCGGCGCCGCTTGGTCGAGTTGGTCACGCAAGGGCAGGACGTCGTTCTCGACCATGGACTGTGGCTGCGAAAGGACCGTGCGGAGTGGGCGCAGCTCGCGCACTCGACGGGGGCACGGACGCGGTTGCTGTACTTTCCGGTGGAGCGTGCGGAGCTGTTGCGCCGACTGGACGAACGCAACCGCTCCCGCGCGGACGCCAATGCGCTCACGGTCACGGAGAGCGCATTGGACGACTTCCACGACAGGTTCGAGCCGCCATCCGGCGAGGGTGAGGAGGTCATCCCTCCTGGCTGGCTGTGAGGACGCCGGGGAGGCTTCCACGACGAGACCAACGTGGTCGCCTCCTCGTTCCACCAGTCCGGCACCTCGCAGAGACTCACGGGACGCAGTGGCATTCCTGGCCGGGCCGTGATCCGGCCGCCGTGCCGGTCGAGGTGATCGAGGAGACGCCTGGCCTCCGACAGGAGCGCTGGGCTACGTGTCGTCCACGAGCCGTCGGACCAGTGCGCGGCCCGGCGTTCCACGATCTCCCGGAGTTTGCTCCGCCTTGAAGTGGTGCACGGGCACCGGCGTGTTCACGGGGCTGTTGCCAGGGGCCCGATGCTGGCCCGAGGCGACATCGACCGATGAGTGAGCCATGACGATCTTGCGCGGGTCCCCGCCCAGCACGTTGTGCGTGACGAAGCCGCCCCGCGGGTACGTGGCGTCCAGCCCGACGTCTGGGGTCCAAGGGCCCAGCCTGCCGTCCCGTGTGACGCGGTCGAGGAGGAGTCCGCCGACGGTGGGCGTCCCGGATTCCTCCGCTGCGGCGATGGTGTCCGCGAGCGGCACCGGGTACGCCTGGAATTCGTCCGAGTCCGCGAACAGATGCCATCCCGGGCCCGCATGTGTCCGCAAGGTGTCACGCAGCCGAGTGTTGGTGTCCTCATGCCAGGGGCCACCGCGCACCAGCCTCGGTTCGGCCTGAAGGCCCCGCAGGGTCTTGAGTACCTGCGTTCGCAGCTCGGCCGACGTGCCGGTGGGCAGGTGCAGCGCGATCCCCCTGCCGTCGCGGCCAAACTTGCCGACCAGGCCCGTCACCTCGCCGGGACACGGCCCAGCGCCGCGGCGGCGCTCGCCACCGCGGTGGCCGCGCGCGCCCACGCCGTCGCTGGGAACCGTCCCGTCGCGCTGGCCGCCATCAACGAGGCCGAGACCATCGCCGACCGGCTCACCCCGAGGCAGCAGGCTGATACGTGGGTGGGCTATCCGGAACAGAAGCACCGCGTACACATGAGCCAGGCGCTGACCCTCCTCGGCGAGACCGGCCGCGCCCACGACACACAGCGGCGCGCCCTGGAGATCACTCGAACGCCGTCTCTCATGACGCGTGCGCTCCTCGACATCGATCACGCCGCGTGCCGTCTCCACGATGGTGCACCCGACGAGGCGGCCGACATCGCCACGGGCGCGTTCGACGCGCTCCCCGGCTCCTACCGCCACGGGCTCACCCGCACCCGGGCGCTCAGCGTCTACCGCTCCCTACCCTCGGCCACCCCCGGCCGAGCCGCACTCGCTGATGCCCTGCGGGCCGCGTGACGAGCCCCATGGCGCCTGCCCCGTCCCAACCGGCTGGACGGCCATGGACGGGTTCATACGGTTGGCCGAGGCCTCCCGGGCGGGGCCTCGCACACCGGGTGCGCGTCAGCGCTTCTCCGCCTGGAGGCGTGCCACGTACGCCGCCGCCTGCGAGCGGCGCTCCATGCCCAGCTTGGACAGCAGCCCGGAGACGTAGTTCTTGATCGTCTTCTCGGCGAGGTGCAGGCGCTCGCCGATCGCGCGGTTCGTCAGGCCCTCGCCGATCAGGTCGAGGATCTTGCGCTCCTGGTCCGTGAGGCCCGACAGCTTGTCGTCGGTGCGCGGGTTGTCGCCGTCCCGCAGCCGCTGGAGCACCCGCGCCGTGGCGACCGGGTCGAGCAGCGAGCGGCCCGCGGCGACGTCACGTACGGCGGTCAGCAGCTCGCTGCCGCGGATCGCCTTGAGCACGTAGCCGGACGCCCCCGCCATGATCGCGTCGAAGAGCGCCTCGTCGTCCGCGAACGACGTCAGCATCAGGCACTTGATGTCCTCGTCGGCCGACCGGATCTCGCGGCAGACCTCGACGCCGCTGCCGTCCGGCAGGCGCACGTCGAGCACCGCCACGTCAGGACGGGTGGCGGGGATGCGCACGAGCGCGTCGGCGGCCGTGGACGCCTCGCCGACGACCTCGATGTCCTCCTCGACGGACAGCAGCTCGTGCACGCCCCGCCGGACGACCTCGTGGTCGTCAAGGAGGAATACGGTGATTGCGCCTTTTTCTTCGGTTTCTCCCACAATCGAAGTGTCACACATTCACCCCTTCCCTGCCGCCGAAGCGCCGGGATAACGTGCCGTTGTCCCGGCAGCCTGCGAGGCTGTTGTCGATGCCCTGACCAGCGACTGCGTGCCCGGCCCTCCGATTTACTTGGAAATCCAAGGAAAATCGCAGGTCAACCAGGGTTTCGCGGTCAGGCTGCACTCTGGGTAACGTGCCTTTTCGAAGGTGCTCGCCGGGGCACCTGTCACGTCTGGGCCCATCCGCCGCCGCACCCACCCCGTGCGGCCGGGGACCCGGACGGAGCCGCACTGGTACCCGGCGGATCCCGGGTGGCCGGAAAGACGGAGGGACACGCACGTGACCGTGGAGAGCACCACCGCGCGGAAACCGCGAAGCGGTGAACCGGCGAAGACCGCCAAGGGCGGGCAGCAGGGCAAGAGCACCCGTGCCTCGGGGCAGCGCAAGGCTGCCGCGAGCGCCAAGGGCGCCAAGGCCACCAAGGGCCGCGCCGCCAAGGCGGGGGCCGTGGCCGTGGCCGACGAGCACCCCGAGGACGACCTCGTACAGCTGCTCAGCCCCGAGGGCGAGCGCATCGCGCGCCCCGACTACGACGACTACGTCGCCGACCTGACGCCCGACACGCTGCGCGGGCTGTACCGCGACATGGTGCTCACCCGCCGCTTCGACGGCGAGGCGACGTCACTCCAGCGCCAGGGCGAGCTGGGCCTGTGGGCGTCGCTGCTCGGCCAGGAGGCCGCGCAGATCGGCTCGGGCCGCGCGCTCGACGACGACGACTACGTCTTCCCGACGTACCGCGAGCACGGCGTCGCCTGGTGCCGCGGTATCGACCCGGTCAACCTGCTCGGCATGTTCCGCGGCGTCAACAACGGCGGCTGGGACCCGAACAGCAACAACTTCCACCTGTACACGATCGTCATCGGCTCGCAGACGCTGCACGCCACCGGCTACGCCATGGGCGTCGCCAAGGACGGCGCGGGCTCCGCGGTGGTCGCGTACTTCGGTGACGGTGCCACCAGCCAGGGCGACGTCGCCGAGGCGTTCACGTTCTCGGCCGTCTACAACGCGCCGGTCGTGTTCTTCTGCCAGAACAACCAGTGGGCCATCTCCGAGCCCACGGAGCGCCAGACCCGCGTGCCGCTCTACCAGCGCGCCCGCGGCTACGGCTTCCCCGGCGTACGCGTCGACGGCAATGACGTGCTGGCCTGCCTGGCCGTCACCCGCGCCGCGCTCGAACACGCGCGCAGCGGCGAGGGACCGATGATGGTCGAGGCGTTCACGTACCGGATGGGCGCGCACACGACCTCCGACGACCCGACGAAGTACCGCTCCGACGACGAGCGCGAGGCGTGGGCCGCGAAGGACCCGATCCTGCGGCTGCGCAGGTACCTGGAGCGCGAGGGGCACGCGGACGACGCGTTCTTCGCCGCCCTCGAGCAGGAGAGCGAGACCCTCGGGCAGCACGTGCGCGACACCGTGCGCGCCATGCCCGACCCGGACCCGATGGCGATCTTCGACAACGTCTACGCGGACGGCAGCTCCCAGGTGGACGAGGAGCGCAAGGCGTTCGCCGCGTACCAGGCATCGTTCGACGACGGCGCGGACGCGCCGGCCCAGGGGGGCGAGTGATCATGAGCGTGCAGAAACTCTCCCTGGCCAAGGCGGTCAACGAATCGCTGCGCAAGGCGCTGGAGACCGACCCCAAGGTCGTCGTCATGGGCGAGGACGTCGGAAAGCTCGGCGGCGTCTTCCGCGTCACGGACGGCCTGCAGAAGGACTTCGGCGAGGAGCGGGTCATCGACACCCCGCTGGCCGAGTCCGGCATCGTCGGCACGGCCATCGGGCTCGCGCTGCGCGGGTACCGTCCCGTCGTCGAGATCCAGTTCGACGGCTTCGTCTTCCCCGCGTACGACCAGATCGTCACGCAGCTCGCCAAGATGCACGCCCGCTCGCTGGGCACCGTGAAGATGCCCGTCGTCATCCGCATCCCGTACGGCGGCGGCATCGGCGCCGTCGAGCACCACAGCGAGTCGCCCGAGGCGCTGTTCGCGCACGTCGCCGGGTTGAAGATCGTCTCGCCCTCGAACGCGTCGGACGCGTACTGGATGATGCAGCAGGCCATCCAGACGGACGACCCGGTGATCTTCTTCGAGCCGAAGCGGCGCTACTGGGACAGGGCCGACGTCGACACGGAGGCGATCCCGGGACCGCTGCACGGTGCGAAGGTCGTGCGCGAGGGCACGGACCTGACGCTCGCCGCGTACGGACCCATGGTCAAGGTGTGCGTCGAGGCGGCCGCGGCCGCCGCGGAGGAGGGCAAGTCGCTGGAGGTCGTCGACCTGCGGTCGATGTCCCCCATCGACTTCGACACCCTCCAGGCGTCGGTGGAGCGCACCCGCCGCCTCGTGGTGGTGCACGAGGCACCCGTCTTCTACGGCTCGGGCGCGGAGATCGCCGCCCGGATCACGGAGCGGTGCTTCTACCACCTGGAGGCGCCGGTGCTGCGGGTCGGCGGGTTCCACTCGCCGTACCCGCCGGCCCGCGTGGAGGACGAGTACCTGCCCGGCCTCGACCGGGTGCTCGACTCCGTCGACCGCTCGCTGGCGTACTGAGGAGAGCCGCACGATGACGACTGACACGTCCGCTGCCGCGGGCGCTCGCGAATTCAGGATGCCGGACGTGGGCGAGGGGCTCACGGAGGCGGAGATCCTCAAGTGGTACGTACAGCCTGGCGACTCCGTCACGGACGGCCAGGTGGTGTGCGAGGTGGAGACGGCGAAGGCCGCCGTCGAGCTGCCGATCCCCTACAACGGCGTGGTGCGCGCGCTGCACTTCGAGGAGGGCACGACGGTCGACGTCGGCGCACCGATCATCTCGGTGGCCGTGGCGGGCGCGGCGGCTGCTCCGGAGGAGACCGAGCCCGCTGAGTCCGACGCCGCAGGGACGGAGGGGACGGAGGGGACGGAGGAGCCCGCGGCGGCCCCCGCCCGTACGCCCGTGCTCGTCGGCTACGGGGTGGCGGAGTCGTCCACGAAGCGCAGGCCGAGGCGCGCAGCGGCCACCGCGGCCGCTCCTGCGGCCCCGGCGGCTCCCGAGGCGCCGTCCGCACCTGCACCTGCACCTGCACCCGCACCGGTCCCGGCACCCGCCCCCGTCCCGGCGCCTGCCCCCTCTCCCGCTCCTTCCGGCGAGCGGCCGCTGGCCAAGCCGCCGGTGCGCAAGCTGGCGAAGGACCTGGGCGTCGACCTCGCGGCCGTCGTGCCGACGGGCTCCGACGGGATCATCACCCGCGACGACGTGCACGCTGCGGCCGCGCGGGCAGGGGCGGGCACCACGCCCGTACCGGAGCCCGAGCCCGCCCACGAGACCGCGCCGGAGGCGTCGGCGCCCACCCGGGCGCCCGAGCAGCCCGCGGCCTCCGCCGGCCCCGCCGGGGCCCGCGAGACGCGGACGCCCATCAAGGGCGTGCGGAAGGCGACGGCGGCGGCCATGGTCGGCAGCGCCTTCACCGCGCCGCACGTCACGGAGTTCGTCACGGTCGACGTGACGCGTACCGTGAAGCTCGTCGAGGAGCTCAAGTCGGACCGCGACATGGCGGGGCTGCGGGTCAACCCGCTGCTGCTCATCGCGCGTGCGCTGCTCGTCGCGATCAAGCGCAACCCCGGCATCAACGCGGCCTGGGACGAGGCGAACCAGGAGATCGTCCAGAAGCACTACGTGAACCTGGGCATCGCCGCGGCCACCCCGCGCGGCCTGATCGTGCCGAACATCAAGGACGCGCACGAGCAGGCGCTGCCGCAGCTCGCCGCCTCGCTCGGCGAGCTGGTGTCCACGGCGCGCGAGGGCCGCACGACCCCCGGCGCCATGCAGGGCGGCACGGTCACGATCACCAACGTCGGCGTCTTCGGCGTCGACTCGGGCACGCCCATCCTCAACCCGGGCGAGGCGGCGATCCTCGCGGTCGGCGCGATCAAGCTCCAGCCGTGGGTCCACAAGGGCAAGGTGAAGCCGCGTCAGGTCACCACGCTGGCGCTCTCCTTCGACCACCGGCTGGTCGACGGCGAACTCGGCTCGAAGGCGCTCGCCGACGTGGCGGCGATCCTGGAACGCCCGAAGCGCCTGATCACCTGGGCGTAGGCACCGGCCGCGCGGCCGCCGAGAAGCGGCCGCGCGGTGGCCGGTCACCGGCGGCCGTGCCGGATATTCGATGGCATGTCGGGCGGTGCGTAGGCACACTGGTTCGAGCAAGGCGCACCCCGAAGGTCCGCCGGGACCGGGTCAGGCGCACCGCGGGGGACGGTGAGTCCCCGCTCGCGGCGCGTCTTGCGGGACAGCGCAGGCGAGCACCGCGCCGGGCCCACACGCCCGCCGCCGCGTCGTGCCGCCCGCGTGCTGTCCGGGGGCGGCCGCTTCGAGCGCGCATCCGCGCGGGCCGCCCCCTCCCCGCGCCTTACCGAGGGGCAAGAGCTGTCAGCGAGACGCGTGAGGCTCCGGCCAGGACCGCCGGCCAAGGTGTCGGTCCGCCATGGAGCTCCTTTGGTGACAATCTGTCGGAAAGCGCGTGGTTTCGACGGACGTACGATAGGCCGCCAACAAGCCTGACACGGCGAGAGGTTGGCCTGGATGAGTGATGTGGTACGCGTCGGTTCCCGAGCCAGCAGGCTGGCTCGGACGCAGGTCGCCGAGTGGCTCGCGCCTGTCACCCGGCGATTTCCGGATGTGACGTTCAAGCGGCAGATCATCCTCGAAGGCGGGGACCGTGACCGTGTGACTTCGACCCTCGCCGAGGTTGCCAGGACGGCGGACGGCAGCGCCTTCTCCACGAACCAGGAAGCGGCATTGGTCACAGGGCAGGTTGATGTGATCGTGCACTCGCTCAAGGACCTCCCCACCTCCGTGCACCAGGGCACGATCCTTCTGACGACCCCAGGACCGCGGGAGGACGTACGCGACGTGCTGTGCGGATCGACGTTGGCGGGCCTCCGGAAGGGCGCACGGGTTGGCACTGGAGCACCGCGCCGCGTCGGCCAGCTTCTCGCCCTACGTCCGGACCTGGAGGTTGTGCCGGTTCGGGGAAACGTTCCCGGGCGGCTCGCCCGGACGACAAAGGGCAGCCTTGACGGGGTGATCCTTGCAGCAGCGGGCCTGCACCGGCTCGGCCTGATGCCGGAGGCCCATGAGGTGTTCGACCCCGCTGTCTTCCCTCCCTCTCCCGGTCAGGGCGCGCTCGGCATCCAGGTCCGTGCCGGCTCTCCAGTTGCCGCACTGCTGGCAGGGACAGGAGACACACAGGTGGACGCGTGCGTGCGAGCCGAGCGCGCACTGCTGGCCGAACTGCACGGAGGCTGCTCCGTCCCGGTCGGAGCCTGGTGCCGAGTCGAGCCTGCCGGTGTCCTGTCTCTCAGCGCCGCCGTGACCTCCAAGGACGGTGCCCAGCAGGTTACGGCGGCCGGAGAAGGACCGATCGACGACGCCGAAAAGCTCGGCGTGTCCATCGCGACAGATCTCCTCGCGCGGGGCGCAGCCGACATCCTGAGGTCGATCAGGACGTTCTGAGTTCGCGCGCGATGTCCAGGGCCCCGTAGGTGATGACCCGGGAGGCACCCGCACGCTTGAGAACGGTGTACGCCTCGATCAGGCCTTTCACGTCTCGCCTGCCGTCGTCGCGGCAGTCCGTCAGGCGCAGGTACTCGCCCGACACCGAAAACGGCACCAGGGGGACAGGGATCTTGTCCTTGAGGTGCACGAGTGTGTCAACGGTGTGGAGGGCCGGCTCGGTGAGGATCGCGTCCGCGCCCTCGTCGACCATCTCCCGCGCCACATGAACAGCCCGCTCGGGTCGGCCAGGATCGATCTGAAACGCACGGGTGCCCGAGCGGGGAACAGCACCCATCGATTGCCTGTACCCCTGGTAGAGGGACGACTCGAAGATCAGGTGCGGCATGATGCCCACCGCCTTGTGCCCTGCCGAGTCGAGTGCTTCGCGGACGGCGCGAACGGATCCGGAGATCATCGCGGCGGGCCCGACGATGTCCGCACCGGCGTCGGCCTGCATGACAGCCTGGACGGTCAAGTTCACGATTGTCTGCGACAGGTCCATTCCCCCGCGCTCGTCGGTGAGCCAGCACTCGCCCGAGTCGGTGTGCGAGCAGACGCACGTCTCCGTCATCACGAGCACGTCCGGAGCGGTCTTCTTGGCGGCAGCGATGGCACGGGACATGAGGCCGATGGGAGAAATGCCCTGAGACGCCCGGGCGTCCCTGACCCTGGATCCCGCGAAGATCTTCACGGATTTCACGCCGAGGGATTCGAGAGCCCGGACCGTCTCGGGCACCTCCCTCACGGTCAGTGTGGGCATCGGCCGTGGCCTTGTGTCGTCGTCTTCTCTCATCAGGAAGACCATGGACAGGTCGGCAGAGGTCAGCCTGGGAGCGTCGAGGAAGTTGCGTACGACTGAGCGCTGGAGGGGCAATTGCTTCTCCTTGAGAGTCAAGGTGGGGGCTCGGCGGGTGTGACCGATTGCGTGACGGCTCGCGCCTGACGCTCGGATTCCTCTGGTGCGAGCGGCGGTCAGCATGGCTGAGGCTCACGCACGGACATCGAGGCGGGAACCTTGAACTCGACCCAGACGATCTTGCCGAGACCCTTCCGAGGCGCGGTCCCCCAGCCATCGGCGAGAGCAGCGACAAGCGCGAGACCACGCCCTGACGTATCGTCGTCGTCCGGTGATCGAAGTCGCGGCCGGCTCTCGCACGCATCGTGCACTTCGATGCGCAGAACGCTCTCATCCAGAGTTGCGCGTACGAGGAAGAGACGACCGGCAGGGGTGCCGTGCTGTAGGGCATTGGTGGCCAGTTCGGAGACGCAGAGCGTGATGTCGTCAATGCGGTCATGGAACTGCTCGAGGGGAAGCGCGTCTCGGATGAACGCTCGAGCCTCGCCGATGCACGCGGCCGCGCGGCTGAACCGGGTTTCACACGACTCAGCCATGCGTCCTCGTCTCCTTCCTGTTGAGGTGACATCGCCAGAGGGGGTTGCGTCCAGGGAAGTGGTGTATGGGTTCGACCTGATCCGGGGGTTTGCTCCGGCATCGGAATGAGTCCCGCATAGACGAACGGCCACCGGCTGATCTTTCAAGACGACCAAGTCTTTGAAGGAGATCAGCACGATGACCGCACCGGACAGTCTGCCCCTGCACGCCCTCGCCGAGAACAACCTCGCCGCGGCGAGTCCCGATCTGCTGCGCGCGATGGTCAAGACGTTCGCGGACGCGCTCATGTCCGCCGAAGCCGACGCCGTCTGCAACGCCGAATACGGGCAGGTCAGCGACGAACGGGTCAACCACCGCAACGGATACCGCCCGCGCGAGTGGGACACCCGCGCCGGCACCGTCGAACTCGCCGTCCCCAAGCTCCGCAGCGGGAGCTACTTCCCGCACTGGCTCCTCGAACGCCGCCGGCGGGCGGAGCAGGCACTCATCTCGGTGGTCGCCACCGCCTACCTCCTCGGCGTCTCCACCCGCCGCGTCGAGAAACTCGCCGAGTCCCTCGGCGTCACCCAACTCTCGAAGTCCCAGGTCAGCGCCATGGCCAAGCACCTGGACGAGCAGGTCACCGCGTTCCGCAACCGGCCGCTCGACGCCGGGCCCTACACCTTCGTCTGGGTCGACGCCCTGACCCAGAAAGTGCGAGAAAGCGGCCGGATCATCAACATCCACGCCCTGGTCGCGGTCGGCGTCAACACCGACGGGCACCGCGAGATCCTCGGCCTGGACGTCGCGACCGCCGAGGACGGCGCCGGGTGGCTCGCCTTCCTGCGCTCCCTCGTCGCCCGCGGCCTGTCCGGCGTCCAGCTCGTCGTCTCCGACGCCCACGCCGGCCTCGTCGACGCGATCGGCGCCACCCTGCCCGGCGCATCCTGGCAGCGCTGCCGCACCCACTATGCCCGCAACCTGCTCAGCCAGGTCCCGAAATCAGCCCAGCCCTGGGTCGCAACCCTGCTGCGAACCGTGTTCGAACAGCCCGACACCGACGCGGTGACGGCCCAGATGCGGCACGTCCTTCAGGCTCTGGAAGCCAAGTTCCCCAAGGCAGCGGCCCACTTGGATACAGCTCAGCACGACCTGCTGGCGTTCACGGGCTTCCCGCGTGAGCTCTGGCGGCAGATCTGGTCGAACAACCCGCAAGAACGCTTGAACAAGGAGATCCGCCGCCGCACCGACGTCGTCGGCATCTTCCCCGACCGCACCGCCGTGATCCGCCTGGTCGGCGCGGTCCTGGCCGAGCAGAACGATGAGTGGACCGAAGCCCGCCGCTACATGGGCCTCGACCTCCTCGCCAAGGCCCGCCTCCACCCGATCGAGTCAGAAACCGACGACACCGACCTGCCCACCGAACTCACCGCATAGCCTCAAAAGACGAGATCACCGAGTGGCCGTCGTTACACCACTCCAGCGGACGTGACCCCAGAGGGAGGGGCGGCGGGCGGGCAAGTCGCCTGCGGCGGTGCATGATGGCGCGCCACATCCGGGTCCAAGCCATGGGTACACGGCAACAGGTCTCCTTGTAGTTCGTCGGCAGAATCATGGGCGGCCGGCGCGATGCGGTCCGTCCGAGCAGATCCACGGAACCGCTCCCTGTCCGGCGAAACCAGAGCAGAATTGGGGCGAAGACGGCGCAACGATGGGGCACACCCGCCCTCTACCAGGGACAACGGTGTGGCGCGAGAACTGAGGACAATTGGGGAGAGAACGCCCGTGGCGGTGAAGAGGCACGCACTCGTGCGGCGCCGTCGTGCTCTGGGCTACACCCAGGAGTCCCTCGCTGAAGCTCTCGGGGTTGAGCGTTCCACGGTCAGGCGATGGGAGTCCGCCGAGTCGAGCCCCCTTCCGTTCCAAAGGCCCCGCCTGGCGCGACTCTTCCGGATCAGCACCGAGACGTTGGAAGACCTGCTGACCGTGGCGCCTACGGCTTCCAGCCGAGCTGAGCGCGTGAGTCGCGCTCTGCGTAGCCCGTCGGCAGTCGATCTGGTCGTGGCTGCGGAGATGCGCTCCGAAATGGGTAACCTGACAGGCCGATACGACACCGTCCCGTCGGCGGCACTCATCGCGGATGCCGGGCAACAACTCAATCAGATCGCTCTCCTCGCCGATGAGGCGCCGGCCGGGCGCGTTCAGCGCGAACTGCGCTCCCTGCAAGCCGATGCGGCCACGCTTATGGGGCAGTTGGTCTGGGATGCGTCACAGCGGCGCGACCACGAGTCTGCGCGCGCCTACTACGCACAGAGCTTGGAATTGGCGCGCCATCTGCAGGACCCGGCGACTGAGGGACATGCTCTACTGCGCACCTGCTACATCGCCCTGTACGGAGCAAACGACCACCGGCAGGGACTCGAACTCGCCCTCCAGGCGGCGCGGACCACCCGCAAGACCAGCCATGCCCTGTCAGGTCTCGCTCTTTTGCACGCTGCGGAGGCCTACGCGCTCCTCGGCGAACACAGCGCATGCGAGCGCGCTCTGCTGGGCGCTGAAAGGCACCTCGAACGCTCAGACGGGACCGACGCGGGCCACGAACTGTTCACCCCAACTCACTTCGGGCGCCTCGCGGGCTCCTGCTACCTGTCGCTCGGGAACTACGACAAGGCACAACAGTTCTTACGAGACACCGCTACGCGGATGGCAGGTCGCCGCAAGTCACGGGCGATCGTCCTGGGCAACCTCGCGCTGACCACGATCCGCCAGGGCGACCTCGATGCCGCACTTGCCGTGTTCAATGAGGCCGTCGACGAGCTTCAAGGGACTCGCGGGGGTGGTGGAATGAACCTGGTCTTCCGTGCCGCGCGCGAGCTGCGTCCCTGGCGTGGCGAGAACGCGGTACAGGAGGCACAGGATCGTCTGATGGCACTCATGGAGGCGGGATGAGCGAGGGTCAGGTGTTCGCGGACGTGGATCGCGAGAAGCAGCAGGTGCGCGAGCATGTGTGGGATGTCCTCGACGCTGTCGGCGTCACCCACGACGTCACCGTCCACGGGCGCATCCCGAACTTCAAGGGATCTCAGGAGGCCGCCGCGAGACTCGCCGAGCTACCTGCTTGGAAGGACTCCGCGGTGATCAAGTCTGTGCCCGACAAGGCCCAGCTTCCTGTCCGCGCCCTCGCGTTGTCCGAGGGCAAGACCGTCTTCATGGCCGTACCCAAGCTGGCGGACCTCCACCCCTTCTACCTGCTCGATCCCGCGGTCCTCACCGTCCCGCCGGCGGAAGCCGCCTCCAGCCGTGTCGCCGCCGGCATCGCCCCCAAGGTGGGGGTGGACTCCCTCCGGCCGGTGGACATGGTGGTGCTGGGCAGCGTGGCCGTGAACCGAGCGGGGGTACGGATCGGCAAGGGAGCCGGCTACTCCGACCTGGAGTTCGCGTTCCTCACCGAGGCAGGACTGATCGGTGAGCACACTGTCGTCGTCACCACCGTGCATGGGCTGCAGGTTCTCGACGGCGACCTGCCTGCCACCGCGCACGATGTCGGCGTCGATGTGATCGTGACACCCGAGCGGATCATCAGCTGCCCCGCGCCTCACCGGCCATCCGGACTTGTCTGGGACCACCTGGACCGCCGGAAGATCGCATCCATCCCGGTGCTCGCAGCCCGCGCCCCGCGCGCCGGCATCTGACACCTGTTGGCGGGAGCGGGCAGGCGAGTAGCCGACCTCCCGAGGGAACACGGTGGGGAGGAGAGGCGGCAAGGACCGGTGCGCAGTCCGTCGTGCTCAGGCCCCGGCCACGCCCTCGTGGGCGAGCAGCCGTTCCAGGACGACCGCGACGCCGTCCTCGTCGTTGGACGTCGTGATCTCGTCGGCGACGGCGCGCAGTTCCTCGTGGGCGCCCGCCATCGCCACGCCGTGGCGTGCCCAGGCGAACATCGGGATGTCGTTGGGCATGTCGCCGAACGCGATGGCCTCGTCGGCGCGCAGGCCGAGCCGGCGCGCCGCGAGCGAGAGGCCGCGGGCCTTCGTGAGGCCGACCGGCACCAGCTCGACCACGCCGGGGCCCGCCATGACCACGTCCGTCAGGCCGCCGACGGCGCCGCGCGCGGCGCGGGTGAGTTCGTCGTCGGTCAGCCGCGGGTGCTGGAGGTAGACCTTGTTGACCGGCGCGTCCCAGAACCTGGCCGTGTCGTCGACGACCTTCGCGCGGGCCGGCTTGCGCCCGCCGAGCACGTACCGCTCGTCCATCAGGACGGTGCCGTCCGTGCCGTCCTGGCTGACCGCGAGCGCGAGCGGGCCGAGCTCCGCCTCCACCTTGGCGATCGCGAGACGCGCGACGGACCGGTCGAGCGTGAGCGACGTCAGGAGCCTGCGCTCGCCCGCGTGGTAGAGCTGCGAGCCCTGGCCGCAGACCGCGAGGCCCTCGTACCCGAGGTCCTCCAGTATGTCGCGCGTCCAGGGCACGGACCTGCCCGTGACGACGACGTGCGCGGCGCCGGACGCGGTCACGGCGGCGAGCGCCGCGCGCGTGCGGGCCGAGACCGTGCCGTCCTCGCGCAGCAGCGTGCCGTCGAGGTCGGTCGCGACCAGCCGGTACGGGAACGGCGCCGCGCCGCGCTCGGTGCTCACTTGGCGACCGGCTCCAGTAGCTCGCGGCCGCCCAGGTAGGGCCGCAGCACCTCGGGGACCCAGACCGAGCCGTCGGCCTGCTGGTGGTTCTCCAGGAGCGCCACGATCGTGCGCGTCACCGCGCAGAGCGTGCCGTTGAGCGTGGCGAGCGGCCTGACCTGCTTGCCGTCCCGCATCCGCACCGACAGCCTGCGCGCCTGGAACCCGTCGCAGTTCGACGTGGACGTCAGCTCGCGGTACTTGCCCTGCGTCGGGATCCACGCCTCGCAGTCGTACTTGCGCGACGCGGACGCGCCCAGGTCGCCCGAGGCCACGTCGATCACCTGGAACGGCAGGCCGAGCGAGAGCAGCCACTCCTTCTCCCACTCCAGCAGCCGCAGGTGCTCGGCCCGCGCCTCCTCCGGCGTGGTGTACGAGAACATCTCCACCTTCTCGAACTGGTGGACCCGGAAGATGCCGCGTGTGTCCTTGCCGTACGTGCCGGCCTCGCGGCGGAAGCACGAGGAGTAGCCCGCGTACCGCAGCGGCAGCCTGTCCGCGTCGATGATCTCGTCCATGTGGTACGCGGCGAGCGGCACCTCGGACGTGCCGACGAGGTAGTAGTCGTCCTGCTCCAGGTGGTACACGTCGCCCGCGGCCTGGCCGAGGAAGCCCGTGCCCTCCATGGCCTGCGGGCGCACGAGCGCCGGGGTGATCATCGGCGTGAACCCGGCGGCCGTGGCCTGCGCGACCGCCGCGTTGACGAGCGCGAGCTCCAGCAGCGCGCCGATGCCCTTCAGGTAGTAGAAGCGGGATCCCGACACCTTGGCGCCGCGCTCCATGTCGATGGCGCCGAGCGCCTCGCCGAGCTCCAGGTGGTCCTTCGGCTCGAACCCCTCCGCGCCGAAGTCGCGGATCGTGCCGTACGTCTCCAGGACCGTGAAGTCCTCCTCGCCGCCCACCGGCACGTCGGGGTGGACGACATTGCCGAGCTGCAGGAGCAGCGCCCTGGCCTCCTCGTCCGCCTCGTGCTGCGCGGCGTCCGCGGCCTTCACGTCGGCCTTCAGCTGCTCGGCCCTCTTGAGCAGCTCGGCCTTCTCGTCCGGGGACGCCTTGGGGACGAGCTTGCCGAGCGACTTCTGCTCGGAGCGGAGCTCGTCGAAGCGGAGGCCGGACGACCTGCGGCGCTCGTCGGCGGAGAGCACGGCGTCGACGAGGGCGACATCCTCTCCACGGGCGCGCTGGGAGGCACGGACACGGTCGGGGTCCTCACGGAGCAGGCGAAGGTCAATCACCCGGCCAAGGCTACCGGTGGTCGCCGTCCCGGCCGACCTGATATCCACAGGGGAGATGTTATGTCTTTCTTGTCGGATTTTGCCGTGATTGTGCGAGGTGCCGGAAAATGATCTTTGCCCGCGTCGGCGTTGGTCAACAAGACGGCCCGAATTCCCCGGCCGGGGGTAGCGGGCCGCGCTCGCCTTGACCCACGTCCCCTGTGTGCGGGGGCACTTGGCGGGTCTTGTCCACAGCGACCGTAACCTTTCTCAAAGTTATCCACAGGGCGGGGAAAGATTCTGTGGACAATGCCAAAGATCATTTCCCGTAGCGGCTCCCGGTCGGACAAATCCCCCTTCAAACCTGCAATTCCCACTCCTTCGGGTGGGAATGATGCCTCTGGGGAGACAGTCACCGGGAGTGAGGACGTTCATCCCTCCGCACATGCTGTGGACAGGGAAAGGGTGACTCGGGATATTTGTCGACGAAACGGGCCCGCGTTGTCGACTTGTCCTCAGGTCGAGACTCGGGGTTGTGGATAACTAGCCGAGTTATCCACAGGCTGGGGGCCCGGCGCCGAGCCACACGCGTCCGGCCACACGCGTCCGGCCACACGCGTCCGGCCGCACGCGCCCGGCCTGCGCCGTCGCTCAGGAGCGGCCGTCCTGGCTGCGCGCCAGCCACTCCGCCGCCTCGATGAAGTCCGCGTCCGACGTGCCGGCCCGCGGCGGCCGCACGTCCGCCTGCGCCACCCCGGCGCGCGGGTACGAGCCGAGGAAGCGCACCTGCGGGCAGATCCGCCGCAGCCCCATCAGCGCCTCGGAGACCCGGCGCTCGGCGACATGGCCCTCCGCGTCGATGGCGAAGCAGTACTTCCCCATGCCCTCGCCGGTCGGCCGCGACTGGATCTGGATCAGGTTGACCCCGCGCACCGCGAACTCCTGCAGCAGGTCGAGCAGCGCGCCCGGCTGGTCCTCGCCCAGCCAGATGACCAGCGACGTCTTGTCGGCGCCCGTCCTGGCCGCCGGCCGCCCCGGGCGCCCGACGAGGACGAAGCGCGTGACCGCGTTCGCCGCGTCGTGGATCTCCGTGACCAGCGGTTCGAGGCCGTACGTGGCGGCGGCGAACGCCCCCGCGAAGGCGCCGTCGTACTTGCCCTCGCGCACCAGCCGCGCGCCGTCCGCGTTCGAGGCGGCCGACTCCCAGGCGGCGTCCGGCAGATGGCCGCGCAGCCAGCCGCGCACCTGCGGCTGCGCCACCGGGTGGCCCGTCACCGTGCGCACGTCGGACAGGGCCGTGCCCGGCCGCACCAGCAGCGCGAACGTGATCGGCAGCAGCACCTCGCGGTAGATCATCAGCGGCTCGCCGCCGGTCAGTTCGTCGATGGTCGCGGTGACGCCGCCCTCCACCGAGTTCTCGATCGCGGCGAACGCGCCGGCCGCCTCGCCCGCCCGCACGGCGTCGAACGCCGCGGGTACGGACACCATCGGCGCGAGTTCCCTGGTGGCGGCTTCGGGGAGAGTGCGAAGGGCCGCTTCGGTGAAGGTGCCCTCGGGCCCGAGATACGTATAGCGCGTGGCCGACATGCGGCCACACTAGCGCTCGTCCCACCCCTCGGGCGGCGCCGTCCCACCCGCCGGGCGAGGGCAGGACCGCCCGCCGGCCGAGGGCTGTCCTGCCCGCCGTCCGAGGGCCGTCCCGCCCCTCAGGACTCCATCAGGCGCTGCCCCACGTACTCGCCCTTCGCGGCGCCCGCCGGCACGGCGAAGAGGCCGCTCGCCTCGTGCCTGATGAACGCCGACAGGGCGTCGCCCCGGTCGAGTTTGCGCTGCACCGGCACGAATCCCTTGAGCGGGTCCGCCTGCCAGGCGACGAACAGCAGCCCCGCGTCGGGCTTCCCGTCGCCGCGCAGGCCGTCGTTGTACGAGTAGGACCTGCGCAGCATGGCCGCCCCGCCGTTCGCCGACGGCTGCGCGATGCGCGCGTGCGCGTCGGCCGGGATGACGAGCTCGCCGTCGGGGCCCTTCTTCGTCAGCGCCATCGCGGTGTCCTCGGTGCCGCCGGTGAGCGGCGCCCCGTCCGACTTGCGGCGGCCGATGACCTTCTCCTGCTTGCCGACGGGCATGCTCTCCCAGTCGTCGAGGAGCATGCGGATGCGCCGCACCACCGCGTACGAGCCGCCCGCCATCCACGCGGGGCTCGCGAGCGTTCCGTGCGGCTTCGCCGGTACGAAGATCTCCTCGCCGAACCGGGGCTCCGACGGCTTCGGGTTGCCGGTGCCGTCGACCTGGCCCATCAGGTTGCGCATGGTCATGGGGTGCGCCGTGGCGCCGGGGGACCGGTTGAAGCCGCTCATCAGCCAGCGCACGCGCGCGGTGGACCCGGCCTCCTTCTGCAGCGCGCGCAGCGCGTGGAAGGCGACGAGCGCGTCGTCCGAGCCGACCTGGATCCACAGGTCGCCGTCGCTGCGGGCCGGGTCGAGGTGGTCGGAGGAGAACGCGGGCAGCGGGTCGAGCTGGACGGGGCGCTGCTTCACGAGGCCCGTGCGGTCGAAGAAGCTTCGGCCGAAGCCGAAGGTGACGGTCAGCGCGGACGGGCCCTCGTCGAGCGCGACGTCGGTGTCGTGGCCCGGCGCAGGCCGCCCCTCCGTCATCGGCGCCGCGCACGCCGTCCAGCGGCGCAGCAGCGCGATGGCTTCCGCGCGCCCGGCGCCGGGCGCGAGGTCGAAGGCGACGAGGTGGCCGACGGCCTGCATCGGCGTGGAGATGCCCGCCTGGTGGGTGCCGTGGAAGGCGACGGCGTCGGAGCCGAGGTGGGTCAGCGGCGTGGGCGCGGCGGGCCGCGTCGCGGCGTACGCGCCGATCCCGCCACCCGCGCCGACCACGAGACCGCCGACGGCGCCCGCGCCCACCGCGCCGAGCACCCCGCGCCGGCTGACGCGTGCCCCGGACGCACGCGCGTCGGCCGGCGCGGGGTGCTCCTCCCCCCGATGCCTGCCGCCGTCGTCCGTCCCCGCGCTGTTCGTAGTCTTCGAAGTGTCTGTCACTGGCTCAGCCGATCGTGATGTTCTTGTACACAGTGGTCTCGTCGATGGCGGACGTCCTGACGGTCAGGGCGAGCTGCCAGCTGCCGGCGATCGGGACGCGGACGTGGTCCGCCGCCCAGTGGCCGGGGGCGAACCTGCTCGGCGTGATCGGCAGCGGGCCGATCCCGCGCGCCTTGAGCGTCAGGCTTGCCTTGACCTCGGGAACGTCGAGCGGCTTGCCGTCGGGACCGTTGACGTAGAGGTGCATGACGTTGTCGGCGCCCGTGCGTGCCGGGTCCAGGTGGAACTGGAGCACGCCCTTGCCCTTGGGGCCGCCGGTGTCGAACGGGATGCTCAGGTCGACCGGGCCGTGCGCGTGGTGCATGGCGGTCGCCGGTGCGCCGGCCGGGTCCTTCGCCGCCGCCTCCGCCGTCCTGCCCGGCTCCGTGTCGGACAGGATCGTGGCGGCGACGAGCACGGCGACCGCGACCGCCGCCTCCGCGAGCACCGAGCGGCGCAGTCCGCCGCGCACCGGGTCGGCGTCGCGCTGCCGCTTCTTGCGTGCCGACGCCACCGCCGCCCGCTGCCGCGCGAGTTGCGCCGCGCGCGCGTCCGACGTGCCTGGCATGCCTGACGTACTCGCCGAGTTCGACGTACTCGCCGAGTCCGGCGCCCCCGACGAGTCCGAGCCGGCCTTGCCCGCGTCCGCCGCCGCCACGTCCACCGCGTCCTTGGCCGACGCGACCGGTACCGGCTCCTCCAGTGCGGCCTCCTCGGCCGTGTCCGCGCCCGCGACGGCGGCCGGGGCCTGGGCCTGGGCGAGCCGCCGCGTCCACCGCCGCGAGAAGTACGCGATCGCCAGGATGACGGCGACGAGACCGACCTTGATCAGCAGCAGCCGCCCGTACGTGGTGGAGCCCAGCGCCGCGAACGAGCCGACCTGGCGCCACGACTGGTAGACGCCGCTCGCCACCACGGCCACGACGCTCCAGAACGCCAGCGCCGAGAACCGCCCCACCGCCTTGGCGTCGATCGACGGGACGCGGTACAGCGACACGAGCAGCGCCGCGAGCCCGCCGAGCCAGCACGCCACCGACAGCAGGTGCACCATGTCCACCGGCATGGCGAGCCCGGTCTGGATGCCCGTCGACGCGTGCTCGCTGAGCGACCACGTCGCCGCGAGGCCCGCCGCGACGACCGCGCCGCCCGCGCCGAGCCCGAACGCCAGGTCCCTGCGCTCGCCCGCCGCGCCGGAAGCGCCGTCCGCGCCCGAGGCGCCGTCCGCGCCCGAAGCGCCGGTCGCCTCCGCCGCGCTCTCCTCGCCGCGTCGCGCGTACGCGCCGAACAGCACCGCCACGAACACCGCCGCCGCCCCGAGCAGCAGCAGCCGGGAGACCAGCGCGGCGCCCTCCTTCGTCCCGAGCACCCCCTGAAGGCCGCTGAGATCGAAGACGTCCACGAGCTTGCCCGACCCCGTGTACGGGGTGCGGAGCAGCAGCAGCGCCAGCGTCGACGCCGTGAACAGCAGCCACGCGCGCACGACGAGCCGTTGCAGCGGCCGCGCCGACGCCCCGCCCGGCCAGCAGATCAGCACGAAGGCGGCTCCGCCGACCAGCAGCACGAATCCCGCGTACGAGAGGTACCGCGCCACCTGGTACAGCACGCCGACGAGGCCGCCGCTCGACCCCTGCCCCGCGACCTTCGCGCTCGTCTTGGACGGCGCCCCGACCGAGAAGGTGAAGGCCCCCGACACCGGGTGGGTGTCGGCGGAGATCGCCTGCCACGCCACCGTGTACGTCCCGTTCGGGATGGACGGGCGCAGCGCCGCGCGGTAGCTCGCGGTCGACTTCGTGGAGACGTCCGTGATCTTCCCGGTGTCCACGCGCTTGTTGTCCGGCGACAGCACCCGGATCGCGTTCTTGCCGAGCGTGACCTGTTCGGAGAACGTGAGGGTGACCGCGCCGGGTGCCGTCGCCACCACCGCCCCGTCCTTGGGGTCGCTGCCGGTCAGCGCCGCGTGGGCGGACGCCTTGCCGGCGAACGTCAGCAGCACGGCCGGGACGAGCAGGCCGGCGACGAGCAGCAGCCGCAGCAGCGGCGTCGCGTACGTACCGGCGGCCCGGCGGCGGTAACCGCCCGGCGGGGGTGGGGCGATGGCGGTGTTCATGGCGTGTGGAGCCCCTCACTCACTGCGCGGCGGCCGGCTGGTAGTTGGCCGCCTTGACGGGAACGGTGACCTTGATCGCGCCTGACTTCCGGAAGTGCAGTTCGAGAGCGATGCGCTGACCCTGCTCGAGCGGCTTCTTGACGCCCATCATCATGATGTGGTCGCCACCGCGCGCCAGGTCGAGCGTGCCGCCGGCCGGCACGTCGAAGGACTTCACCTCCACCATCCGGTCGTTCACGGTCTTGTGTATGGACACCTCGCCCGACACGGGGCTCGTGACGGACGTGAGGGTGTCGTCGCCCCCGCCGGTGTTCTTGACGACGAGGAACGCGGCCGCCAGGTCGCCGACGGGCTGCGGCACGTAGGCGCCGGACACGGTGAGGTGCGGCTTCCCGCCGGCGGGCGTGTGTGCGGACGGCGTGGCCGACGCCGACGTCGACGCCGCGGGCGCCTTCGCGTCGGCGGTCGACGAGCCGCCGGAGCATGCGGTGAGCGTCAGGCCGGCCGCGGCGAGCACGGAGGCCAGGGCGAGGGGAGCGCGGCGGATCACGGCTTCTCCCCCTTGATGATCTTCGGCAGGGCCTTGGCGTACTGCTCGGCCGTGGTGGTCGACCCGAACAGCAGGTAGCCGCCGTTGGTCTTCGGCGAGAAGGCGACGACCTGCGCGCCGTGGCTGGACTCGATCGTGCCGTCCTTCTTCTTCACCGGCGGGGAGATGCCGATGCCGATCGACCGCGCGGCCGCCTGGATCTTCTTGAAGTCGCCGGTGAGGCCGATGAAGGACGGGTCGCCCGCGGCCGGCAGCCACTTGCCGAGCTGGGCAGGGGTGTCGCGCTCCGGGTCGGTGGTGATGAACACGACTTGCAGCTTGGCCTGCTCCGCCTTGGTCAGGGCCTTCCTCGCGATGCCGAGGTTGCTCATCGTGAGGGGGCAGATGTCGGGGCAGTGCGTGTAGCCGAAGTAGAGCAGGGTCGGCTTGTTCTTCGTCTCCGCGCGGAGGTCGAACTTCTTGCCGTGCGTGTCCGTCAGGACGAGGTCCGGCTTCGTGAAGGGCGGGTCGAGGACGGTCGCGGCGCCGGGCTTCTGCGCCCCGGACACGTCGGCGACCGACGAGGACTTCGCCTTCGGCTTCGCGCTCGTGTCCGAGGAGCCGGAGCCGCAGGCGGTGAGGGTGAGAGCGGCGGCCGCCACGAGGGCCGCGGCCGCGGTGAGCTGCTTCTTGTGCATGGGTCTTTCCTGGGAAAGTGCGGGGAACTGCGAAAACGGGGGGTTTGTCCGGGGCGACGCGTGCCGGGGCGACGCGTGTCTGGGCGTCGCGTGCCGGGGCGCGGCGTGCCCGGTGTGCGGCACGCCGCGCGGCGCCGTGGGGGTCAGGCGCTGCGGCGCCGGCCGATCAGCACGCCGCACGCCACACCGGCGGCGCCGATGACGATGCCGACGATGCCGAGCACGCGCGCGAGGGTGTCGGAGCCGTCCGACGTGGACGAGGACGCCTGGTCCTTCCCGCTCTTGCCCGAGGAGTCGGAGGAGTCCGAGGCGTTCGAGGCGCTGGACGAGCCCGAGGAGCTGCCCTGCGAGTCGGCGGCGGGCGCCGCGGTCAGCTTGAGCGTCGGCGCCGGGTTCTCGGGCTCCGGCGCGCCCGGCTTCTGCACCTCGATCCAGCGCACGACCTCGTTGTTGCTGTACGTCTGGAGGGCCTTGAAGGTGACCTGGTCGGCGTTCTTGGGCAGCGTGGCGACCGAGACGGGGAACAGCTGGAACTCGCCCACGGGGATGCCGCTGTCACCGCTGCCGCTGCCGCTGCTCTTGTCCGCGGTCCAGGTGACCTTGCTGACGGCCTCGGTGACCTTGCTGCCCCACAGCTCGACCGGCTTGGAGAGCTTCGACTTGGTGATGTCGATCTTCCAGCCCGGCACCGGCTCCGGCATCACGGACGCGAGCGGGGTGTCGGTCGGGAAGTCCACTTCGAGCTTGGTGGTCGTGGCGTTGTCGCGCTCGTTGGGGACCTTGAAGTCGACGACGGCGGAGCCGCCCTTGACCGCCTCGCCCTCCGGGTTCACGGTGACGTGCGCCGACGCCGTGCCCGCGAGCACGAGCACGGCGGAGGCGGCGAGCCCGCCCACGACGGCGGCGCGCTTCACGCCACGCCACGAGGTCGGGGCCGCCTGCGCTGCCGGGACCGACGGCATCGGCGGCGTCGCGCCGTGGGCCGTCACGGCGGGGAAGTTATCGGACTCGGATGGGATCACAGGGCACTCCACGGGGGTGAGGTGGTACGGGAGCCACGTGCGGTCGCACGTCGGCACCGCGACGCCGCCTCGTCAGCCATGGACGAGCGAGTGCGTCGCGTCATGCGGCGAGCGCGAACTCCGCCGGTGGCCCGCGCCTGATGACCGTGTGCTGGAGCGTGTGTGCCGTGGGGCCCGGCGCGATGTCGTACGGGAGCGGCGCGCGCCCCGCGCGGCCGTCCAGGTGCGTGGGCAGTCCCGCGATCAGGTGCCGTACGAGGACGAGCGCGCCGCGCAGGGCCCGCAGCTGCGCCGCGTCGGTGAGCGTCTCGCGCACTTCGCCGAGCCCGTGCGCGCCCTGGGCGGAGAGCCGGGCGATGCGCAGCAGCGCGAGGTCGCCCCGGCGCAGCAGCCACCCCGTGGCCAGCGCGGCCAGGACGTGGCCGAGGATCATGGGCACGGACGGCAGCAGCCCCGCGCACTGGGGCGAAGCGGTCGCCCCGGACATGAAGTCGATTCCCGGCATGCCGGTCATGCCGGTCATCCCGGACGTGGCGGCGTGCGCCTGCGTGAACGCCGCGCCGCCGCCCGTCCCCGACACCACGTCAGCGGCCGGGACATGGGCGTTGGCGAGGATGCGCCGGGCGTCGCCCGGGCTGAGGGACGCCGCTCCGCCGCCGCACAGCAGCTTGGCCGCGGTGCGCACGAGCGCGTCGCTGCCCGCCACGTGCACCGACACGGGCGCGGACGCCCGCTGCTGCGCGAGGACGAACAGGCTGTGCAGTCCGAGCTGCCCCGCCGTCAGCGCGACGACGACGGTGGGCGTCGAGCGCGGCCGCCCCGCCAGGGGCGCCGCCACGGCGAACACCGCGAGGAATCCGGCCACCACCGCCCACCACGGCACGGGCGCGCAGGCTGCCATCGCGTGCCCCATCGCGGACAGCACGGCGCAGACCGCGGCGAACACCGCGGCCCTGAACAGCCGAGCGCCGGCAGCGGCGCGCGCGACGGGATGCATGGCGGTGCCCATCATCGCACTGCGCCCGCGGCGCCAGTGGGGCAGGTCCACATGCGGACAGGCACGGCATGGGGCCTGGGGCGGGACCTGGCACAGGGCATGGCGCGACCCATACACGGCCGGTGCCGTCCACGCGTCCGCCGAACGAGCGCTTTCCCGCGCGGGCCCCGCTTATGTCGTATGGCCAGTGGCAATACGTAACGATATGTCGAGCCGCGGCCAGGAGGCTGAAGCATGAGCATCTGGTGGTCTCTGCACTTGCGGCGCGAAGCGGCAAGCGTCCCGCTCGCGCGCCGCCTGCTGCTCGGCGCGATGGACACGGCCGGTGTCGACCCGGACATCTCCTTCGACCTGTCGGTCGCGCTCACCGAGGCGTGTGCCAACGCCGTGGAACACGGCGGGTACGGCCCCGCGGACAGCGGCGGCTATCGCGTCACCGCGTACCTGGACGGCGAGAAGTGCCGTATCGAGGTCGCCGACTCGGGGCCGGGATTCCCGCGCAGACGGGTCGTCAGGCCGTCGGCGCGGCCGCCGTCCCCGACGGCGGAGAGCGGGCGCGGCCTCGGCCTGATCGAGCAGCTCGCCGACCACGTCGACTTCACCGGCGGCCCAGGACACGGCGCGGTGGTGAGTTTCGACAAGACCCTGAAGTGGCGCGAGGACGCCCTGCTCGGAGCGGTGTGACCGCCGAGCGGAGCGTCCTCGTCCCGTTGTGGACCCGTCGCATGTGAGCCCTCTGTGGGCCCTCTGCGAGTCCTCTGCGGGTCCTCCGTGCGGTCAGGCCGTGCGCAGCCCGGCCAGCCAGGTCTCGACCTCGGCCGATGCGCGCGGCAGGCCCGCGGAGAGGTTGCGGTTGCCGTCGGCCGTCACGAGGATGTCGTCCTCGATCCTGACGCCGATCCCGCGGTACTCCTCCGGCACCGTCAGGTCGTCCGCCTGGAAGTACAGGCCGGGCTCGACCGTCAGGCACATGCCGGGCTCGAGCGTGCCGTCCGCGTAGACCTCGCGGCGCGCGACCGCGCAGTCGTGGACGTCGAGGCCGAGCATGTGGCCCGTGCCGTGCAGGGTCCAGCGGCGCTGGAGCCCGAGTTCGAGCACCTTCTCCACGGGGCCTTCGAGCAGCCCCCACTCGACGAGGCGCTCGGCGAGCACGCGCTGCGCGGCGTCGTGGAAGTCGCGGTACTTCGCGCCGGGCCTGACCGCCGCGATGCCCGCCTCCTGCGCCTCGTACACCGCGTCGTAGATCTTGCGCTGGAGCGGCGTGAAGCTGCCGTCGACGGGCAGGGTGCGCGTCACGTCCGCCGTGTACAGCGTGTCCGTCTCGACGCCGGCGTCGAGCAGCAGCAGGTCGCCCGCACGGACCCGGCCGTCGTTGCGCACCCAGTGCAGGGTCGTCGCGTGCGGGCCCGAGGCGCAGATCGAGCCGTAGCCGACGTCGTTGCCCTCGATGCGGGCGCGCAGGAAGAACGTTCCCTCGATGTAGCGCTCGCCGCGCGTCTCGGCCTCGGCGCGGTCGAGTACGCGTGCCACGTCCTCGAAGCCGCGCACCGTCGAGTCCACGGCCTTCTGCAGCTCGCCGATCTCGAAGTCGTCCTTGACCGCGCGCGCCTCGGACAGGTAGGAGCGCAGCTCCTCGTCGCGCTCGGCCGTCACCTTGTCGGTGAGCGACGCCTCGACGCCCGCGTCGTGGCCGCGCACGACCCGCGCCGGGCCCGTCGCCTCGGAGAGCACGCCCGCGAGCGTGCGCACGTCCTTCGCCGGGACGCCGAGCAGCTGCTCGGCCTCGGCGAGCGAGTGCCTGCGGCCGACCCACAGCTCGCCCTGGCCGTCCAGCCAGAACTCGCCGTTGCCGCGGTCCGAGCGCGGCAGCAGGTAGACCGTCGCGTCGTGGCCCGAGGGGCCCGCGGGCTCCAGGACGAGGACGCCGTCCTGCGTCTGGTCGCCCGTGAGGTACGCGTACTCGGTCGACGCGCGGAAGGGGTACTCCGTGTCGTTCGACCGCGTCCTGAGGTTGCCCGCGGGCACGACGAGCCGCTCGCCGGGGAAGCGGGCGGACAGGGCGGCGCGGCGCGCGGCCGTCTGCCCGGCCTGGGGGAGGGCGGTGAGGCCGCGCAGCTCGGTGTCGGCCCAGCCGCTCTTCATGTTCTCCGCGAGTTCGTCCGACACGGCGGCATACAGTCCGTTCTTCCGCTGCTTGATCGGCTTGTCGTCGGCGGTCTCCGCCTCGTTGTCAGGGGTCTCCTGGATGCGCTCGTCCGCCACGTCTTCTCCTCGCTACGACCACCGGCTCTCGGGTGCGACACCGGTCGCTTCCATCGTAAGGAAGCGCACATGTGTACAGAACCGTCCGGCCCTGTGAGTAATGTCAGTGAGCTGTGTCAGTGACCGGGGCGGCCGACCGGGGGCGGTCAACGAGGGCGGTCAGTCGAAGCGGACGGCCAGCAGGACGATGTCCTCCGTGCCGCCGCCCGCACCCGCGGGCTCGTGCGCCACGCCCGCGTCGGCCAGCACCGTGCGCACGACGTGCTCGGCGACGGCCGCCGGGTCGTCCCGTACGGCGGCGGGCACGCTCGCGGCGGCCGCGTGCAGCCGCGCGTACGCACGGTCCATCGGGTCGCCCGTGCGCCGCAGCAGCCCGTCGGTGTACAGCAGCACCGTTTCGCCGGGCGCGGGCGCCAGCTCCACGCTCGGCGCCTCCCAGCAGCTGAGCATCCCCAGCGGGGCAGAGAGCGTCGTCTCGATGTACTCGCATCTGCGGTCGCCGACCAGCAGCGGCGGCGCGTGCCCGGCGCCCGCGAGGACGACGCGGCGCGTGGCGGGCTCCGCGAACGCGAACAGCGCGGTGGCCGTGCGCGCCGGCTCGGTGAGCGTGAGCAGCATCTCCAGGTCGGACAGGACGGCGACCGGGTCCTCGCCCTCCATCACCGCGTACGCGCGCAGTGAGGCGCGCAGCCTGCCCATCGCCGCGACGGCCGCTGGCCCGGATCCGCTGACCGAACCGACGGCGAGGCCGAGCGCGCCCTCGGGCAGCGGCAGCGCGTCGTAGAAGTCCCCTCCGCCCAGCGGTCCCGTGCGGTGGCACACCGCCATGCGCACGCCGGGCACGGACGGCAGGCGTGACGGCAGCAGCTCGTCGGCGACGGCGGCCAGGCGCGCGCGTGCGCGCTCCAGTTCCACGAGGCGTGCCAGGTGCTCGCCCGCGTACCGGGAGTAGAGGCCGGCGAGGTGGCGTGCGCGCTCGTCGGGCTCGGCCGGCTCGTCGTACAGCCACATCACGGCCCCGAGCCGGGGCGGTCGCTCGCCGGCCGGCTCGCCCGCGGCGTTGGTCTCGCGGTCGGCCACCAGCGGCACCGCGTACGTGGCGGCGAAGCCGAGCCGCGTGGCGACGTCGCGCAGCCGGGAGCCGGCCGCGGCGCCGGACGTTCGATCGGCCGCAGGGCCGGCGAACAGGTCGGGGCAGGCGATCGCCTCGGGGCGCGCGCCCGGCGCCGCGCGCTCCGCGTCATCGAGCAGCGCGCCGTACCCGGTGGCGGAGCGCGGCACGGTCTCCAGATGGCCGAGATCGGACCGGGACAGGCCGAGGCCGACGGTGGTGCGCGGTCCCAGTCCGTCGGCGGGTTCGAGGACGACGAGGCCGCGGCGCGCGCCCACGAGGGCGGCGCCCGCGCGCAGCAGTTCGGGGAGCGCCGCGTCGAGGTGGTCGGTGCGCGCCAGGCGCTCGGTCAGCTCGTGCAGCGTGGTGAGGTCGGACACCCAGCCGGCGAGCCGGTCCTGGATGAGGACGACCGGGGGCGCCTGGAGGTCGTCGAGCGGAGGGGCAGCGTGAGCGGGGGCGGGGACGACGGAATTGATTCCGGCCACTTTCGGCATGTGTGGGGCACTCATGGCAGCCGACCCTCCGGGCGGCGCGTTTCGCTCAATAGCATCGCAAACCCCCATGTCATTCTGCGCGGCCATCAATGTACCCACATGTACACGCACAACTCGGGCAATGTCCAGCATGATGCCCGTGGCCCTGTGGATGTCTGGCATACTCTGGAAGTTGACCGAAAAACAGCCCTCGCGGCAGGTTTTGCGGTCGACTGAACTCGCTCGAGAAGGGTTCTTTCCGGGGCCCGGGGGAAGCAGACGACTCCGGGGAGGCGTTCTCCCGAGCGTCATTCCGTACGCGATGGGTACGTAAATGGTGACGGACAGGGGCAGTTGGGGCCCCGCGGAACCTCACGGCGGCAGCCGGGCGTCCTGACAGCCGGGGCCGGTACGCCACCTGTCCCCTCGGAGTGGCGAGAACGCACGCACAGCACAGCGGGACAGCAGCAAGCGCCTTGCGCGCGCCACCGTTCGCCGGATGTCCGGGTCCGTTCCAGTCCCCGACGCGGGGCGTGTCCCCGCGGGGGCGGCGGAGCCTCGTATCGCGGACACGTCCACGCACGCATGTGGACGGCGTGGCGAAACACGCGCACGGCGCCAGTCAGTGTCATGTGGACTCGGCGTTCAACGGAAAGGAACGAGCGCTCATGCGCGAGATCCTCGGAAGGCGGCGCAGGCTCCGGCTCAGGCGCAAGGGGATGCCTGCCCCGGTCGATGCCGCGCTCACCTGCTCCGCGTGGAGATGGCCCGTGCTGCCCGGCGCGGCCCTCAGGCCCGCCGGCCGCGGCACCCGCGGCACGGGCTGCTCCTGCCCGGACCTCGAATGCGCGGTGCCGGGCGCGCACCCCTTCGACCCGGGCCTGCTCGCGGCGACCACCGACGAGCACATGATCCGCTGGTGGTGGTCCAAGCGCCCGAACGCGCCCGTCCTGCTCGCCACCGGCGGCAGCGCGCCCTGCGCGGTCAGCCTCCCCGCCGTCGCGGGGCCGCGGGCGCTCGCCGCGCTCGACGCGGCGGGCATGCGGCTCGGCCCCGTCGTGGCGACGCCGACCCGATGGTCGGTCCTCGTCGCCCCGTACGGCCTCGAACGCCTCGGCGACCTCCTCTACGAGAAGGCGTGGGTTCCCAGTTCGCTGCGCTTCCACGGCGAGGGCGGTTACCTGGTGCTACCGCCGTCGGACGCCGTGGGCGGGCAGGCGCGCTGGGAACGCGGCCCGCTGCCGGGCTCCGCGGCGCCCTGGCTGCCTGACGTGGAGGCCGTCGTGGACGCGTTGGTGGAGGCGAGTACGAGCGCCCCCGACGGCGGCAGCAGACTCGCCTACTGAGATGTACTGAACAAAATGCAATTGCACGGGCCGCCCGTGCCGATGGCCGCGTGTGCGGGAATTCCCCGAAATCCGCGCGGGCGGCGCCCGTGCGGCCGGGGCGCACGACGGCGTGCGGGGGGCGGGCGGCCGTCGGCCCGGCCCAGGTCAGCGCGGTGCGCGGGGAGTTGGCGTCACGGGACCCGCACAGCGGGCACACAGTCAACCGCCGGGGAAACCGCAGGTAAAAGCAGGTGAACGCGGGTAAACCGGAGCAATGGCGGGCCCGCGACGGAACGCAAAGGCCCGGTCGCTGGCGACGGGGGATGCACCAGCGACCGGGCTTCTAGAACGGTAACAAGAGATCGGCCGTTAGCAAATTCGATCAGAGAAATCGGGCCGTCTTATTACGTGGGAGTACGCGCCGGACGCCGTGGCGTGTGATGCGGATCACGCGCCACGGCTCCGGGTCGGGCCCCTTCGTCGCTCAGCGTCAGCTCAGCGTCACCTGGCGGTTCGTCAGGCCGCCGCGCGCCCGGCGCTCCTCGCCCGTGAGCGGCGCGTCGGCCGCCAGCGCCCCGGCCAGCCGCTCCGCGAACGCGGCCGCGGGCTTCTCGCACTCCTGCGCGCCCATCCCGGTCGGCAGGTCCCAGACCGGCACGGTCAGCCCGTGCGCCCGGAACGACCCGACGAGCCGCGTCCCCTCGCCAAGCGACGACGCGCCGGCCGCGTGCAGCCGGGCGAGCGCGTCGAGCAGCTTCTCCTCGGCGTGCGGCATGACCCAGCGCAGGTGGTTCTTCTCCGGCGTCTCGCACCAGTACGCGGCCTCGGAGCCCGACAGCAGGACGGTGGGGATCGCCGCCTCGTTCGCCCGCTCCAGGGACGCCGTGACCTCGGGCGTCGCGTTCTCCGCGTCCGGCACCCAGAACTCGAACCCCTGGTGGACGGTCGGCGTGAAGTCGGCCTCCAGGTCGAGCAGGTCCTGCAGCCTGGGCCCGTCGCCCTCCACGCGCCTGGCTGCGACCGGGTTGCCGGGCTCCGCGGTCAGCGCGCGCTTCAGGGTGTCCGCGAGGTCGCGGCTCAGGTCGCCGGACGCCGTGTCGTTCTGCAGCGCGAGCAGCACGGAGCCGTCGTCGCGGCGCAGCGCGGGCCACGCCATCGGCAGCACGGTCGCCAGCGTCACGGACGGCACGTCCGCGGGCAGCCCGCCCTTCAGCGCCAGCGCGGCGGTCGCCGCGGGCACCAGCTCGCGCATGGCGACCCAGTGCGGCTCCCCCGGAAGCCCCTCGAACGGGCGATGCACCAGCTCGGTCACCGCGTGCGACGCCGCACGCCCGTGGCACGCCTTGTAACGCCGCCCGGAACCGCAGGGGCAGGGCTCACGGGGCCCAACCACCGGAACGGCTCCGTCCGTGAGCTGTGCCTTCTTCTGCTTCTTGGCCATGGTGGGGTGTCTCCCGGTCGCTGCGGCGGTGCGAATGCAGACGGCGAGCCTAGCCGCTGCGACCGCACCGGGTCGCGACCCGCACAGGCCGCGCGGGGGCGCGCGGGGGCGCGTGCCCCCGCGCTGACGCGGGGCCCCGGCCGCGGGCGACGTGCTGACGGCGGGCGATGCGCCGGTGGGCGACGGACCGGTCGATGGGCGCGAGGCGCCCGGATCGTCGTCCTGGGCGCGCGGCCCGGAGTCGACGCGGCGGGCCTCCGGCCGGGGACGACGGGGTGACGCGGCTGCGGTGGTCACCCCGGCCGCGGCGGACGGGCGGTGGGCCGCCGATGGGTGACGGGCCGCGGCCGGGGTGGTCGGTTGCCGGTCTGGCGGGTGGCCGTGCCCCGCACTCGCGGGTCGCTGTGCCCCGCCCGCGGCGGGCGGTCCGCCGGTGGGCGACGGACCGGTCGGTCGGCCTCCGGCCGGGGGTCTCGGGTGGCCTTGCCGTCTTCGCGGCGGGGAGGGGCGACGCGGGGGTCGCCCGGGGCGGTGGGGCCGGGAGGAGGGCGGATGCGGCCCGTAACCCGGTGTGCCCCGTTAACCCGGTGTGTCCCGTTGCCGCAGCGTGCCCCGTGCCTTGGCCGGGCCCGTGGGGGGTCAGACGCGCGGGTCGGGGGCCGTGAGGCGGGCCCAGACCGTCACCTCGCCGGAGGCGCTGTCCCGCACCCCCCAGTCCTTCGCGAGCGCGGTGATGATGTTCAGCCCCCGGCCGCCGCGTGCCGTCACCGAGGGCCGTGCCGGGACGGGGCGCGTGGGACCACCGCCGTCCGTCACCTCGACCGTCAGGCCCCCCGCCGTATCGACCCGCCACGCGGCCCGTATGCCGCCGTCGCCGCGCTCCGAGCGCCGCAGCGGCCTCCCGTGCCGGCACGCGTTGCTCAGCAGCTCGGAGAGGACCAGCTCCGCATCCTCCACGACCGTGTCCGAAACGCCGCTGCCGCTCAGCTGCTCCCGCATGCGGTGCCGCGCCTCGCCCACGCCCGATGGGCCGTGGGACACCGCGACGCCCGACGACGCCGGTACTTCCCGCACCCCTATGACCGCCATTCGAGACCTCCCTTCGCCCACGCCACGGGTTGGATGCCCCGACCGTCTGGGCCGGAAACCGGCCACTGGGCAGCCTTTGACGCACTCGTGACATTCGGACACGGAGTGAACGCGCCGGGGCACAATCCGCCAAGCCACCACGTCCGACCTGCGGCTTTCACCCCTTATGAGGTGATTCGACCGAGTTGGTGCAGGACCTGTTTCGGCCGATTCGTGATGATCGCCTCGACCCCGAGCCGCACGCACAGCTCGACGTCCTCCGGCTCGTTCACCGTCCACACGTGCACGCGGTGCCCGGCCCGGTGCAGCCGGGCGATGTAGCCGGGGTGGCTGCGCACGATCCGCATCCCGGGCCCCGCGATCCGCGCGCCCGCGGGCAGGCGCCCGTCCCGCAGCCGCGGCGAGATGTACTGCATCAGGTAGACGGTCGGCAGCTGCGGCGACGCGCGCGCGATGCGGTGCAGCGAGCGCGCGGAGAAGGACATGATCCGCACGGTGGACTCCCCGGGTGCGGGCCGCGCGAGCCCGAACCGTCCGAGCGTCTCCAGCAGCCGCGCCTCCACCTGGCCGGCCCATCGGGTCGGGTGCTTGGTCTCGACGGCGAGCTGCACCGGCCTGCCCGCGTCCGCGACCAGCTCAAGCAGCCGTTCGAGCGTCAGCACCGACGTGTGGCCGGGGTCGCGGTACTCCGGGCTCTCCTCGCTCGTCGCGTACGCGGGGCTCTTCTTCCACGTGCCGAAGTCGAGGGCGGAAAGGTCCGAGAGTTCCAGTGCGGACACCGCGCCGCGGCCGTTGGATGTACGGTTCACCCGGCGGTCGTGCACGCATACGAGATGACCGTCGGCCGTGAGCCGTACGTCGCACTCCAGGGCGTCCGCGCCGTCCTCGATGGCCTTCATGTACGCGGCGAGCGTGTGTTCCGGCGCGTCCTCCGAGGCTCCCCGGTGGGCGACGACCTGAATGCTGTGCTGGCGGGCTTGGCTCACCGCGTCATGGTCCCACCGTGACGGGGCAGGAGGTCGTACGGCCGGACCACCGGCCGGTCGGCTCGAAGTGCGTCCTCTTTGTCCGAAGTAAAAGATGGCCAAAAGACGCACAGGTCCTGCTTACAGTGGCCCGACGTGCCGTGGGTAAGGGTTAACCACGACACTTGCACAGCGGGACGTTTGCAGCGGGACGCCTGCCGACGACAGACGCGGAACGTGGAACCGAGGAGTAAAGAGCTGTGAGCACCGAGAACGAGGGCACTGCGGGCGAGGGCACGGAGCGCCCCGCCACCCAGTCCGTACCTCCGGGGCCGGACGCCGCTCCTGACGGCGCCGCCGCTCGCGAGGCCACTCCGACGGCGGAGATCCCCCGCACGACCTCACCGGACGCCTCGTCGTCCTCCTCCTCTTCTTCCCCCGCCGGCTCCCCCGCCGAGGGCGGCGACTCGCCCGCGGCGGCCCCGGCCTCCCCGGCGCCCGCGCCGACCCCCGCTGCCCCGGCCCCCGGCCCGTACGCGCAGCACGAGCCGCCCACGTCAACGTCCACACCCCCGTCCACGCCCTCGTCCACGTCGACGTCGCACGAGCAGTCGCCGTACGGCGCGTACGGGCAGGCGTCAGCCGGCGCCACCCCGCCCCCGCCGAACCGGCCCCCGGCCGGCGGCTGGCCCCCGCCCGCACCGCCCGCCTACCCCGCGTACGGGGCCCCGGGCGACCAGAGCGGCCAGGGCTACGGCGGCGGCCAGGGACAGGACGGCGGCCACGGCGGCGGCTTCGGCGGTCCCGGCGGTCCCGGCGGCCCCGAAGGACCCGGCGACCACGGCGGCGGCCCCGTCTGGGGCGCGCCCGAGCACCAGCCCCCGAACCGCGGACGCCGCATCAAGGGCGGCCTGATCGCCGCGGTCATCGTCGGCGCGCTCGTTGCGGGCGGCGTCGGCGGCGGCATCGGCTACTGGGCCGCGTCGAGCAGCGACAACGGCGGCGTCGGCTCGACGACGGTCGCCGCGGCCGACCTGCCGAAGGGCAAGGCGGCCGGCGGCTCGGTCGCGGTGGTCGCCCACAACTCGCTCCCGAGCGTCGTCACCATCGACGCGACGAACGGCAACGGCAGCGGCGACACGGGCACCGGCTTCATCTTCGACAAGCAGGGCCACATCCTCACCAACAACCATGTGGTCGCGGACGCGGCGAGCGGCGGCAAGCTCACCGCCACGTTCTCGAACGGCAAAAAGTACCGGGCCAAGGTCGTCGGCCGGGCCCAGGGCTACGACGTCGCCGTCATCAAGCTGGTGAACGCGCCCTCGGGCCTCAAGCCGCTGCCGCTCGGCAACTCCGACAAGGTCCAGGTCGGCGACGCGACGATCGCGATCGGCGCGCCCTTCGGCCTGTCCAACACGGTCACCACCGGCATCATCAGCGCCGAGCACCGGCCGGTCGTCTCGGGCGACGAGAGCGGCAACAGCACCTCGTACATGAGCGCGCTGCAGACCGACGCGTCCATCAACCCCGGCAACTCCGGCGGCCCGCTGCTCGACGCGCGCGGCGCGGTCATCGGCATCAACTCGGCCATCCAGCCGGGCGGCGGTGGCGGTGGCGGCGGCCTCGGCGGCAGCAGCGGCCAGCCGGGCTCGGTCGGCCTCGGCTTCGCGATCCCGATCAACCAGGCGGCGAGCGTCGCCCAGCAGCTGATCAAGACCGGCGAGCCGGTCTACCCGATCATCGGCGCCACGGTCACCATGGACTCCGGCCAGCAGCAGGGCGACCAGGGCGGCAACGGCGCGGTCATCGCGTCCCAGGGCGTCGGCGGCAGCCAGGCGGTCACGCCGGGCGGCCCCGCCGCGAAGGCGGGCCTGCGGTCGGGTGACGTGATCACGAAGTTCGACGGCACCGCGATCGACAGCGGCCCCACGCTCATCAGCGAGATCTGGACGCACAAGCCGGGCGACCAGGTCAAGCTGACGTACCAGCGCAACGGCCAGAGCCACACGGTGCAGGTGACGCTGGGCTCCCGCAAGGGCGACAGCAAGAACTGACGAGAGCGGCCACGGGCCCCGCGTCCCCACCGGGGGCGCGGGGCCCGCGCGTTGGGCGCGCGGCCCGCGCGTTGGGCGCCCGGCCCACATGGCCAGACCCTCAGGACGCCCCGCCGTCACTCACCCGAAGGTGAACGAATACGCGCTCAGCCCCGGCGACAGCTTCACTTCGAGCGTCCCGCTCGTCGGGCTGTCCCCGTGCACGACGGTGTAGATGTCCGGCGCCCCCGACACCGCCTGCGTCGTGGTCCTGCCGTCGAGCGTGGTGGTGATCGTCCCCGTACCGCTGACGTCGAGGTAGACGTCGTCCGCCGAGAACGCGAGCTTGATCGACGCGTCCTTCTTGGCCGTCAGGGACTCCTTGCCGACGGACCAGGTGCCGTCCAGTGCGAACGCGTTGTCCGGCACGGACGACGGCGCGGTGAACCGGTGCGTGCCGCCGGAGAGCCGCCCGTCCACGAAGGAACCCGCGCGCTCGGAGCCGAGGTACGTCTCGGGCGTCATGTCCTGGTCGGTCGGCGTGGTGTCGGCGACGTGCGTGGCGGGCGGCAGACGCACGCCCGGGTGTGCGGCCGTCAGCAGCTGCCGGATCAGCCTCTCGCTCGTGTCGTACTCGCCCTCGCCGACGGCCACATGGCGCACCTCGCCCTTCGCGTCGATCAGGTACTCGGCGGGCCAGGAGTCGTTGCCGAAGCTGTTCCAGGTGGTGAACTCGTTGTCGAGCGCGATCGGGTAGCGCATGTGCAGCCGCTTCGCCCCGGCGCGGACGTTGGCCGGCACGTGCTCGAAGGCGTACTCGGGCGCGTGGACGCCGACGACGACGAGCCCGTCCTTCTTGTACTCCTTGTACCAGGCGTTGAGGTGCGGGATCGCCCGCTGGCAGTTGATGCACGAGTACGCCCAGAAGTCGACGAGCACGACCTTGCCCTTGAGCGCGCTCGCGGGCAGGGGCTTGTCGCCGGGGGTGTTGAACCACTGCTGGATGCCGGAGATCGCGGGCGCCTTGCCGCAGTTCGCGAGGTCGGGGGACGGCAGCATCGCGCAGTGCTGCAACCCGGCGGCCTGCTCCTGCCCCAGCGCGCCGACGGCGCCCGACTTGTCGAGCGCCTGGTTCAGGCCGGCGGTGTAGTCGGGCACGGCGCGCTGGAGAGCGTCGGTGACGTTGAAGGTGAGCGCCACGGCCAGCCCGATCACGACGAGGCCGGCCACGAACCGCACCCGGCGCTGCCGTTCCCGGAACACCTTGACCCGCTCGGCGACACGGTGACCAGCGAGCGCGAAGAACAGCAGCGGCGCCGCGGTGCCCACGGCGAAGGCGAGCGTCAGGGCGACAGTCCCCGCCCCGACGCGGTGCGTGGCGCCGGCGACGGTGATCGCGGCGAGCACGGGCCCCGCGCACGGCACGTAGACGGCGCCGAGCGCCAGCCCCAGCACGAAATCACCGCGCTCGCCGCGCACCCGGCGCTGCCCGATCCGCGCGAAGGGCCGCTCCAGCAGGTCCTGCACGCGGGGGAACATCATGGCGACGCCGAGCAGCACGAGCACCACGAGCCCGGCCCACCGGATGATGTCCTGCGGCACGGGCAGGGCACTGACGACGAGCGTCCCGAGCAGCGTGAACACGCTGAAGCTGACAGCGAGTCCCGCGACGACGAGATACGGACGCCGCCGCACGCCACCCGTCATGAAGACGACGGGCAGCACGGGAAGGACGCAGGGGGAGATCCCGGTGACGAAACCGCCGACAAGTCCGATGAGTACCAAGGTGAGCACGGACTCACGCTAGTTCGGCGCGAGGCGTCCAGGGACGCCACGAGGCTCGCACGGCCGAGGCTTCACCAAACGGTAAGGACCCTCAGCCCTCGCCGTCGTCCTCACGCCGATGCCGCCGAGGCCCGGCGCGCCGGGCCCTGTCACCGCCACTGGACGCCACGGCCTTGCGCCGCACCTTGCGCCGGGCGCCTGAGGTGTCGCGGGAGTGCCGATGCGAGGACTCGGCGGCCCCCTCCACATCGGCCGGCTCGTTCGGGGCGACGTCCCGGCCGCCGCCCCGAACGGCCCGGGAAGCAAGCTCGCCGCTGTCCCGAACGGCCCCGGAAGCCCCCTCGGTGGTGTCACGTGCAGCCCCGGAAGCCCCCTCAACGCCCTCGCCGACGGCCCCGGACACCCCCTCGGCGGACTGGCCGACGGACTCGCCGACGCCCTTCCCCGCTTCCCCCAGCCCCCGCCCGGCGTCGCCGACACCACGCCCGACCTCACGCCCCGCGTCACCCACACCCCGGCCGACCTCCCCCAGGGCGTCCCCGCCCGCCGCACCCACGTCCCGCACGGCGGAGGCGGCGGCCGAGGTGAGGTGTTCGAGGATCTGCGGATTGCGGTCCACGGAGGCGAGCAGCCGCTCGACGACGGACAACACGTTGTCCAGCCGCACCTTCAGCAGGGCCTGCGCCTCGACACCCTTGATGTCGAGCTCGACACGTCCGAGGTCGACATCGGCGCCCACGTTGAGCCGCAGCAGGTCAAGCACCTCGGCATGGAGGGAGACCCGGGCGCGCAGGTTCTCGACCTCGAGGTTGATCTCCTCGATGTTGAGGGTGGGAACGTCCAGCAGAACATCGGGCCCGCCATCCTCGGGCGCCTCCACGTCCACGTCGTCGGTCTGGTCGATGATCTCGGCATCGTCATCATCCACAAAACCACCATAAAACGGACGCGCGCCCCGCGCGCCAGGAAGAGCTTGACCTGGAGTGCACTCCAAGTTCTACGTTCTCGGGCAACAACCGCCCCGCCGAAGAAGGACGAGCATGAGTGAGGACACCCCCACCGACACCACGGCCGCCGAGACCCGCGAGGACCGCTTCGAGCGCGGCATGGAGGTGCTGGACCGCGTCGACGGCGAGGTGGGCCGCAAGGTCGTCGACTCCCTGGCCGACGTCTCCCCCGAACTCGGCCACCAGGTGGTCGCCTGGGCGTTCGGAGACATCTACAGCCGCCCAGAACTGGCCCCACGCGACCGCCAGTTGGTGACGCTGGGCATGCTGACGGCCCTGGGCGGCTGCGAACCGCAACTGGAGGTGCACATCAACGCGGCGCTCAACGTGGGCCTGACCCCGGACGAAGTGGTCGAGGCCCTGCTCCACGCGTCGGTCTACTGCGGGATGCCCAGGGCCCTGAACGCCACGGCGGTAGCCAAAAAGGTCTTCGCGACCCGAGGCACCCACCCCAAGCCCTGACGCCCCCTGCCCGCGACGTGCCCCACCAAGTGATCCCAATTCGCATCGCCGCCCCCACCGCAGGCGGGCCCGCCGACGCCGGACGGGGCGCAAGGTGGTGGTGCGGGCGGAGGCTGGTTCATCAGACACCAGCAGACAGCCTGGGCCGACGCCGGGGTGCCTTCCACTTCGGCGCCCGAATCCATACCTGCCTCCAGCTCGCCGTCGAAGCAGACCGAGACGCCCGGGCCGGATCACCGTCCTTCGCCCGCAGGGAGCGAACTCTGATCGCAACATGATGGGCGCCCGAGGCACGGTGGCGAGCAGCGGACGCCGGGGGAGCCTTACCGGCGTGAACGCCTACGGTGCTCCCGTGTGGCATCTTCGGCGCAGCGGAGAAGGCGGCATGTTCGACCCGTGCACCCGCAACTTCGACGCCGTGTGGGAGACCGCGACGCCAGTAAGTGAAGGGTGACCAAGGCAAGGACCGAGTACTACGACGATCCATCCGCGCCTGAGCCGAACAGCTTGGTGGTCGCTGCGTCGGCCGTGGTCACCAACGACCAGGGGCAGATTCTCCTTCAGCGCCGACAGGACAACGACCTCTGGGCGCTACCCGGCGGCGGCATGGACATGGGCGACTCACTCCCAGGGACAGCCGTTCGCGAGGTGAAGGAGGAAACGGGTCTGGACGTGGAGATCACGGGGCTCGTGGGCACGTACACCGATCCGCGCCACATCATCGCCTACTCGAACGGCGAGATCCGCAGGCAGTTCAACGTCTGCTTCACCGCCCGCGTGCTTGGCGGCGCACTCGCAATCTCGGACGAGTCCACGGAGCTGCGGTTTGTCCATCCGAAGCAGATCGATCAGCTGCCCATGCACCACACGCAGCGGCTCCGGATCCGTCACTTTCTGGAAGGTCGTGAGCGGCCTTACCTCGGCTGACTTATCGATCCGGTTAAAACCTCCGTCTGCGGGTGATCCGATAGGTGGATCTCGGGGGGGGGCACAGTCAGTGCACCCCATGCGGACCATGGCCTCCGCGCGAGGCCGGGGACAGGTACGCTGTAGGCGCTCCGGCGCTGGTCGCGCGGGGCGAGGTGGGTTGCCCGAGCGGCCTAAGGGAACGGTCTTGAAAACCGTCGAGGCGGCAACGTCTCCGTGGGTTCAAATCCCACACCCACCGCACGTGAACGGCCCCTGACCAGGCCCTATGGTTGGGGGCCTTCGCCATGCCCGGCGCCCGCCTGGCACCGCTGTTCCCCTCCGGATTCGGCTCCATGGGGCAGGCAGGGGCAGGCATACCGGCCCCCTTCGGGCCCGGTCACGCTCAGCGAAAGAGCTGCGGTAGAGGACAGACTTCGAGTGCCGCATCTGGCTGGTCCGCCCAACGCCACCAGAGATGTTCCCGTCCGCACTTCCAGAGCGACCGACAGGTTCGCCCCATGCCCTCGCGGCGCACGATTGTCAGCCCGACGTTCGCCAGCATGTCTTCGCACTCCGGGCACGGCACCGGGTCGTCCATCTCCTCTACTCCCGTCCTCGTACTACCGGTTGATCAAAATCTCGTACACGATCTCGCAGTGCGCGGCGGGCACCCCGATGTCCGCTGTCTCGGCCGGCCGCCCCTGATCCCTGTAGTACGTCCGCCGGATGTACGTCACGAGCGCCGCTTTCTGGATCCCAAGTAGCGACGCCTCTTCGGCGGTCGCCTGTCTGGGCTCCGGCTGTTCCCCAGCATGGGTGACGGTCACACCGATCACGGCCATGCGGTTCACAACGCCTGCCCGCGCAGCGCCTCTCGCGCCGCAGCTTCGGACGAATCCGCAAGTTGCCGTCTGGCCGCTTCCAGACGCGCTGTCCGGGGCCTGACGGGCTGCTGCGACTCGCCGACCGGGCCTTCGCCACCAAGACGGATGCCGACCGCTGGTTGATGCGGAAGTGCATCGAGATCGAAGAGGGGAAGTGGATCTATCCGGTCGAGGGAAGGATCACCATGCGGGATGGGTCGGCACGTTGGCTGGCGGCAGTCTCGCCCCCAGCTCAAACACAAGACACGGGCCTCGTACCGGTCGCTGATCAACTCGCTGATCGTCCCGGAGCTCGGTGACCGCGAGTTGTCCGCGCTGCGACCGATCACTGTCGCCGAATGGGTGGGCGCCATGAAGACCCGGGGCTCAGCGCGTCACGCATCCGCCAGGCATATCGAGTGCTGCCGCAGATCATGAGGGCGGCCGTCGACAACGAGATGGTCGCGCAGGCGCCGTGCCGGAACGCGGCGGCTCCCCATGACCTGCTGATCGCGCTGATCGCGTACGCGGGGCTGTGGGTCGCGTAGGCGCTCGCGCTGAGACGGGCGGACATCGACGTGGCGGGCGGATCCGCCCTTTGTGTCGCTGTAACTCGAGTGACCGTAGCTGCCTCGAATATGTGAGGCGGCGGGAGTGCGGGGGCCCATATGATCCCTGATGGGATGGGGCTCGTAGCGCAGTGGCTGTCGCGCCTTCACCGCATGTGGGAGGACGCCGGTTCGAATCCGGTCGGCCCCATCCTGTTTGCTTTCCAGCTGTTCAGGCTCTGGAAACGCCAGCCATGACTCAGAGTGCCCAGTCACAGAAGTTGTGCCAGAGCCCGAGAACCGACGGCAACAGACCCTCTTGATGCCATCGAACGGTCGCGAACGGCCTTGCTCTAACTGGAGCCGAGGGAGGCCGCGATGCCCTCAAGGATTCCGACGAACTCCTTGGCCGGTGTCTCGACCGTGAGGACTGCACCTGCGTCTCCGGGGTGGTTGAGCATGTGTTCCCGACGCCAGAACGACAGTGTGATCACCAGGCGCTCCTCTTGGCGGAACAGGTGGGCAGTCACGTTGTCGGTGGTGGGCCCCCAGAGCAGGACCCGAAACCGGCTACGCAGCTGGTAGTCGGCCTCGGGCTCGTCGTCGTCCCCCGCACGTCGCAGGAGACGCTGGTGTGTGGCTTCGGCGGACAAGCCGGCGAAAGGCAGGGGCGGACCTTGGCCGGACCGCAACCAGTCGGCCGTGTCCAGCACATCGCGGCGGAACTGGGAGGCGAACGCCATATTGTCGTCGCAGGTCAGCAACCTTCCAGCTGCCCAGAGGTCGACCCGACACAGTGCTCCTGGCTCGCCGATCTCCGCACCGAATCTGGACTTGTCCCCCAGAATCACGTTCATGCCGATCACCGTCGCAGGCTCAGCTCTACACAACAACCGAATACCTCGCAGTGCCTGTCGACGGCGTACCTCAGTAGAGATCGGATGGCCGCTGACCTCGGCGGCTCCCGAAGTATTGAACTCAGCACTCAGTGCAAGGGCCCCTGACCGTGCATCTGGTCGCGGGCCGCTCTCTTGATCAAGCTCCTTGAACGTTCCGGCCTCGCACAGGTAGAACCCGATGCGTGACCGTCTTCTACTGCGCCAAGTGTGGGACCGCACTCACCGAGGGCCTGATGGCGCTGCCGCTCGTTCCGGAGGTGGCTGACCCAGATCAGGGCCGGGACAAGAAGACCGGCCGGGCCCGCTCAACCGTCCCCGGCGGGTACTACGCCATCGACCCCGAGCCGTGGGGCGCTCCGTTCGTCGTCGCCGATGCATCCCGCGGCCTCCCTTGCAGCACGGGGCGCGAGCTGCTGAGAGCCGACACCGGCACCACACTGTCCGCCGGATGGCGTGACAGCTTCGTCCTCCACCCGGACGACGTCCTGCCACACCTCGAACCCTTCACGCACAGGGACAACTGGCTCGGGTGCTGCGGTCCCACCGGCGCACACGGACCCAACCTGGCCTGCTCCTGCGGCTCGCGCTTGGCCACGTGGGCGGCGGACTGCTTGGGCCCGAACGAGCTCCACCTTGACCCGGTCCGTGTCTACGCCGCCCGGCACCAGGGCTGACCTTGGTCGAGGGGCACGCAGCGCGCACGTTGACGACGACAACGGCTCCCCAGCGGCGCCGGTATCCGTCTGACCCCCTGCACTTCAGTCGCCCCAGAACCCGACGTAACTGCCCCGGGTGGTCACGCATGCGGCGAGTACTTCTGCGAGAGCATCAAGTGCTGCGGGCTGCTGGGCGTCTGCGGACTGTTCCTTCAGACCGGGCACCTCGCTGAGGGCGGCTGCGGCCTCCCGCTCATTCATCACTGTGCGCCCGTACAGGTCGACAGCGGTGAGCCGACCAGGGACTACTGAGGTAGTAGAGCGACCCCAATACGTCCGCCAGTGCCTCCCCGTGCCCGCAGCACCCTCGCAGGAACGAGATCCCCTCGCCGCTCGCCTGCCTGGGCTCTGACTGCTCCTTCGTGTGGCTGACAGTCATCCCGATCGCGGCCATGCGGTTCACGACTCCAGCCCTTGCGGCCGGGCCTTCCTTCGGGGGACGACGAGCGACCCGCAGGCCAGGTCGTAGGGGCCCCAACTCATCGACAGGTGCGCTGGCCTGCCGTCCGCCAGGAGCTCGTACACCGTCCGGAGACACAGCTCTCCGCTCGACGATCTTGAGCCGTGCGGCGATGTCGGCCGGCACCGGCTCAGCGCTCGGGCGCGCGCGTCACCACCAGGCACAGAGTTGCGCAGCGGCACAGTTTCGGCCTCGCTGATACCTTGAGTGCCGGGTACGACGTGCGGGTGGGGTAAAGGGTGGGGGCCCAGATGAAACACGTGCCTTTTTTCCGATGGGTGGGAACTCTCGGCCTGCTGCTCATCGGGTGCTCGGTGTGGTTGTACGCGACGGTGCCGGAGCCGAAGCAGGTCGACTTGACGGTGATCAGCGAGCGGCCTGACGGCGCGTGCACAGTCCGCTGGTTCGATCCCTTCGCAAAAGACCTCGACCACGTCGAACGCGAAGCGCGGTATCAGTGCGACGTCGGCCGCGACCCGATTCTGAAGGCGCCCAACTACGATCCGGAAACCGGCTACGGCTGGGACACCGGATTTGTCGTGCCCGAGGGACCGCACAAGGGAGAGCTCGAGGGCGACGACAACGTTGAGTGGCGGACCACCCTCTCCGACGACACACTTCTGGGCGGAGTTTTCCTGATCATTCTCGGTGCCGTCGGCGGTAACCTCCGCTCGTTGGCCCGAATGACCGGTGCCAACCCCGACATCGTCCGCCGAGCCCGGCGGCTGCGGGACGCCGCCGCTCTGGTTGCCCAGGACCATCGCCTGGCCATGCAGGCTGTCAGGGAGGCGTGGACACCGAAGCGGGCGCTGGAGGACCCCGAAGTTCTCTCCGCCCTACGGGTGCTGGCCGAGACCGGCCCGCGGGGCCGCAAGGTGGCTGCGGCCGCAGACGCACTGGTCGACCGCCTGGAGCCGCTGCTGGCGGATGCTGCCCCCGCTGCTGGCCGTAGACAGATGCTCGCTGCGGGCCGGGAAGAGCGCCACCATGCGAAATTCGCCCTCGCCGAGCTACGCGTGGTGCTGGACGAAACCGAGACCCGGGGCCTGGCTGAGCAGTTCGCCCAGACCTCGGTCGACCTTTTGCGAGGCGCGGACACCGACCCGAATAATCTCTCCACCCGTGTGGACTTCGAATCCCGTCCGGTGGAATACCGCAGCGTCCTCGCGGCCATCGTCGGTCGGGATTTGCCCGGAACCGAGACTTCAGTCCAGCAGGCAGTAGCCGCAAAAGGCGACGCTTGTGCCATGGACACGGACGAGGGCGAGCACCTGACCGACCGCTGATGACAGCAGGCGAATCACCGAAGGGCGGCCTTGAACGCCCAGCTGCGTACGGAGATTACGAGGGACGCCCTGCGATGCGACACCCCTGCGGACGGATGGGCTACCGATTACCGGTCCTCGGCTAGGGCTCGTTCGATCAAGGGAACCGTTCTGCGACCTACCGACCGTCGGGCTCTTGAAGACCGTCGCGGCGGCAACGTCTCCGTGGGTTCAATCCGTGCTCTGCGAGACCGCGACAGCGACCGCGACCGATCAAGGCGTGCATCTTGGTTTCCTTGCCGTCCAGCACCCTGGCGTAGTAGCGCTGTAGTACGGCCACGCTCCGCCAGGGCCCGGAGGGCCCTACCCCGCGTGGCACAAGGCCCTCAAGATCACTTGCTCTCCCGGCAAATGGCTGGCAAAGTCCGGCAGATGGCCGCATCTCGGCGGCGTGTTGGGGAGGGCTGCTGTGGGCGTGGGTATTGTGCTGCTTGTGTTGGGGATGGCCGGTGTGGTCTGGGGTGCCTTTTTGGGCCTCAACTTGCGCGGTGCGACGGACAAGGCCGCGGCGCGTCGCAATGCTGCACGGGCCGTGGCCGCTGCCCAGACGATGGACTTGGGACTGACGGAGCCGTCGCGTTTGGGTACCTGGTTCTTCCGGCTCATGGGCGGTATTGCGCTACTCGGAGGCCTGTTCCTCGGCTTCGTCGGCTTGGCCTTGACCCTCGCAGGTTGAACCACCGCCTCACAGGCGCCGCCCGGGCCAGCCAGGAGACGCGACTGTCGTGGGGTTGCATGGGGATGTGGTTGCCGTGGACGCAGGGGGTTAGCGCTCCTTGCCGAGGCGGACGGCCTTGCCGCCCTTGAGTCAGCCGACGACCCGCGAGCGCTTCCTGCCGTGCGGGGCTGCTGTCCTGCTCCCCGCCCAGCGCCGAACTGCTCATCGACCTCCGCATGAACTGCGCCGTCGCGCCGGCTGAGCGCTTGAGTGGCCCAAGGCGGACTTTGACCCGGCACTACCCGCGGCCGGTCGCTGGTCGCGACGAACAGGTGGCGAAAGCGGCGGACTCGTGGCTCACCGCCACTGGGCGTGGGTACCGGCTTGATCAAGTTCCCGGCATGCTGTGTCTATGACAAGGGGGCGGGGGCGCGCGATTGCTCGCTACAGCATGCTCACCCTGCTAGGTGCCGCGGCGGTGGCGTGGACTGTGATCACAGGTCTCGCTCGACTGGAGGTGCTGGGAGACCCTGTTCAGGTGCGACTCGCAGAATGCCACCAGGAGGGCGGAGGGCGCGGGGGTAGCCACGCGGTATGCAGCGGTCCTCAGGTTGGCAACGAGACGCACACGGTGAAAATCGAGTACGAGGGCCACCGGGGAGAGGTCGTACGAGCTGTGCAGAAGGCTTGGGGCGGCTACGAGCCCGTGGAAACAGGTTTCGTTGCATGGGGCACCTGGGTCCTGACGCCGGTCATTCCCGCCCTAGGCACAGTCGTGGCCGGAGCGCTCGCCGGCCGAGAGATACGCCGGGCATGGGGCGAGGGCCGACGGACCTCTTCGCGTTTCTGAGACACGTAGGGGGCACACGGTGATGACCACGGCGCCATCGGGGCATCCGTACGTGTCGGCGCACGCCCGGCACCACCGTTCAACCTGTACTTCAGTCGGAGCGCATGGCTACTGGACGGATGGGCGCAAGCTGGCGTGGGGGCGAGCGTCAGTGGCCGCCGCTGGGGGTGTCGCAGCCCGAGTGGTCGGGATAGCCGCCGAAGGCGTGGGCTTGCGTGGTGTCGCGGTCCATCGTGCCCTCGACGCACACCGGGGAGGCATTGACCTCGACAAGGAAGCTCACCCCGGTAGGGCCGTTCTGATACGACTCCACTGTGTCGGCGGGGTAACCAAGGCCGGTGAGCGCGCTACGGGTGCTGGCCGGGGCGAAGTCGCCTCGTTTGCGCAATGGTTCGAGTGCCTTCTCGATACGGTCGACGGCCGCGAGTCCGTCGCAGCGGCTCTGCCCGTAAAGGGGGAAGGGGTCCCGGAAGCCGTGGTTCTCGGCATAGTGGTCGCCGGGCGCGGCCGAAACCGGACTGGCCGAGGTCGTCGGTGTCGGCGTGGTTGTCTCCCCGGGGCACGGGAGGTTCGTCGGCTTGCTGGGCGTCGATATCGCAGTCGGTGTGGGGTGGGTGCGCCGGTACGCGTCGCCGGCGCTTTCCGGCCGCTGAGTTCCGCAGCCTGCCGTCAGCAGGGCCAGCATCGCCAGCGCAAGAACCCCGCCCTGGACCTTCGTCGTCCTGGTCACCGTCATGTACCGATCATTGCCTACGTGGCGGCGGCCTTCCTGAGTCGTCCTACTCAGGTCGGTGGTGCGGCTCATCCGGGCGGAGCTCGCGAACAGCTGGTGCACTAGCCCTCCTCCGGGGTGTCCACCCAGGTGTGTTGCTCGGTGTGGCCGACGAACAGGCAACAGCCCTCGCCGTCGGGGCCGGGGGCGGACACCGGGCAGTCCAGCAGGATGGCCAGGTCCACCTCGGTCTTCCCCCGCCAGCGCAGCCACAGCGCCGTCCCGTATTCGCCCAGGTCACCGAGCAGGCCGAAGTGTTCGGTGCCCTCTCCGTGCGTGGGCAACTGGCACCGCACAGCCGTGTCGACGCACTCCGCTGCCCACCCCTCCCGCGCTTCCCATGCCAGGTGCGACGGCACCGAGCGCCAGTGCGTGCAGCGCATCACGACACCGTCCGGATGGACACGACCGAGTACCGCTGCCGCCGAACGCACCTGCGACAGGCACACGGTGGGTAGCGGCCCGGGTTGTCCGTGACCAGTGGGTCGGCCCCCACGCGTACCTCCGTGAGAGGCCCCCACGTCCGTCCGGAGTCGTGGGAGACCCGTAGCGTCATTCGTACGTCGTCCTGTCCGTTCGCCATGGTCAGGAGCATCGCGATGCGCGGGCTCGGCCAGAAAGGCCAAGCGGATTACCCAATGTGGGTAACATCACTCTCGGTTCGTCAACGTCAGCTTTCCGTAGTCGTCATGCCGGAGCGTCTCCGATGCCCAAGCCACCTCGCTCGAAGGAGCTCCCGGTCTGCTCACGGATCCAGCGATGATCGGGGCGTGCAGGGCCAGAGACTTCGGCTGTATCTTCAAGCTGGTCAAAGCCCGAGCGGGCATCTATCCGTCGATGATCGCGCGCCGCTGCGACCTCACCCCGAGCCGTGTCGGCGAAGTGATCGCCGGACGAAGACAGTTGTTGCACATGGACGTGATCGAGCGGATCTCGGACGGCCTCCACATCCCTGGGCACATGCTCGGTCTTGCCCGGCGCGCCTGGGAAGCGCCTGCCGGTCTGACGGTCACGCCTCGAGAACCGGCCGAGGAACGGATCCCGCCGGACGAGCCACTGGTCGCCGCGCTGCCAGGAGCCGACGTGGACAGCGTCCTCGCTCTCACGGCCGAGCGGGATCTCAGCCCGTCGACGTTGGACGCACTGCATTCATCGATCGCGGACTACTGGCGCCGGGACGACGAGCACGGTGGTGAGACCTTACGGCCGGCGGTCGTCGGCCAGCTCCGCTACGTCGTCGATCTCCTCAAGGAACAGCGCCCCGCTCCCTTTCGGGACGGACTGCACAGCATCGCGGCCGAGTTGGCCAGGCTGACCGGGTGGACCTACTTCGACGCCCGTCAGTACAACCAGGCGCGCGCCTACTTCACCGAATCCCTTGCCCTTGCCAAGACCATCGGCGACCACACGTTCATGGCCAATGTCCTCGCCTGCATGAGCCTGCAGGCCACCTACCAGGACAAGCCCGGCGACGCCCTCGCACTCGTCAGCGCGGCACAGGACCAGGCACGAGCGGTCCTGGGGACGACACCGCGCGTACTGGCCATGCTCGCGATGCGTGAGGCCTTCGCCCATGCCACGCTGGGCGACCAAGACGCGACCCACACCGCGATCTCGGAAGCTCACACCCACTTCGGCCGGATCACTACCGGCGATCCTGACCCGGCCTGGGTCGCCTACTTCAACGAGCCGAAGCTCATCGCCGACACCGGCATCGCGCACGGCCGCCTCGGCGAAGCCGCCCTTGCCGAGCCCCTCATCGCGGATGCCCTGCGCAGAGAAGATCAGGCGAGCCACCGAGGCCGCGCGTTTCACGCAGTCTGGCTCGCCCGGACCCAACTCCAGCGCGGCAAACTCGACGAAGCGTGTCACACGGCCATGGATGCCCTGGTTCCGGCGGCTGCCGTCAGCTCGCAGCGAGTCGTCGGCCACCTCCGGGAGTTCCACGCGCAGTTGGAACCCTTTCGCCGGGAACCGGCCGCGGTGGCGTACGAGGCCAGGCTTCGGGACGTACTGCCCGGCCGAGTCAGCGGATCGCCTCGTCCATGAGCAGGTAGAGCAGCCCGACGAGGGACCCGCTGCTGACGATCTCGCGTCGGTCGATCATGGCCCGCACATCGGCCAGCGGTATCCACTCGATCCTGTCCGACTCGTTCTTCTCGGTCGGCGGGCCCACGTACGTCGCCCCATCGGCCCGGAAGATGTGGTGCTGGGAGTCGGTGATGCCGTTGGCCGGCTCGGCGTAGATCAGGGGCTTGACCGGATTGGGCCGCCAACCGGTCTCCTCCAGCACCTCACGGGCAGCAGCCTCAGCCGGCGTCTCCCCCTCCTCGACCAGCCCCATGGGCAGCTCCCACGCCCACGCGTTCGTGATGAAGCGATGCCGCCACATCATCAGGACCTCCCGCCGCTCGTTGACAACAGCGGCCACGGCCAGGTGCCGGAGCTTGACGACGTGGTGCTCCCAGCGGTTCCCGTCCGGCGTCTCGACGTCGGTGAGCCAGAGGTTCACCCAGCTGTTCTCGTAGATCGGACGTTCTCCGTGGATCTTCCACTGCATCGCTGCCGCCCCTCTCGATCGGCTTCCAGGATCGCAGGGATCGGCTTGGCAGAAGGCGGGAAGTGCTTTGCGATCGGGGGTGACAATTACGCGCCGCACTTGATCACGCAGTAGTACGCCCGGGTCGCGTATCTGCCTGCGCGCGAGCCTCCGCGTCCGGCTTAGTCGCCCGTAGCCTCCCAGCCCTGAGCGTCGAGTTCGGACCGTTGAGCTGCGAGCGCCGCATGGGGAGTTGGAGGCAGAGAACGCCGTGACGAGAGAGGTAGGCACGCCGCAGACCAAGGGTGCACGACTGTTTCGGGAGACCCGGATCGCGGGCATCCATCTTCCGTCTTGGCAGCAGGAGACCGACGCGGACATCTTCGAGGCCATCGAGAAGACGTTGTGCTGACTGCGGGTGCGCCCCTGAACCCTCGGGGGCGTATCTTTCCCGTGCTTGCTGTCTCGTGCGCGGCGTGCAGCCGTCGCACTCGGTCTCGGGGGAAACATGCTCATGCGCGGATGGAAGCCGGTTCTCGTCGTCCTGCTGCTCGCAGGCGTCAGTGCCTGTACTGCCTCGTCCCGGCCGAGCGGGCCCGACCACGGCGCTGGACGGCAGACAGCCTCGGCCCAGCCCACTGCCACATCGGCGGGCGGGCGCATTGACACGCCGTTCGACGGGAGCATCTTCATCGGCGGGAACGCCGCAGGTGTCCGCGCTCAGATCGACACGGAGGCGCATCCCCTCAGCTTCGTCGACGTCAGCGGGCGGCACCGCGACGTCACCGACGAGGCCGACTGGAAGGTATGCGCGCAGGAGCCGTCCAAGGTCAGCCAGGCCGGCGGTCAGGTCGTCGTTTTCGGTGTCGTCATGACCGGCGAGCACTGCTGAGAACGGGTGTCGAGTGCGTCAGGTCCGTACGGGGAAGTCAGGGTGCCTGGTGTAGGGCGAGGCAAGGTCCCGCGAGCCGTCGCTCGGCCAAGGGGGCGCACGCTTGGCCGGACAGGCACGCGCTACGCGTCCCCGAAGCGCAGTACGAAGCGTCGCTGCCAGGGCGTTTCCACAGCACGGTGGTCGTAGTGACGGCGGACGTACGCCACGGCTTCGTCCGGCGGGACGCCGTCGAGGACAGCCATGCATGCCAGGGCCGTACCCGTCCGCCCCCGTCCGCCGCCGCACGCGACCTCGACGCGTTCGGTCCGCGCCCGGGTCAGCGCCTCCGCCAACACCTCCCGGGCTTCCCGGCGGTCCTTGGGAAGGCGGAAGTCGGGCCACCGCAACCATCGGGCTTCCCATTCCGTCTGCGGAGGCTGCTTACCGAGCAGGTAGACCCCGAAGGACGGCGCCGGCCCCGCGGGCAACGGGTGACGCAGACCCCGGCCACGCACCAGCGAGCCCGAGGGAAGCCGCAGGATCCCGTCCGTCGAGTCCCACTTTTCGCCCATGCGAGCACCTTACCGAGGGGCAGAGTCGGGAGATTCACGTGAAACATTCACGTGAAACATTTCCGGGCCCCGGCGCGTCAGTGAAGACGTGGGGGCGGAGAGCAAGGCCGGACGTGCGAGACATGCGGACGGCTTCAGGGAGTTCGCGGCGGGCCGGGCGGGCCGGCTGTTTCGGTCTGCCTGCCTTCTGACCAGCGGTGACATACATCTGGCCGAGGATCTCGTGCAGGAGACGCTGGGCCGCATGTACACCGTGTGGGGAACCTCCCGCGTGGAGAACCCCGCCGCCTACGCCCAGGCCGTCCTCGTGCGCTGCTTCCTCACCCACCGGCGTCGCCGTTCCGCCACGGAACGGCCTCTCGGTGAACTGCCCGAGGGGGCCGCGCGGTCGGAGGGCGACGCCGATCTGCGCCTGGCCCTCCTCGACGCGCTCGCCCGACTCGCGCCCAAGGACCGTGCGGTGGTGGTCCTTCGGTACTGGGAGGACCGCAGCATCGAGGAGACCGCCGAGGCGATGAGCGTCAGCGCGGCGGCCGTACGCACCAGATCGGTGCGGGCCTTGGCCAAGTTGAGGCAGCAACTTGGAGGCACGTACATCGAGTTCGCGCCTTCCTGACGGACCCAGAGGAAACCGAGCAGGGGAGTGACTTCAGCATGCCGGAAGACGAGAGATTCGTTGACGAGCTCGGCCTGGCCATGCACCGGACCGGTGATGTGTTCACCCCGGCGGACAGCGGTGCGCTGGTCGAAGGCGGGGTGGCCAGGGGGCGTCGCAGGCAGGCCAGGCGGCGGATTGCCGCGGTCGCGGGGAGCGTCCTGGCCGCCGGGGCTGCCGCGTTCGGTGGCGCCTACGGTGCCGGAATCGTGGGCGCCGGCGGAACGCCTGCCGCTGCTTCGCGCGCCGCGGACCCGTCCCTTGCGTCCGCCACACCCGCCGCGTTCACGGGGCCGCAGATGGTCGCCGCCATGCGCAAGGTGATGCCCGCGGGCTCGATCACGGGAGTCGAGGCCACCGGCGTCGACGAGCGGCCGGGCCCCACCGTCTCCTTCGTGTACGACGACCACAAGGGACCGTCCGCTGTGAGCCTCGCGGTCGAAGGGGCGAGCGCTGCCGCGCGCGATCGCGTCACCTGCCCCGACAAGGGGGCCGTCCCGTACGACGACTGCACGACGAGCACCCTGCCCGACGGGTCCCGGCTCATGATCATGAAGGGGTACGAGTATCCGGACAGACGGGAGAAGACCAAGCTCTGGACCGGGACCCTGGTCGCACCCGGTGGAGGCACGGTCGAGGCGCGGGAGTGGAACGCGCCCTCGGAGAAGGGCTCACAGATCTCCCGCGCCGAACCGCCGCTGGATACAGAGCAGTTGGAGAAGCTGGTCTCGTCCGATGTCTGGCACGCGCCGCTCGCGCAGATGTCCGCGCGGCATCCCCGTACACCCGTACCGCCCTCGGCCACGCAGGCTCCTGATGGGGACACGCTCAGAAAGACGCTGCGCGCCCTGCTGCCCCCCGGCATCAAGGTCACCGGTCAGGGCACCGGCGACGACGGCGAGTACACCTACCTCCTCGTGGACGACGGCCGCGGAGTGACCCGGCTGGAGATCAACGTGCAGCCGAACATGTCGGACGTGAGGGACCAGCTCTTCGGCAGCGACTCGACCACACTGCCCGACGGCACGCAGCTGTCGCGGCGCAAGGAGCCCAGTGAGAAGGGCGGCGCCGGCATGGTGATGTGGCAGGCCGACACCATGAGGCCCGACGGGCTGCGTGTCGTGGTCTTCGAGAGCAACGGCGCTCAGCAGTACGGCCCGAAGACCCGGACCACGCCCGCGCTCACCCTCGATCAGCTGACGAAGATCGCCACCAGCAAGCAGTGGCTGAAGTGGGGCCGGGCTTCCTGAGGTCGGCTGCCACATGCACGCATGCATGTATGCGCGTCGTGACGGCAACCGCACTGTCCGCGACGAGTTGTCGGCGGACAGGCGGACCGCCAGGCATGAGCGGGGTGCGAGGTGTGTGCTGGGCGCGGCTTCGACCTGCGGTGATGTGGGCGTGATCAAATTTCTTGCGATTAATCCCGGTTTGTGTGGTTTTGAGGCTGTGAGTGGATACCCGGTGCTCGAACCGCGAACCAAGGAGGAATCGCGATGATCACACAGGCACAGATCCCCGCGGTCCTGGACCACCCCGTCTACGATTCCGGCGGGAACAAGATCGGCAGCGCGAAGCACGTCTTCTACGACGACGCCACGGGGAATCCCGAGTGGGTCACCGTGAAGACCGGGATGTTCGGCTCGAGCGAGTCCTTCATCCCCACGCACGACGCCAGTCTCGTCCAGGACCACCTGGAAGTCCCCTACGGCAAGGACCAGATCAAGGACGCGCCCAACGTCGACATCGACGCCGGCGGGCACCTCTCCGAGCAGGAGGAGCACCGCCTGTACAAGTACTACGGCCTCGATGGCGGCCTCGACGACCGGCAGGGCGGCAAGCACGCCAAGACCGGCGGCGGTCCGGACGCCAAGGGCGGCATGGCCGCCATGGGCGGCGCCGGCGCGGTGGGTGCGGCCGGTGCGGCCGGGACGGCGAACCGGCGCGACTCCGCCGCGGAAGCGGGCACCGCGGGCAGGGCCGGCGACATGGACGACGACGCCGCCATGCGGCAGTCCCGTGCGGCCATGGCGCCCAGCGACGCATCGGCGCTCGACCTGGACAAGGAGGCCATGGGCAGGGACACGGCGAGCCGCGCGCCCACCAGCACCGCGCGCGCCGACGACATGACCGGCGCCGAGGACATCGCCATGACCCGCTCCGAGGAGCACATGACGGTCGGCACCGAGCGCCACGAGGCAGCGAGGGCCCGGCTGCACAAGTACGTGGTCACCGAGGAGGAGCAGCAGACCATCCCCGTGCGCCACGAGGAAGTGCGTGTCATACGCGAGCCGATCACCGCGGAGAACCGCGACGCCGCCATGCGGGGCGCCGACATCTCCGAGGCCGACCACGAGGTCACACTGCACGAGGAGCGCCCGGTGGTCGAGATGCACACCGAGCCCGTGGAGCGCGTCCGGCTCACCACCGAGGAGAAGGTCGAGCAGCAGACCGTCACCGGCACCGTGCGCAAGGAGCGCATCGAGGCCGAGACGGAGGCTCCGGACGGGACGAAGGGGCACGTGTCGGGCCAGGATCGCGGTGGCCGCGGCGGCATGCCCCAGTCCTGACCTGACCGGGTCTGACCTGACCTGGCCTGACCGGTCCTGACGCGATCGCGTCGGGCCGGTTGGGCGGGCGGAGGCCGGTGCGTGCGGTCAGTGGAGCGGCGTGGGGCGCCACGGGCTCCGACGTCGCGGCCCACGGCGCTGCCGCGAGCCGCCCCCGCTGGCGCGCGCCCCCCCCGCCGTTCCCAGATCGGGAGAGCGGGCGCCTGAGCCCCGGTCTCCGACGGATCGGGCATGCCGGCCTCCGCCTGGGAAGAGGGGGGGGGGGGGGGGGGGGGGGGGGGGGGGGGGGGGGGGGGGGGGGGGGGGGGGGAGGGGGGGGGGGGGGGGGGGGGGGGGGGGGGGGGGGGG
>NZ_JAGIQL010000220.1 GCF_017813245.1 Streptomyces montanisoli
ACCCCCCCCGTCGCCCCCACTCTCAACATACCCAGCAGTGGACAACATGCAAGAAGTATTGGAGATAGGAATCAGATGTGTGCTGTCCCAATCTCGGCACGCCGGACGGCATGGGCGCGCCCGCCGAGCGCGCCGCACGCGCGCTCGCCCCGCTGCTGCCCGAGCCCCTCGACCACGTGCTGCTCCAGGCCGACCTGACCGCCGTCGCCCCAGGACCGCTGCTGCGGCCGCTCGCCGCGCTGCTCTCCGTGGCCGCCGACATCGAGTCCAGGGGCGGCGCCACCGTCTACCGCTTCACGCCCGGCTCCGTGCGGCGGGCGCTCGACGCCGGGCAGTCGGCGTCCGACCTGCACGCGTTCCTCAAGAACCACAGCCGCACGCCCGTGCCGCAACCGCTCACCTACCTGATCGACGACGTGGCGCGCCGCCACGGCCACCTGCGGGTGGGCGCCGCCTCCGCGTACGTGCGGTCGGACGACGACGCCGTGCTCGACGAGATCCTCGCCGACAGGCGCTCGGCCAACCTGCGGCTGCGCCGCCTCGCGCCCACGGTGCTCGCCGCCCAGGCCGACCCGGCGACGCTCCTCGACGGGCTGCGCACCATGGGGTTCGCGCCCGCCGCCGAGTCCGCGGAGGGAGACGTGCTGATCACCCGCGCCCACGCGCACCGCACCCCCGCACGCACCGCGCCCGCCCCCGTGCCCGACGGGCCCGCGCAGCCCGCGCCCGCGCTGCTCGACGCCGCGGTACGTGCCATCCGCGCGGGCGACCTCGCCGCGACCGTCGAGCGCAAGCCGCTGCCCCAGGACACGTCGGGCACCGGCGCACCGCCGCGCACGACCGCCGCCGAGACGCTCGCCACGATGCAGGCAGCCGTCCTCACCGGGTCCACGCTGTGGATCGGGTACGTCAACGCCGAGGGCTCGGCCAGCCAGCGCGTGATCGCGCCGGTACGCGTGGAGGGCGGCTTCGTCACCGCGTACGACCACACCGCCGACGAGGTGCGCACCTACCCGCTGCACCGCGTCACGGGCGTCGCGGAACTGGCGGACGACCCGGCCTGAGCGCCGGCCCACCTACCGGTGGTGCAGCAGGCCGGCCAGGCGGCCACCGGCCCGGCGCCAGGCCGGCTCGGGCGGCTCCGGCTCGTCACGCCGCTTCGTGACGCGCGCACGGAGCGCCGCGACGCCCCCGCGCCGGACGGGCGCCTTGGCCGCGGGCCTCTTGGCCGAGGGCTTCCTGGTCACGGGCGCCTTGGCTGCCGGCTTCTCGGCTGCGGGCTTCTTCGGCGTCTTCCCATGCACGGCGGACCGCCACCGGCTCCTGCGCACCGGCCGCGCCTCGGCCAGCCGGTGGTACCTGCGCCCGATCAGCCTGCCGACGAGCAGGTACCCGATCAGCGCGCCCGCCGTATTGAGGATCACGTCGTCGACGTCGAACGCGCGCCCCTCGACCATCGCGCCCTGCGCCAGCTCGACGAGCACCATCACGACGCACGTCAGCAGCACCACCCGCACCATGCGCAGCCTGCGCGCCACCAGCACCGGCAGGATCACCCCGAACGGCGCTCCGATCAGCAGGTTTCCGCCGATCTGCTTGCACGCTCCGAGGAACGTGTAGTCGTCCACGTACTCGCGCAGCGAGTGGCCGGGGTGGAGGTTGGCACCGGCGATGTTCTTCGACGCGGGCGACGGGGTGAGCGTCAGCTCGGCGAGCACGGCGGAGAACGCCACGAGCGCCGCGAACGCGAGCACGAGGATGAGCAGCCGTAAGGCCGTACGCCCCCAACTCCGGGCCATCACAACGTCGTCGGAGGCCGGGTCGAGTGCCCGGGAGCGTTCGGTCTCTGCGGTCATGCGGTGCTGATGCCCCGTGCTCCCCGGCACATGCCGCGACCGCCGGCCGGCGACACGGCCGTCGTCCCCCGAGGATGTCGTCCCCCGAGGATCCGGTGGCCGCGTGACGCGGATCGCGCCGCGCAACCTCCCGCGATGGGCGACACTGGACGTTTGGCGTACCGCACGGGAACGGGCAGGGAAAGGGCGCGGCTGTGAACGGACCTCTCATCGTCCAGAGCGACAAGACGTTGCTGCTGGAGATCGGCCACGAGCAGACGGACGCGTGCCGCCGTGCCATCGCGCCGTTCGCCGAGCTGGAGCGTGCGCCGGAGCACATCCACACGTACCGGCTCACGCCCCTCGGGCTGTGGAACGCGCGCGCGGCTGGTCACGACGCCGAGCAGGTCGTGGACGCGCTCGTGGAGTACTCGCGCTACCCGGTGCCGCACGCGCTGCTCGTCGACGTCGCGGAGACGATGTCGCGCTACGGCCGCCTCACCCTCACCAAGCACCCGACCCACGGCCTGCTGCTGACCAGCACCGACCGGCCCGTGCTGGAAGAGATCCTGCGTTCGAAGAAGGTGCAGCCGCTCGTCGGCGCCCGCATCGACGAGGACAGCGTCGCCGTGCACCCCTCGGAGCGCGGCCAGATCAAGCAGACGCTGCTGAAGCTCGGCTGGCCCGCCGAGGACCTGGCGGGGTACGTGGACGGCGAGGCGCACCGCATCGACCTGGACGAGGACGGCTGGTCGCTGCGCCCGTACCAGAAGCAGGCGGTCGAGAACTTCTGGCACGGCGGCTCTGGCGTGGTCGTGCTGCCCTGCGGCGCGGGCAAGACGCTCGTCGGCGCGGGGGCGATGGCGGAGGCCAAGGCGACGACGCTGATCCTCGTCACGAACACCGTCTCGGCGCGCCAGTGGAAGCACGAGCTGGTGCGGCGCACGTCGCTGACCGAGGACGAGATCGGCGAGTACAGCGGCACGAGGAAGGAGATCAGGCCCGTCACGATCGCCACGTACCAGGTGCTCACGACGCGCAGGAAGGGTGTCTATCCGCACCTGGAGCTGTTCGACTCGCGTGACTGGGGCCTGATCGTCTACGACGAGGTGCACCTGCTGCCGGCGCCGGTCTTCAAGTTCACCGCCGATCTTCAGGCCAGGCGGCGGCTCGGGCTGACCGCGACGCTGGTGCGCGAGGACGGGCGCGAGTCGGACGTCTTCTCGCTGATCGGCCCGAAGCGGTTCGACGCGCCGTGGAAGGAGATCGAGGCGCAGGGCTACATCGCGCCGGCGGACTGCGTCGAGGTGCGCGTCAATCTGACCGACAGCGAGCGGCTGGCCTACGCGACGGCCGAGAGCGACGAGAAGTATCGCTTCTGCGCGACGACGGACACCAAGCAGAGGGTGACCGAGGCGCTGGTGCGCAAGCACAAGGGCGAGCAGACGCTGGTGATCGGCCAGTACATCGACCAGCTCGACGAGCTCGGCGAGCACCTGGGCGCGCCGGTGATCAAGGGCGAGACGAGCAACGCGCAGCGCGAGAAGCTCTTCGGTGAGTTCCGCGAGGGCGAGATCTCGGTGCTGGTCGTCTCGAAGGTCGCGAACTTCTCCATCGACCTGCCGGAGGCCACGGTCGCCATCCAGGTGTCGGGCACGTTCGGCTCGCGCCAGGAGGAGGCGCAGCGGCTCGGGCGCGTGCTGCGGCCGAAGGCGGACGGACACGAGGCGCGGTTCTACTCGGTGGTCGCGCGCGACACGATCGACCAGGACTTCGCGGCGCACCGGCAGCGCTTCCTGGCGGAGCAGGGCTACGCGTACCGAATCGTGGACGCGGACGAGCTGCTCGCGGGCGAGGCGTGAGGCACGCCTGAGACGACGGCCAGGGCTCAGCCCGCGCCGCCGTCCCGTTCGCGTGGGGCGCGCGAGGCGCGCGGGGCGCGTGGGGCGCGCGGACCTCGCGGCGTGGGCACCTGGCGGCGCTGGACGCCGGCGTCGTCCGCGTACTCGCCGAGTACGGCCACGTTGAACGCGGTCGACACGAAGACCTGGAGCGCGCGCATCGCGTCGCCGACGGTGTAGCTCTGGCGGGGCACGGCGCCCGCGCCGGTGGCGGTCGCGCCGTGGGGCGGGGTGATGGTGTGGCTGCTCATACGTCCATGATGGAACTCGGACATTCTCGGCACATCGGTCCGTGGTCTGAACCTCGCCGCGCCCCCGCTACGTCCTGAGGGCGCGCGCCGTACGCCTCGGGGCGCACGCGGGCCCGTCTCGTCCTCCCCCGCGAGAGGGACGTCATGCCCGGACGCGGGGCGGCTCCACCAGGCGGTCGCCCGACAGCAACGTACCGGCCTGCTTGACGTGCTGCAGCACGGGCGAGACCTCCATCGTCTGCAGGCCGGGCAGGGATCCGATGCGGTCGGAGGTGAACTCGAACAGCTCGTCCAGGTCACGGCAGTGCGCGACGGCGTGGATGTTGGAGGGCCCGGAGACGGCCGCGGCGAACGCGATCTCGGGCCGGAGCGCGAGCGCGCGTCCGACATCCTTCACGGCCGACGGGTGCACGCGCAGCCACAGGTTGGCCCGGGCGTGGTAGCCGAGGGCGGCCGCGGCGATCTCGACGTCGAGGTGGACGACGCGGCGCGCCAGCAGGGCGTTCAGGCGGCGCGACACGCGGCCCGGGGTGGTGTCCGCCGCCGCCGCGAGGGCGGCGAGGCCCGCGCGGCCGTCCTCCGCGAGAGCGTCGAGGATCCGCTCGTCCTCGGCGGTGAGGCGCACGGGGTCGCGGTCGACGACAGGGGACTCGGCGAAGGGCGGCCCCTCGCTGCCCAGCGCGGCCTCCTCCTCGGGCGTCAGCGCGCCCCGCAGGGCGGCCCAGTAGTGGCCGCGGCCGCCCATGAACTGCCGGAGCATGGCGTAGGCGTTGACGTCGAGGACGGCCGCGGTGCGCGGGAGGCGCCTGCCGAGGAGGTTCTCGCGCTGTTCGCGCGTGCGTGACTGGGTCGCGCAGGTCACCTCGCTGCCCGCGGCGGTCAGGGTCACCCAGTTGACGTCGTCGCGCCGGGCGAGCGCGTCGGCGATCGCGGCGACGCTGCCGGGGCGGCAGCGGATGCGCACCAGCCACCTGCTCTGCCCCAGCGCACCCGGGTTGACCAGGCCCGCGACGCGGATGACGCCGTCGGCGCGCAACCGCCGGTAGCGGCGGTTGACGGTGGACTCGGCGAGGCCGAGCGCGGCCGCGATCGAGGCGAACGACCCGCGGGGGACGACCTGGAGCGCGCGGATGATACGCACGTCATCGGGGTGCAGGGTGACGGATTCGGGCATCGGGAGCACTGCCATGGACGGAATCCTACGTTTCGAGCCGCGCGGCTCGCTGCGGCGGCAGCCCGGCGCACAGACTCGGCGGTGCACACCACGTCGTACGGAAACACGTCGTACGGAAGAGCGAAAGAACGGAGATGAGGCCTGATGTCATCGACTGCCGAAGGCCGGCGCACGCCGACCGCCCTCGTCGTCGGGGCCTCGCGCGGCCTCGGCCGGGCGATGGCGGCCGAGCTTCTCGACAGGGGGTGGGACGTCGTCGGCACGGTCCGCGACACCGCCGCGAGGACACCCCTGCACGACCTCGCGGACCGGGCCGGCGGCCGCGTCACCGTCGAGAGGCTCGACGTCAACGAGCCCGGGCACCTGCCGCCCCTGCGCGAGCGTCTCGCGGGCCGGGGGATCGACCTGCTGCTCGTCGCGGCGGGCACCACGAACAACCAGACGACACCGGTCGGCGCGATCTCCACCGAGGACTTCGTCGAGGTGATGACCACCAACGCGCTCGGCCCGATGCGCGTCATCGAGGCACTCCAGGACCTCGTGTCCCCCACCGGTCTCATCGCGGTGCTGTCTTCGGGGGAGGGCAGCATCACGAACAACACGGCCGGGGGCCGCGAGGTCTACCGGGGGAGCAAGGCGGCCCTGAACATGTTCATGCGCGGCTTCGCGGCCCGGCAGGCCGGTACGCTGCGCGCGCTCGTCCTGCTGGCGCCGGGCTGGATCCGCACCGACGGCGGCGGTCCCGAGGCGCCCTACACCGTCGAGGAGAGCACGCCGCTGCTGGTGGACGTCCTGCTGTCGCGGGCGGGCACGCCGGGCCTCGCGTACCTGGACCGCTCGGGCGACACCGTCCCCTGGTGAGTCCGGGTGGGCCCTGCCGAGCCATGGTGAGTCCGCGCGCGGCTCACGTCCGGAAAAGGGTTCGCCCGGCGTCGCGGCGGTCGCTAGAATCTCGCCTCTTGCCCGCCTCCCTCGTGGAGTGCCGCCGTCCGGACGGAAACCGGACGGTCGCCATGACGTGATCCGCTCCGTACGGAGACCGCGCACCGCCCCTCGCCGGGCGGAGCGCGGCCCGTCGGCGTGCGCACGTCCGCCCGCTGTTGCCGCGCACCCGCCACCGGAGGCCCGCCGTGCCCTCGCACGCCCCTGAACCCGACACCGCGCCCGCGCAGGACGCCGCCCCGCCCGATCCGCTGGGGCGCGAGCGCGCCCACCTCGCCGCGTCGCGCGCCGCGCTGCGCGCCATGCGGGAGGAGGTGGAGTCGCTCGACATTCGCGACGTGACCGCCAACTGGGTGAACGCCGCCGTCCTCGACGCGCAGATCAGGGAGCGCGTGAAGTCGCTCGCCGACCTCGCGCACACGCCGCTGTTCTTCGGGCGCCTCGACTACCTGCGCGCGGTCGGCGCGGACGAGGCGGAGGGCGGCGAGGGCGAGTCGTTCTACATCGGGCGGCGGCACGTGCACGACGCGCACGGCGACCCGATGGTGATCGACTGGCGCGCGCCCGTCTCGCAGCCGTTCTACCAGGCGTCCAAGAAGAATCCGCTGGACGTCGGCCTGCGGCGGCGCTTCGGCTACACGGGCGGCGACCTCACGGCGTACGAGGACGAGCACCTGTCCGACCCGGCGGAGGACGAGCGCACGAGCGCGCTCCTCCAGGCGGAGATCGAGCGGCCGCGCGTCGGCCCGATGCGCGACATCGTCGCGACGATCCAGCCGGAGCAGGACGAGATCGTGCGTTCGGGGCTCGGCGGGACGGTGTGCGTGCAGGGCGGGCCCGGCACGGGGAAGACGGCGGTCGGCCTGCACCGCGTGGCGTACCTGCTGTACGCGCACCGCGAGCGGCTCGCCCGCACGGGCACCCTCGTCGTCGGCCCGAACGCGTCGTTCCTGCACTACATCGAGCAGGTACTGCCCGCGCTCGGCGAGCTGGAGGTCAAGCAGTCGACGGTGGACGCGCTCGTCACGTCGGACGCGGTGCAAGTGCGCGGCGCGGACGCGGCGCAGGCGGCGATCGTCAAGGGTGACGCGCGGATGGCCGAGGTGCTGCGGCGCGCGGTCCGCTCGCACGTGACGCTGCCGGTGGAGCCGCTGATGCTGGTGCGCGGGTCGCGCCGGTGGCGCGTCCCGGCGTACGAGCTGGAGGAGATCGTGCGCGAGCTCCTCGACCGTGACATCCGCTACGGTGCGGCGCGCGACGCGCTGCCGCAGCGGATCGCGCACACGATCCTCGTCCGCATGGAGCGGGCGGGCGAGGCACCCGACGACCGCGTCCAGGACTCGGTGGCGCGCAATGCCGCCGTGAAGGCCGTGGTCAAGGCGGTCTGGCCGCCCGTGGACCCGGCGAAGCTGGTGCTGCGGCTGCTGTCGGACGCGGAGTTCCTCGCCGAGCACGCGGAGGGGCTGCTGACGCCCGATGAGCAGCGGACGATCCTGTGGGAGAAGCCGGCGCGCTCCGTGCGGTCGGTGAAGTGGTCGGCGGCGGACGCCGTGCTGATCGACGAGGCGGGCGATCTCGTGTCGCGGACCCACTCGCTCGGGCACGTCGTCCTCGACGAGGCGCAGGACCTGTCGCCGATGCAGTACCGGGCGGTGGGCAGGCGCTGCTCGACGGGGTCGGCCACGGTACTCGGCGACCTGGCGCAGGGCACCACCCCGTGGGCCACGGCGAGCTGGCCGGAGGCGCTGCGCCACCTGGGCAAGGCGGACGCGCTGGTGGAGGAGCTGACGGCGGGCTTCCGCGTGCCGCGCGAGGTGATCGCGTACGCGTCGCGGCTGCTGCCGTCGATCTCGCCCGGCCTCGCGGAGGTGCGCTCGGTGCGCGAGTCGCCGGGGTCGCTGTCGGTGCGGCGGGTGGAGGCGGACACGTCCCTGGACGCGGCGGTGCTCGACGCGTGCCGCGAGTCGCTCAAGCACGAGGGGTCCATCGGCCTGATCGCGGCCGACGCGCGCATCCCCCGGCTCGCGGCGGCGCTGGAGACGGCGGGGATGCCATGCCTGTCGCCCGGCGAGGAGACGACGGCCGAGTCAGATCC
>NZ_JAGIQL010000221.1 GCF_017813245.1 Streptomyces montanisoli
AGCGCGGCGGCGCCGCCCGCGAGCCTCACGGAGCCGGTCGGACGGTCGTCGAGGCGCAGCCCGAGGCCCGCGAGCGCGCCCTGCCCGCCCAGCATGCGCGTGAGCGGCCCCGCGAGGAGCGGCGCGACGACCGCGGCGGGCACCGCGAGCAGCAGCGCCTCCAGAGCGGACAGCGCGGCGATCCGGCCGCGCGAGCCGCCGCGCGCCAGCAGCAGCCGGGTCTCCTCGGTGCGGTCGGACGCCAGCAGCCTGGCCACCAGGAGCAGCGCGTACCCGGCGAGCAGCACCAGCTGGAGCGCGACGATCAGCAGCGTCGAGCGGGCCACGAGCAGCGCCCGGCGCGCCGAGTCGAGCAGGTCGGGCAGGGACGTGCGGCTGAGGACGCTGCCCTTGAAGACGGGTTCCGCGGCGACGAAGTGCTTGGCGCGCGCGGACGTCGCGCGCAGCGCGCCCGTCCGGTCGGCGGTGAAGTGCGAGAAGTCGGCGGTCGCCAGCCACGACACGTCCCCGCGGGAGACCTTGCCGCTCTCCATCAGCGCTGGGTCCGCGACGAGCGGGCCGTACGTCGTGAAGGAGTCGGTGCGCACACCGCGGCCACGGAGCTGGTCGAGCTGCCAGTACGGGTCGGTGGTGTCGGCGGGGCGGTAGACGCCGGTGACGCGGATCCTGATGTGCCCGCCGTTCAGCCGGTCGGCGAGGGCGAGGACGGTGGGCCCCGGCTCGAGCCTCAGCCGGTCGGCCGCCGCCTGGGGCACGGCGACCTCGGCGACGCCCCGCGCGTCGAGGGCCTGCCCCTTGGCGGGCCACGAACCCCTCACGAGCCGCACGCGCGAGCGGTCGAGGGCCGCCAGTTGCGTCAGGTCGGGGTCGCCCTTGCGCGCGTCGGGCGGCTGGAGGCTACGCGGCAGGCCGTAGGGCCCTGAGGCGTCGAACGCCCGCATGCGCACGGGCAGCCCGTCGTACGTGCGTGAGGCCGCGCGGTGCGCGGCCGCGTCCAGCGCGCGGCGGCCGGCGTCGGGGGTCTGCGCCGTGATGACGAGCGAGGCGGCGGCCGTGTCGTCCGAGCTCAGGGCATGCCTGAGGCCCGCGTCGCCGATGGCTCCGGCGAACGCGGTGAGCGTGGCGAGCACGACGGTGGTCAGCACCACCGCGAGCAGCGCGGCCGCGAGCAGCAGCCGGTGCGCGCGCACGCGCAGAAACAGGAACCTCGTCAAGCCTCCCCCTGGCACCGCTTGCACGGAGGCCCCCTGCGCCCCCGGCGTTCCCCTGGTGTTCGGCGGCGTTCCCCCGAACGCCGATTCGAGGATGCTGTCAGGACGAGCGCCGGGAGAAAACGCTTGCCGAAGGAAGTGACGAGATCGTGACCGGAAATCGACCGCGCCGCACCCGGTAGCGGACGCTCCACATCGAGGTGCCGTAAGCGGCCACGGCACGGGGGAACCACCCGGCGCCGGACGGCGTATCCAACTACGGGAGGGTGCCGTACGCTTCACCGGACGCCGGGCGGACAAGATCGCGTCGAGGCGCCGGGCAGAGGGCGAACGCCACGCCGGGCAGACCGCGAACGCAACGCCGGGCAGACGCCGAACGTCGCGCCAGTCACGACCTGGGGGGAGGTCGAGTGACCCATCCGCCGCACGTGCGCGAGACGCGCTCGCCCGCTCCCGTGCCCGCGCGCCCGCAGGGGCCGCCGCCGGTGCCCGCGCCGGACGAGGGCCGCGGGAAGGCGTGGCGCGAGGGCGCCGAGCGGCTGCGGCGCGCGGCGCGCACGGAGCCGGGAAGGCTCCGCCTGATCGGCGCGGCGCTCGCACTCGCCGTGGTCGTCTTCGGCGCCGTCACCGCGTGGCAGGGCTCGGACCGGTACGCGTCGGCTGACGACGTGGTGGGCCGCGGGCAGACCGTCAAGGACACCGCCGACCTGTACGGCGCGCTCGCCGACGCCGACACGCAGGCGGCGACCGGCTTCCTCGCGGGACCCACCGAGCCGTCCGACGTGCAGAGCGCGTACCGCGGCGACATCGCGCGCGCCGCGACGCTGCTCTCCGGCCTCGCGGAGAACGTGGCGCCCGGCAGCCACTCGGCCGCGCTCATCGCCCGCATCAACGGCCGGCTCCCCGTCTACACCGGCCTCATCGAGCGTGCACGCGCGGCCAACCGGCGCGACCTCCCGCTCGGCGGCGCCTACCTGCGCTACGCGAACGAGCGGATGGCCGGCACGGACGGCATCCTCCCGGCCGCCGAGGACCTCTACACCGAGCAGAGCGCCCGGCTGAACGCCGAGTCGGGCAGCGCCCGCACCTGGCCCCGCGCGGCCGTCGCGCTCGGCATACTCGCGCTGCTCCTCCTCGCCGCCGCGCAGTACCGCAACTACCGCATGACGAACCGGGTGTTCAACCGCGGGATGCTCTCCGCGACCGTCGCCTGCACGGCCGTGCTGCTGTGGCTCGTCGCCGCCCAGACGGCGGGCGACATCGGCCTGCACAGGGCCGACCGCGACGGCCAGCAGTCGCTGGTCGTGCTCAACGACGCCCGCGTCAACGCGCTCAAGGCGCGCGCCGACGAGAACCTGACGCTGATCTCGCGCGGCTCCGTCGTGGCCGCCGACGGCAGGACGGACCTGTACGAGGTCGACTTCGGCGCCAAGACGGCCAAGCTGTGGGCCGACCTCGAAGGCGCCCGCGGGCTCGCGGACGACGCCGCGGGCCGCACGCCCGTGCTCGCCGCCATCGACGCCGTCGCGACGTGGCGGGAACGGCACGCCGCGGGCAGCAGGGCCAGCGCCGCCGGCGAGTTCGCCCGCGCGCGCGAGGAGGTCAACGGCCGCGGGCAGACGAGCGAGCAGGCGTTCGCCCGCGTCAACACCGCGCTCGCCACGGCCATCGCGCACGAACAGGACGAGTTCACGGCCTCCGCGAAGAACGGCCGCGGCGCGCTCGCGTGGCTCTGGCTCGGCGCGGCCGTGCTCGCGGTGCTCGCGGCGGTGAGCGCCATCCTCGGCGTGGGCCGCAGGCTTTCGGAGTACCGGTGAGACAACAGCCTCTGAGAGGGGGAGCCATGGGGCACGCGTCCGGCAGGCTGCGCGGCTGGGGAGGCGTCACGGCGATGGGCGCCGCCTGCGCCGTGACCGCCGCGCTCACCCTCGTACCCCTGTCCCACCACGGCACCGGGTCAGCGGGCCCGTCCGCCGCGCCGCCCGTCCACCGGGTCGAGGCCGCCGCGCGCGAGACGGCGGACGCGGGCGCGGAGGCCGACTGCCCGTCCACGGGCCGGCCGGCAGAGGCCAGCCTGCCCCCGTCGAGCGGCAGCGGCCCCACCATCGACAAGATGCTCCGGCGCGAGGGCGACGCGCGGAAGCTGATCGTCGGCGTCGACCAGAACAGCTACCGGTGGGGCTACCTCAACCCGGCCACCGATGCCTTCGAAGGCTTCGACATCGACCTCGCGCACGCCATCGCCAAGAGCGTCTTCGGCGACGCGAACGCCATCACCTTCCGGCCCGTCTCCACGAAGGAGCGGACCACGGAACTCGCCAACGGCTCGGTCGACATAGTCGTCAGGACGATGACGATCTCCTGCGACCGCCTCAAGGAGGCCGAGTTCTCCACCGCCTACTTCACGGCGGGCCAGCAGGTGCTCGCCCCGCGCTCCTCCACGATCACCGGCTACAACAGGACGCTCGCGCACAAGCGCGTCTGCACCGCCACGGGTTCGACGGGCGTCCAGGAACTGGAGAAGGACAACCCCTACGGGGCCTATTTCTGGGATGCGAGCCGGAACGTGGGCCACAACCCCGATCATGTGGACGTCGACGACCTCAGCGTGCCCAACCAGCTCGACTGCCTGGTCAGGCTCCAACTGGGGCTCGTCGACGCGGTCATCACGGACAACGCGCTGGCCGCCGCGCAGGCCGCGCAGGACCCGGCGGTGGAGCTGAAGGGGGAGCCGTTCACGACGGAGTACTACGGTGTCGCGGCCAGGCGCGGCGCCGACGACCTGGTCGCCAGGATCAACTACGTACTGGAGCAGTACCGTTCAGGAGGGGCCGACAGCGCCTGGCAGAAGTCGTACGACAAGTGGCTGAAGGCCGAACTCGGGCCGACGACGGGCCCGCCCGCGCCGCGCTACCTGCCCGGGGCATGAGCGGGAGCGGCGCACGGGGACGGTAGCCGGCACGGCGTCGGGTGCCGGCAACAGCGGAGAGGTGATCGATGGGCGCCACGGGCTCCTTCCCGGACCCTGCGGGGACACCGCCGGGGCCGGTGTTCGACCGGGACGAGGCGGACCGCGCCCTCGCGCGCCTGCGGGCCGAGCACGAGGCGATCGAGACGTCGCTGCTCTCGCTCCAGGACCACGCCGGGCGCAGGCTGCTCGAAGGCGCCGAGCTCACCGGCGTCACCAAGAGCCGCTGGGCCGCCACGGAAGCGTCGATCACCGAGCTGTGGACGTACTACGACGCCTACACCAAGGCGCTCGACGCCGCGCTCGAACTGCGCGCCAGGCGCCGCTGGTCCACGCCGGACGACCTGGTGTCGCTGACGGACCGGCTGCGCGGCGCCTCCGTCACGATCGGCGCCGCCGGGGGCAGGCCCGCCGAGCGGTTCACCCTCGCCGAGCTCGTGGAGCGGATGAACGACCTGTACGCGACGTCGCTCGACACGATCGTGGCGGCCGACGCCGTCTGGTCCGCGCTGCCCGCCAGGATCGACCTGCTCGCCGCCGAACTGCGCCGCACCCGCTCGCTCGCGCACTCGGCCGGGGTGCGGCCCGGCCAGCACCCGGCGGGCGACGACCTCGACGACATCACGGACGAGCTGGCGACGCTGCGCGCCGAGGTCGTCTCCGACCCGCTCGCCTACTGGCGCCCGGCGCGCGGCAGTTCGGCGCCCGGCGGTGGCGCGCCCGACACCGGGCGCTACGACAGGGCGGCCCGCGCCATCGAGGACGTACGGCGGGAGATCGAGGCCGTACTCGAGGTGCGCAAGGACGCGGAGGACCGCCTGCTGCGGCTGCGCGACGTCATCTCGCGCGCCGACCGCACGCTCGACGAGGCGCGCTCGGCGCGCGGCGAGGTACTCGCGAAGATCGCCGCCACGGAGGTGCCGGCCGTCAGCGGGCCTTCCGCCGTCCTGCACGAGAGGCTGGCCACGGCCGCCGGATACCGCAGGAACGCGCAGTGGCACCGGCTGTCCCCGCTGCTCGACTCGCTGGAAAGGGACGCCGAGGACGAACTGCTCAGGGCACGCGAGTCGTTGACGGCCGTGACGGCGCCGCTCGCGGTACGCGCCGAGCTGCGCGGCAGGCTCGACGCGTACCGGGCGAAGGTGGCACGTCTCGGCCTCGCGGGGGATCCGTTCCTCACCGAGCGCTACGACGCGGCCCGCCGGATGCTGTGGAGCGCGCCCTGCGACCTGCGGGTCGCGGAGCAGGCCGTGCTGCGCTACCAGCGGATGGCCGCCGAGCTGCTCGACCGCGGGAGCGGCGCATGACGGGCCCCACGCGCATGGCGCCGTGTCAACGCCCGGACTGCGAGGGCGCGTACGAGGACGTCGGCGGGGGAGAGCTGTACTGCGACATGTGCGGCCTCGCGCCCGTCGTCGGCCCTGACGGCGCCATCTCCTCGCCGCCGACCGGGCTGGCCGCAGGCCGGAAGGGGCGCGCGTCGACGGCCTCGTCAACCTCGCCTTCCTCCTCAGCATCGCGCTCGGCGCCGTCGCGCTCGGCGCCGTCGCGCACCGCCCCGTCGCGCTCGCCCGCGTCGCGGCGCTCCGTCTCCGGGCGGCTCTCCCAAGGCCGCGGCGTGGCCACCTCCGCCAGGTCGGTGTCCGTGCGCAGCTCCGGCTCCGCGGAGTCGACCTCGGGACGCGGCAGGCTCGGCGCGGGGCTCGTCTTTGTCCCCGGCGTGCCGAAGCCCGACCCGCGCGAGGCGGTGATGGGCCACGCCGAGGTGCCCGAGCACAAGCGGTTCTGCTCGCGCTCCGACTGCGGTGCGCCGGTGGGCCGTTCGCGCGGCGGCCGGCCCGGCCGCACCGAGGGGTACTGCACCAAGTGCGGCCACCCCTACTCCTTCGTGCCGAAGCTCCGCGAGGGCGACGTGGTGCACGACCAGTACGAGATTGCCGGGTGTCTCGCCCACGGCGGCCTCGGCTGGGTCTACCTGGCCGTCGACCTCGCGGTGGACGGCCGCTGGGTCGTCCTCAAGGGCCTGCTCGACACGGGCGACGCGGACGCGATGGCGGCGGCCGTGTCGGAGCGCCGCTTCCTCGCCGAGATCGAGCACGCGAACATCGTCCGCATCTACAACTTCGTCGAGCACCTCGACCGGCGCACCGGCTCCATGGACGGCTACATCGTCATGGAGTACGTCGGCGGCAAGTCGCTGAAGCAGATCGCCAACGACCGCCGCGAGGCGGACACCGGAAGGCGCGACCCGCTCCCCGTCGAGCAGGCGTGCGCCTACGGCATCGAGGCGCTTGAGGCGCTCGGCCACCTGCACAGCCGCCACCTGCTGTACTGCGACTTCAAGGTCGACAACGCCATCCAGAGCGAGGACCGCTTCAAGCTCATCGACATGGGCGCCGTCCGCCGGATGGACGACGACGTGTCCCCCACCTACGGCACGGTCGGCTACCAGGCGCCCGAGGTCGCGGAGCTCGGCCCGTCCGTCGCGTCCGACCTGTACACCGTGGCGCGGGCGCTCGCGGTGCTGACGTTCGACTTCCAGGGCTACACCACGGTGTTCGCGGACTCGCTGCCCGACCCCGCCCACATCGAGGTCTTCCGCAGGTACGAGTCCTTCTACCGCCTCCTGGTGCGCGCGACGGATCCCGACCCCGGGCGCAGGTTCGCCTCGGCCGACGAGATGGCGGAGCAGCTGACGGGCGTGCTGCGCGAGGTGGTCGCCCTCAACACGGGACGGCCGAGGCCCGCGTTGTCGACGGTGTTCGGGCCCGAGGTGCGCGTCACGGAGGCCCGCCTCTTCGCCGACCTGACGGACGACGTCTCGCTGCTCGGCGCCCGGGGCAGGGGAGTGCCCGCGCCGCGCGTGCCCGTGCCGCGCAGTCCCGAGGCGTACGGCGCTGCCCCGGGCCCGCGGGGCGCGTTGTCCGCGCTGCGGCTCCTGCCCGTCGACGTGCCGGCCGCGGCTCTCGCCCTGCCCGTGCCGCGCATCGACGCGCACGACCCCCACGCGGGCTTCCTCGCGGGGCTGCTCGCCTCCTCCGCGTACGACGAGCTGATCGCCGCCCTCAGGGCAGCGGAGGGCCACGAGCCGGGCGTGACAACGGAGTTGCGGCTGCGCGAGGTGCGCGCGCACCTGGACCACGGCGCCCCCGCGGCGGCCACCACCGCCCTGGAAGACCTCCAGATCCGCCACCCGGACGCGTGGCGCGTGGTCTGGTACCGCGGCCTCGTGGGGCTCGTCACCGGCGACCACCCGTCGGCCGCCATGGCGTTCGACGCGGTCTACGACGCGTTCCCCGGGGAGCCCGCGCCGAAGCTGGCGCTCGGCGTGTGCGCCGAGGTGCTGGGGCAGTTCGACAACGCGGAGGAGTACTACCACCTCGTGTGGGTGACGGACCCGAGTTATGTGAGCGCGGCGTTCGGCCTCGCGCGCGTCCGGCTCGCCGCGGGCGACAGGACCGGAGCCGTCGCGGCCCTCGAGTCGGTGCCCGAGGCGTCCATCCACTACACGGCCGCACGCGTCGCCGCCGTACGGGCGCGGCTGCGGCGACGCGCCGCCTCCGAGCCGCTGCTGCCCGACCTGGCGGCCGCGGCCGCGCAGGTGGAGGCGTTGCACAGGCTCGGCCTCGACGCGGTGCGCGGGCAGCGGTTGTCGACCGAAGTACTCGGGACGGCCCTCGACTGGGTAATCTCCGAGGGTCGGGACGGCCGGACAGCAGCTTCTCGGGCGGCGGCCGCCACGACCCTGCTCGGCAGCCGTCTCGACGAGCGGAGCCTGCGCTTCGCCCTGGAGCGCTCGTACCGGGCACTCGCCCGGCTCGCCCAGCGCGGCGAGGAGAGGATCGAACTGGTGGAGCGGGCCAACCGCTTCCGCCCCCGGACGTGGGTGTGATTGATGGCGCACGAGCACCAGCGGGACAGCGGCCCCTCGCCCTGCCCCAACCCGGAGTGCGGCGAACCGGTCGAGCGCGGCGACCTGTTCTGCGGCGCCTGCGGCTACGACCTGACGGCCGTCCCGCCGCGCGAGGCCGGCACGGACGTGCCGACGGTCGCGCTGAGCGTGCCGGGGACGGAAGGCGCGACGATGACGGCCCGGCCGGACGCGGCGCCCGGCGCCGCGCCCGGCGGGTTGCCGCACGGGGCACGTGCGGCCGTGCGGCACCCCGGCGAACTGCCGGGCGAGGGCGG
>NZ_JAGIQL010000222.1 GCF_017813245.1 Streptomyces montanisoli
CGAGGCACGCAGGCGCCCGCGCGACGATCCGCGGCGCGCCCCGGGCGAGGGCCGTTCGCGGGTGCGGCTCGACCAGCCGAGGACGCAGCGGCGCCGGCTGCTGCCCGAGTACGACCCGGAGGCCTTCGGCCGGCTCTCGGAGCGGGTGGCGCGCTTCCTCGGCACGGGCCGCTTCATCGTCTGGATGACGCTGGTCATCATCGTGTGGGTGGTGTGGAACATCGCCGCGCCCGTCGGGCTGAGGTTCGACCAGTACCCGTTCATCTTCCTGACGCTGACGCTCTCGCTCCAGGCGTCGTACGCGGCGCCGCTGATCCTGCTCGCGCAGAACAGGCAGGACGACCGCGACCGCGTCACCAGGGAGCAGGAGCGCAAGCAGGACGAGCGGTCGATCGCGGACACGGAGTACCTCACGCGCGAGATCGCGGCGCTGCGGATCGGCCTCGGCGAGGTCGCGACCCGCGACTGGATCAGGTCGGAGCTCGAGGACCTGGTGCGGGAACTGGACGACCGGCGTGACGGCGGGCGCGAGGAGCGGCGCGAGGACCGTCGCCTGAACGGGGCGGCGAGGGACCACACCGGCCGGGAGCGCTGAGCGGGTCACGAGCGGTCCCAGGCCGGGTCACGCGCGGGTCGCGGGCTGGCGCTGGGCGGGCTCGTACGGCGCCGTCGTGACGGCCGTCTCAACAGCGGCTCGGCGCTTCCCGGAGAGGGTGCGCGGCGCCGTACCATCTCGGTATGGCTACCGACACGTACGGAACCACCGTCCCCGCGCAGGACGCGGTGCGCGACGCGCTTGCGACGGTGAACGACCCCGAGATCCACCGGCCGATCACCGATCTCGGCATGGTCAAATCGGTGGAGATCGCGGACGACGGCGCGGTGGCCGTGGCGGTGTACCTGACGGTCTCCGGATGCCCGCTGCGCGACACCATCACCCGCGAGGTCACCGAGGCCGTGCAGCGGGTGGACGGCGTCACGTCGGTCTCGGTCGAGCTCGACGTGATGAGCGACGAGCAGCGCCGCGAGCTGGCGGCGTCGCTGCGCGGCGGCCAGACGGAGCGCGAGGTGCCGTTCGCGCAGCCGGGGTCGCTGACGCGCGTGTACGCGGTCGCCTCGGGCAAGGGCGGCGTCGGCAAGTCGTCGGTGACGGTGAACCTTGCGGCGGCGATGGCCGCCGACGGCCTCAAGGTCGGCGTCGTCGACGCGGACATCTACGGGCACAGCGTGCCGCGCATGCTCGGCGCCGACGGGCGGCCCACGCAGGTCGAGAACATGATCATGCCGCCGTCGGCCAACGGCGTAAAGGTCATCTCCATCGGCATGTTCACGCCGGGCAACGCGCCGGTCGTGTGGCGCGGGCCCATGCTGCACCGCGCGTTGCAGCAGTTCCTCGCCGACGTGTACTGGGGCGATCTGGACGTGCTGCTGCTCGACCTGCCGCCCGGCACCGGCGACATCGCCATCTCGGTGGCGCAGCTCGTGCCGAACGCGGAGATCCTCGTCGTCACCACGCCCCAGCAGGCGGCGGCGGAGGTCGCGGAGCGCGCCGGCTCGATCGCCGTGCAGACGCACCAGAAGATCGTGGGCGTCGTCGAGAACATGTCGGGGCTGCCGTGCCCGCACTGCGGCGAGATGCTGGACGTGTTCGGCACGGGCGGCGGCAAGCTGGTCGCGGAGGGGCTCACGCGCACGACGGGCGCCGAGGTGCCGGTGCTCGGCGCGATCCCGATCGACGTGCGGCTGCGCGAGGGCGGCGACGACGGCAGGCCCGTGGTCCTGACCGCCCCGGAGTCCCCGGCGGGCGCGGCGCTGCGCTCCATCGCGGACCGCCTGGGCGAGCGCAAGCGCGGGTTGTCCGGCCTGTCCCTGGGCATCACGCCGCGCAACAAGTTCTGACGCGACGGCAGGCAGCGGCAGGCGTGCGGCGTGGCATGCCGCGGGGCGGGCCGAACCCACCGCCCCGCCGGCGTGGTGCCGTCGCCCAGACCTCGCCTAGACCTGGGCGTCCTGGGCCTGGGCGTCCGGGGCCTCGGCCTCTTGAGCCTGGGCCTCTGCCTGGGCCGCGTCACGGTCCTGGGGCTCGTACGACCTGATGTCCTCGATGCGCGCGAAGCCGAGGCCGTACGCGCTCATGCCGCGCCCGTACGCGCCGAGGTGCACGCCGTGGGTGGACCCCGCGAGCACCCAGCCGTACTCCGACTCGCGGTAGCGGAACGGCGTCGGCACGCCGTCGACCGGCAGCGACAGGACGGCCCACTCCGGGCTCTCCAGGTCGTCGGCGAGTTCGAAGGCGATCTCCGTCTGCTGGGTCAGCCAGTCGTCGCGCAGGGTGTGGTCGAGCTGGCCAGGCCAGGTGCACGACAGCAGGCCCGAGCCCGCGAGCCACGCGGCGGACGACGCGGTCGTCGCGTCCAGCCGGCCCGTGCCGTCCCCGCTGCCCCGTGCGGGGCTCGCCGCGACGGTGATCACCACGACGAAGCGCTGCCTGTCCTCGCCGCTGTCGTCGCCGCCCGCGGACGCGGCCGCGGGCACCGCGATCGTCTCGGGCCTGACCGCGGGCTCCCCGCCGTGCCGCACCGCGCCGTGCTGCACGGTGCCGTCCGCGGCCGCGACAGCCTGCATGAGGCTGCGCGGACCCGTGTACGCGGCGTCGAGGCCGTACCAGGGGAAGCCTGCCCTGAGGTACCCGTCGACGGGTCTCGACGGCTCCAGCGTGTCCCGCTCCTCAGCCTCGTCAGCGACCTCCTGGGTCGCCGCCTGACTGGTCGTCTCCATCGGTCCGGCCCGCCTCCTCGATCTGCCCTGGGTCCGGGGACTCACACCTGCCGGACAGTTGGAGGATAGCCACCCCGCCCCCGCGGGGCAGGACAGGCGTGGCTCAGGTGGCGTCCGCGTCGAACGGCGGGTGGTCGCCGCCGTCCGGCTCCTCGCGCTTTTTGAGCAGGTCGGGGGTGGTGGAGGCGGCCGCGGAGCCGTTGGCGGAGGCGATCGGCACGGCTGCGGCGGCCGTGTCGCGGCCATGCACGGCGTCCGCGACCTCGGCCATCTCCTTCTTCATCTCGGCGACGCCGAAGTCCTTCTTCATGTCGGCGACGTCGGAGATCTCCTTGCGCAGGTCGAGGCTGCTGCGGATCTCCTTGAAGTCGTCGTTCTCCATGATCTGCTTGCGCACGAACGTCTTCGGGTTGAGGTCCTCGAACTCGAAGTCCTTGAACTCGGGGCCCAGCTCCGACCTGATGTCCTCTTTCGCGTTCTCCGAGAACTCGCGGACCTTGCGGATGAGCCGCGCGCCGTCCTGGATGACCTTCGGCAGCTTGTCCGGACCGAAAACGATCACGGCGAGGATCACGAGAGCGAGGATCTCCAGTGGGCCAATGTCGTTGAACACCTAGCAGCTCCTTGTGCTCTCCGTGCCGGCGGGAACGGGTCGGGTCCGTCCTGGTCCGCGGTGGGGTCAAGGTCCGGGCCGTTACACGGTACCCGCACCCACCGTCCCGGCGGTACCCTCCCCGGCGCGGTCAGCCGGACCCGGACAGCCGGCCGGGCCCGCCCGAAAGGCCGATCGGGGCCATGGAGCCGTTCATCGTCCGCAGTGCGCCCGCGGCGGCCGCGAGGGGCGCCGGCGGGGCGCTGTTGACCGCGTCGGCGGGGAAGACGGGCGCACCGAACGCGAGGCTCGGGACGGACGGCGCTGCGTAGGGCGGCGCCGCGAAGGACGGAGCCGCGAATGTGCGGGACGACAGCGCGGCGTGCACCGGCAGGTTCCGCGCCTGGAGCGTGCCAGGGGCGGCCGCGGCCCGCGCCGACGTGCCCGTTCGGGACAGCGGTCCGCCGCCGATGCCCTGGCGGCGGCCGGACTCCGCGGCCGTGGACGATCCGGCCACGCGCAGCGGTACGACGTTGTTGCGGGCGGGTGCGCCGGGGCCGGACGCGGCGGGGAGAGCGCCGCCGAGCGCGATCGCCGCGAGGGAGACGGCGCCCGCGGCCGCGAACGCGAACCGCCGCGCCCGCCAGGGCGAGCGCTCGGACTCCCGCTTGCCGACCTCGTGGATCGGGAAGACGGAGGCGCCGTGCGCACCGGCGTACCGGAAGGTGTCCATGTGCGGGCCGTGGGCGTCGGGCGCATCGAACACGCCGTGGCCGAACGAGCCCTGCCCGCCGCCGCCGAGGAACCCGCGGTCGAACGGGCCGCGCTTGTCGTCGTCATCGTGCGAGGACGTGCAGCCGCCGCCCGGCAGGCTCTGCAGGCGCGCGAGCAGCCCCGCGGACGGGGGCGGCGGCGCCACCTCGGCGAAGACGCTCTTCAGCCTGCGCTGGCAGTCCGCCTCGGCCTTGCAGCGGGCGCACGTCGCCAGGTGCGCGAGTACGCGCTCGCGCTCGTCGTGGTCGAGCTCGCCGTCCACCAGGGCGGCGAGCCGGTCCCCCAGGTGGTGTTCCGAGGGTGTCGGGCTGGGGCCGCTCACGCCGTTCCGCCCTCCCCGGCCACGCTGACGCCCGCCACCCCCACGAAGGAGCGGTGCTCGGCGCGTGCTTCGGGGGAACGGTGCTTGAGTGCCTTGCGCAGGTGCGAGCGGCCACGGTGGATCCTGCTGCGTACCGTGCCGAGCTTCACGCCGAGCGTGGCCGCGATCTCCTCGTACGACAGGCCCTCGATGTCGCAGAGCACGACCGCCGCGCGGAACTCGGGGGCGAGCGTGTCGAGCGCCTGCTGCACGTCCGCGTCGAAGTGCGTGTCGTGGAAGGCCTGCTGCGGGGACGGCTCGCGGCTCGCGAGGCGCTCCGCCGCGTCGTCGCCGAGCGCGTCGAAGCGGATGCGCTGCTTGCGGCGGACCATGTCGAGGAAGAGGTTGGTCGTGATGCGGTGGAGCCAGCCCTCGAACGTGCCGGGCGTGTACGTGGACAGCGAGCGGAAGACGCGGACGAAGACCTCCTGGGTCAGGTCCTCCGCGTCGTGCTGGTTGCCCGTGAGGCGGTAGGCCAGGCGGTAGACGCGTCCGCTGTGCGTGCTGACGATCTCCTCCCAGGTGGGAGGAGTCCACGCCTGCGACTCCGCATCCGATGCGAAGGTCGCGGTGACCGCGGAGTCGGTGGAGCGGGAACGGTCAGCAGTGTCGGTCACGGATTTCGGCTCACCTGCCGACCCGAGGAAGCGCCGAAGCACTCCCGTCCGATCCACAGTCGCGGCCGCACCTCCCCTGTCGGCTCTGGTGGTGTCCAGTAGAGCCCCTACCATAACCACCTCGCCCGTTAGCTCCGGATAAGAATCTTTACGCGAATTTGGATTCGGGCCGATTCCCCCGCCGTGCCCTCACCCCGCTCAACGTCCGGTGCCATCGGCGGGTTCCCGACCCCAGCGGATACAGTCACGGTTGCGCCGACACCGGGGGACAAGGAGAGGGTCATTACCGCCAACCGGCAGACGAGCTGGGCGTTCGCCGACGCCTTTGTCGCCGAGGACGATCCACTTCGCTGGGCCCGCGAGCGGGCCAGGGAGAGTGGGCTCCGCTCGGTGTCACCAGGCACCGGCGCCGCGCTGCGGCTGCTCGCCGCCACGGCGGACGCGAAGGCGGTCGCCGAGATCGGCACGGGCACCGGCGTCTCCGGCATCCACCTGCTGCGGGGCATGCGTCCCGACGGTGTGCTGACCACGGTGGACGTGGAGCCCGAGCGGCAGCAGTTCGCCCGGCAGGCGTTCCGCGCCGCGGGCTTCACGGGCAACAGGGCGCGCTTCATCCCCGGCCACGCGCTCGACGTGCTGCCGAGGCTCGCCGACGGCGGCTACGACATCGTCTTCTGCGACGGCGACCGGCTGGAGTCGCTGGAGTACCTGGCTGAATCGTTGCGCCTGCTGCGACCTGGGGGGCTTGTGTGCTTCGAGGGCGTCTTCGCCTCGGGCCGCACGATCGACTCCGCGGTCCAGCCGACCGAGGTGCTCAGGGTCAGGGAGCTGCTGCGGGCGGTGCGGGAGAGCGACGAGCTGCTGCCTTCGCTGCTGCCCGTGGGCGACGGCCTGCTGTGCGCCGTGCGCAGGGGGCCGTCAGCGGGCTGAGGGCGCCTGGCTGCAGGGGCGCGTCCACAGGGGCGGCCCGAGGGGGCACGGATCGGCCCCGGGCGCCGTACTGCCCCGGCACGGACCATTTTCGTCCGTACCGGGGCAGCGACGGTGTCGTTCGGGGTGACCCCCGGGGCGAAGGCTCGAGGGACGGTGGCGATGGCCGTCCCGCTCAGCCGACGACCTTCTTCAGCGCGTCGCCGAGAGCGTCCGCCTCGTCCGGGGTCAGCTCGACCACAAGCCGACCACCGCCTTCGAGCGGAACCCGCATGACGATGCCCCGCCCCTCCTTGGTCACCTCGAGCGGGCCGTCGCCCGTCCGCGGCTTCATGGCCGCCATGCTCGTTCCCCTTCCTGAAACCAGCTCGTCGCAGCCGGCGGCCCCGTGGCAGGCGCTGTGACACCGGCATCGAACACAATGCTTCCTGCGCATTATCCCGCATCGCACGACCCGATGACCAACATCGGACGGCATCGCTTGGGCAACGCGTTCGCGCAAAACCCCCCAATTCGGCGATCTGCCTGCGATACTTCGCCGCCCTGGCACACCACCGGGCCCCCGCCGTCCGTCATGCTGGTGCCCGCACGAGGGAAGACGAGCCCACGAAAGGACCCGGAACATGGCGGACACGGTGCTGTACGAGGTGCGCGACGGTCTCGCGACGATCACCCTCAACCGTCCCGAGGCGATGAACGCCCTGGACGTGGCGACGAAGGTGGCGCTCAGGGACTCCCTGCGGGAGGCGGCCGACGACAGCGCCGTACGCGCCGTGCTGCTGACCGCCGCGGGTGACCGCGCCTTCTGCGTGGGCCAGGACCTCAAGGAGCACGTCGCGCTGCTCGCCGAGGCCAAGGCGGCGGGGTCGACCGACACCATGCGCACGGTGCGCGAGCACTACAACCCCATCGCGCGCGCCATCACGACCATGCCGAAGCCCGTGGTGGCGGGCGTGAACGGCGTGGCCGCGGGCGCGGGGATGGGGTTCGCGCTGGCCGCCGACTACCGGGTCGTCGCGGAGACGGCGAGCTTCAACACCTCGTTCGTGGGCGTCGCGCTGGCCGCCGACTCCGGGCTGTCCTGGACGCTGCCGCGCATGATCGGCCAGGGCCGCGCCGCCGACCTGCTGCTCTTCCCGCGGACGGTGCGGGCGCAGGAGGCGTACGAGCTGGGCATGGTCAACCGCCTCGTGCCGGCCGCCGACCTGGCGGGCGAGGCCGCCGCCGTGGCGCGCGCGCTGGCGGAGGGACCGACCGTGGCGTACGCGGCGATCAAGGAATCGCTCGCGTACGGCACCGACCACTCGCTGGACGAGGCGCTGGAGAAGGAGGACGAGGGGCAGTCGAGGGCGGGCGCGTCCGAGGACCACGGGCTGGCCGTCGAGGCCTTCCTTGCGAAGCGGAAGCCGCGGTACCTGGGCCGCTGAGCCCTGGGTCGCCGAGCCCCGCACCGCGTCAGCGCGCGACGGTGACGTCCGAGAAGGCGCAGCCCGCCAGGTGGTCGTTGACCAGGCCGCACGCCTGCATCAGCGCGTAGGCCGTCGTGGGGCCCACGAAGCGGATGCCGCGCTTCTTCAGCTCCTTGGACAGCGCCGTCGACTCGGCCGTCACGGCCGGGACGTCCGCCGTCGTCACGGGCAGCGGGCGCCCGGCCGGGTCCTGCGCGTAGGACCAGATCAGCTCGGTGAGCTCGCCCGGCTGCCACGCGGCCAGCGTCTTCGCGTTCGCCAGCGTGGCGTCGACCTTGAGGCGGTTGCGGATGATGCCGGGATCGGCGAGCAGCCGCTCGCGGTCCTGCTCCGTGAACGCGGCGACCCGCGCGATCCCGAAACCCGCGAACGCCGCGCGGAAGGTCTCGCGGCGGCGCAGGATCGTGATCCAGGACAGGCCGGACTGGAACGCCTCCAGGCTGAGCCGCTCGAACAGCGCGTCGTCGCCGCGGACCGGGCGGCCCCACTCGGTGTCGTGGTACGCCACGTAGTCCTCGGTGGACAGCCCCCAGGGGCAGCGCGGGAGCCCGTCGGGGCCGGGCGCGGCGGGGGAAGCCGCGCTCATCGGCCGTCCTCCTCCTGCCCGTGACCGGGCTCGTAGCCCGGCTGGTACCCGGGCGGGGACCACGACGGCGGATCCTCCCGGTGGCCGGGCCACGCCTCCTGCGCGCCGTGGTCAGGCGCGCCGCCGGGCGTGCCATAGGCGGGCGCGCCGTAGCCCTGCGTGCCCTGGCCCGGTGCGGCGAAGCCCTGCGTGCCCTGGACGCCCTGGCCCGGGTCGCCGGGCCCGGCGGCGGGCCGCGCG
>NZ_JAGIQL010000223.1 GCF_017813245.1 Streptomyces montanisoli
CGGCGGCATGGGGCCGGGCGGCGGCGGGAGCACGCGCGCGAGCGGCGGCAGCGGACCGGCCGTGCGCGGGGCGGCGTCGGGCCGCTCGTGCTCGTCGAGCGTCACGTACGGGCGTATGTGCAGCGGGTGGAAGTCCTCGGCGCCGGAGGCCTCGGGGGCCGCGGTCGCCTCGGGAGCTCCGGTCGCCTCTGTCGACGCGGTCGCCTCGGAGGCCGCGGACGCCTCTGTCGACGCGGACGCCTCGTGCTCGGTGTACGGGGCGCACGAGCAGCCCGCACCACCGCCCGGCACGCGCGGCGTACCGCACGCACGGCAGAACCGCCCGTTCACCGTCACCGTGGAACCCCTCCCCTTTGTGAACTGCCCCAGATTATGCAGCCACTGGGGCCCCAGGGGAGCAAACGGCGGGTATTTCTACCGGGTCCCGATGTCCTTCCCGTACCAGATCTCGGAGTACGGGCCGGAGTTGTACGCCGGGATCCGCCGGAAGCCGTGCTTCACGTAGAGCCCGCGCGCCTCGATCAGGTCGAGGCGGGTGTCGAGTACCAGCCGCGCCGCACCGAGAGCGGTGGCGGCCGCTTCGAGCGCGGCGAGCACCGCCGCGCCACCGCCGGTGGAGCGCGCTGCCGGACTCACGTAGACCCGGGTCAACTCCGCCCTGCGCGCGTCGAGCAGGCGCACACCTCCGCAGGCCGCGGCCTCGCCGCCGTACCTGCCGACCACGAACTGGCCGCGCGGCGGGGCAAGTTCGAGGGCGGCGCCGTCCGCGTCGCCCGCGTCGACCTCGGCCTCGGTGGCGGGTCTGCGCCAGTAGCGCCCCGCGACCTCCGCGTAGTAGGCGCGGCGCAACCGCGTGGCGTCCCGCGTCCCGGCGCACTCGGACCGCACGGACCAGGCGCGTGGATCAGGCACCGTCATGATCCATGGCCTGATCCACGTACGGATGCGCGTACCGATGCACGTACTGATCGTCGGGCGTTCACGAAACGATCTCGTTTCCTCACAGGATTACGGGCAACCAGAGCGAAGGTGACAGCCGGTCACCGCGGCGAAGATCCGCCACGATGGCCGGGCGCAGACGACCCGGCAACCAGGAAAGGCCATCATGTCCACAGTACTGATCGTCATCGGCCTGATCGTGGTGTGCGTGATCGTCGTCGCCCTGGTCCTGTACGCGGGGCCGCGCAGGGGCAGGGGCAGCGGGAAGGCGGGACTCAGGCGCAGGTTCGGCCCCGAGTACGACTTGGCCCTCGCCCGGCACGGCGGCGACGCGACCGAGGCCGAGCACGAACTCAGGGAGCGCGTCCAGCGCCACGGCGGCCTGCGCGTGCGGCCCCTGCCCGCCGAGCGGCGCGAGCGCTACATGTCGCGGTGGGCGGGGCTGCAGGAGCGGTTCGTCGAGGCCCCGCACGAGGCGGTCGTCCAGGCCGACGCCCTCGTGGCCGAACTCGCCGCGGAACGCGGCTACCCGGTCGCGGACAGCCCGCAGGCGCACGACGAACAGCTCGACGCCCTCTCGGTGCACCACGCGCACCGCGTCGGCGGGTACCGCACGATGCACCACGCCGCCGCGCGAGCCGCCACCGAGGGCGGCGGAGTAGATGGCGGCGTGCGCACCGAGGAGCTGCGCGAGGCGATGGTCGGCGCGCGCGGGCTCTTCGAGCAGCTGATCCTCGCCGACGGTGGCGGCCACGGCGGCCGCGCCGCGGCACGCGCCGGCCGCAAGGACAAAATCGCCATGCGACCGAAGGGAAGCGGAGCCTGATGTTCGGTAGGAGGAAGAACGACGAAGCCGAGGCCGAGGCCGCGCGAGAACCGCGCCCGCCTCGCCTGAGCGCCCAGGATGCGCCGGACGACGTCCGCGCGTCTGAGCCCGCCGGGAACGTTGGCCCCGCCGGAACCGACCGGCCCGACAGCACCGACCGGCCCGCCGGGACCGACCGGCCCGCCGAGCCCGTCGGGCCGGCGAAGACGACCGCCGAGCTCTACGGCGGACGCGAGCGTGCCATACGCCGCGAGCGCGCACTCCGCCAGGAGCGCGAGTCGGGCAGCGGGCCGTCCACGTCCGCGGGCGATCCGGCCACCGGGGCGGCGGGCATCGCGCCCACCGCCGATCCCTCGGCCGCCCGCGCCGCCGTGCGCGAGGAGGAGGCTCCCGCCGCCCGCGATGGGGCGTCGCCCGCCCGGAACGCCGGTACGGCGGAGACGTCGCGGCGGGCCGCGGCCCCGGCGGCGCCCCCGTCCGCCTTGTCCGCCTCGTCCGCCCCGTCTGCCCCGTCCCCCGGCGCGGACGACCGGTTGATCCCCCGCGCGGAGAGCGAGGAGTTCGGCCGGCGGCTGCACGGCGCGCTGACCCACTTCGTCGACGACCCCGGGCGGTCGGTCGAGGAGGCGGCGAGCGTGCTGGAGGAGACCGCGCAGCGACTGTCCACCGCGCTCGCCGAGCGCCCGCGCGCCTTGCGGGCCGGCTGGGAGGCGGACGGCCCGGACGGCACCGCCGGCGCCGCCGACCGGACCGAGCGGCTGCGCCTCGCCCTGCGCACCTACCGCGAGACGACGGAGCGCCTTCTGACGATCTGACCGTCCGAGGGCGCGGCGGGCGGCTGCGCCCGCGCGAGGAAAGGTGACGCGGAGGCGGGTGACGGGCAAGAGCCCGTCACCCGCCTCGGTCGTCCCGCACGAGCCCCCGCCGTCAACCTCCCCGCTGTCAACCTCCCCGCCGTCAACCTCCCGCGTCAGCCCGGCCCAATTCGTCCCTTCGCGGCGAAACAGGGGTGACAGACGGCCGAAGAGGGGGTTGCCTCTACATTCCGGCCCGCGAGGTGCCAGGCTCTTGCCCCAGGGGGCCGCATCCGTGGCGGTTTCGGACGGGAGAGGGAGGTCGTCGCGAGGTGGCGAACGCGGAGGGAAGTGTCCGGGGCGATACGGCGCCGAGAGGAGTGAGCGGCGGGCCCGCCGCCGCGCGGGCGCTGCTGTGGCTGGTGGCCGCCGTGCTCGCGGCGCGCCAGGTGGCGGCCGTGCTCGGCAAGCCGCCGGGCAGCCGCCTCACCGACCTGGCGACCTGGATGGGCCCGACCGGCGTCCTGCACGTGAGGGGTTCCCTCTACGACCATGGCTCGACGTTCACCGGCACGCCGTTCGCGGGGGCCGTCCTCAAGCCCCTGACGCGCTCGGCGGAGCAGTCGCTGGGCGTCGCCTGGACGTTCGGCACGCTCCTGCTCGTCGTCGCGGTCGGCGTGGTCGCCGCGCGTGCCCTGCCGGGCCGTACGCGGGTGCCCGCCGCGCCCGTCGCGATCAGCCTGCTGATGCTCTCGCTGCCCGTGCGCAACAGCTTCCACCTCGGGCAGACCAGCATCATCCCCGTCCTGCTCGTCCTGCTCGGCTGCTTCGCCGCGCGCGGCGAGCGCGGCGCCGGGCTCCTCGTCGGGCTCGGGGCCGCGCTCCAGCCCGCCGTCCTGCTGTTCGCGCCGCTGCTGTGGCTGACGGGGCGCAGGAAGGCCGCCGTGACGTCCGTGGCGACCTTCATCGGCTGCTCGGCGCTCGCCTGGGCCGTGCTGCCCGCGGACTCGCGCACGTACTGGGTGCACCACCTCGCCGGGATCGGCCTCGGCGAGTCCGCGTCAGGGCTCGCGAACCAGTCCCTGCACGGCGCGCTGCTCCGCTTCGGCGCGCACGGCGTCCTGGGCACGGTGCTCGCGGCCGTGCTGGCCGCCGTCGTGGTGTGGATCGGCCTGCGGCGCGCCGTGCGGTACGCGAAGGACGGGCAGTTGCTGCTCGCGGTGGCCGTGACGGGGTGTGTCGCCGTCGCCGTGTCGCCGACCGCGTGGCAGTACCAGCTGATGTGGATCCTCCTCGCGCTCGCGGGCCGCGTTGGCAGGCGCGCCAAGGACCGGCTGGTGTGGCCCGTCGTCGTCGTTCTCGTGATGACGCTGCCCGGCACGGTCCTGCTGCCGAACATGGCCTTCGTCGCGCCCGTACGGGACAACGTGCCGCTGCTCGCCGCGCTGGCGGCCGCGTGCGTGGTGCCGTTCCTGGGGCGCACGTCCCCGTACTTCGACAGACCCGTGCCGACCGATTACGCGCAGCCCGTGCCCGCGCGCCTGAGCCGCGTCCCGCTCGCGGCGCCCGTGTGGCGGCGGCTGAGGGGCCGGCCGAACCTCGTGCTCGAGCTGCTCGTCATCCGCGTCGGCTACTCCGCCTACTCGCACATCAGGCTCGCCGCCTCCGCCGATCCGGCGACCGCGGAGGCGCACGGGCGGGCGGTGCACGCCCTTGAACGCTTCCTCCACATCGACGTGGAGCACTGGGCGAACCATGCGCTCGTGCACGTCGGATGGTTGCGCGCCTTCCTCGACTTCTACTACGAGACGTTCCACTTCGCGTTTCCGCTGGCGATCCTCGCCGTGCTGTACTGGCGCAGCCCGGCCGACTACCGGTGGGCGCGCTCCTCGCTCTCCTTCGCCACGGTGCTCGCGCTCGTCGGCTTCTGGTTCTTCCCGCTCGCGCCGCCGAGGCTGATGCCGGGCCTCGGCTTCATCGACACCGTGCACGGCCCGCAGGACCTGGCGCATCCGAGCTACGGGGCGATGACGGCGGTCACCAACCAGTACGCGGCCATGCCGTCGCTGCACTTCGGCTGGTCGCTGTGGTGCGGCGTCACGGTGGTGGTGCTCGCGCCGAAGGTGTGGATGAAGCTGTTGGCGCTGCTTGACCCGCTGTTCACGGTGTCCGCGATCATCGCCACCGCCAACCACTGGGTGCTGGACGCGGTGGGCGGCGCGACGGTGGTCGCGGCCGGCTTCGGCCTCATGTACCTGCTGGGCGGGCCGCGCAGGCTGCTGCCCGCGGCGGCGCCGGCGTCGGCGTCGGGGGACCTCGCGCCGAACCTCGACCCGCCCCCGAGCAGCCGGGCGATCGCGGCGCGTCCCGTCGAGGCGCCCGACGACGGGCCTCCACCGCGGGACGCGGGCCGTGCGCCGGAGCCGGCGAACGACCCGGGCAGGCAGCCGGGCCCGGACCCGGACCCGGACCCGGCAGCGCGCTGAGCGGCACGGGCCGCACTGCCGAGCCGCCGATGCAGGCGCGCTCACGCCGAACGCAACTCAGCTCCGGTCGAAGACCAGCCTGCGCAGCAGATCAGTGTCGGTCAGATCGTCAAGAACGACGTCTGCCCCCGCCTCACGCAGCTCGACGGCAGAGCTTCGGCCGGTCGCCACGGCGATGACCCGCACGCCGTTCGCGTGCCCTCCTTCAATATCTGCGGGTGTGTCGCCGACCAGTACCGTGTCCGCCGCTGCGATCGCTGAGCGGGTGAGCGCGAGATCGACGAGGGCAGGCCGCAGGTCGGCATCCTCGCCGTATGCGCCGACGTTCCAGTCGATGTGGGTGGCGAGCCCGAAGATGTCCAGCTTGAGTTCTGCGACCGCGCGGACGTTGCCCGTCACCACAGTCTGGCGCGTCGTGACGCCGAGCCGGAAGTGCTCGGGGAGTTCGGGACGGCTACCGCGGCTCTGTGGCGGGAAATCGCCGAGGAGGACGGGACGCCGTGGAAACTGGGGATGGCGGAGCGGGCGGCGACACTCGCCCAGATCCTCGGCGGGGGCCTGTAGGCGCTCGCGTTTCCGGTTGCGCCCAGCCGGACCGGCGACACGACGCGTCGTGCTGCTCACCGTGTTCCGCAAGACCAAGATGCGCGAGCAGGCCGAAGTGGATCGCGCCCACGCCGCACAGCGATTGTGCGAGGCAGAGCATGAAGCCGCCGCCGAGCACGACCTCTACAGCCGCGACCTCAAGGAGAACCGGTGAACCACAGCGAATGGAGGACCCGTCGCCACCGCCAGCTGCTGGGCGAACGCCTGGACGCTGACCCCGAGTACGACCGGGTCTACGAAGAGGCCGGCCTCGCCATGACGTTGGGCAAGGCCGTCTACAACCGGCGTAAGCAGCTGGGCCTGAGCGAGGCCGACCTAGCGGAGCGCATGCACGTCGACATCGATGACATCGAAGGCATCGAGACGGCCACCGAGCTGCCGCCCATCGCGGTCATCATGCGCCTGGCCCGCGCACTGGACCTCACGGTGGACATGCATCTCGCCGGCGGAGACGAGCCCACCGTCACCATCGTCGCCCCCGCGGCCTGAGGCGGGGAGGAACCATGCAGGACCCACCTTCCGCGCTCGCCCGTGAGCTCGGGCAACTCGTCCACGACCGGCGCATCGAGCTCGGGCTGTCCCAGGCCGAGCTGGCCGAGCGGTGCGGAATGAAGCAGCCGCAGATCTCCCGCTTCGAAGGCGGCGGGACCGTGCCCACGCTTCCCCTCCTGCGCCGCTTGGCTCAGGCTCTCGGCGCCGACCTGACCATCGGCCTCACCCCGCACGACGAAGCCGCTTGACACGCATGCGGAATGAGCCGGTCGCTGTCCGATTCGTCGGTTGCGGCGGACCGGAGTGGATGCTTCGCGGCGTCGTGACCGGACCCGGCGCCGACTCCGACATTCTGCAGGTACAGTCTCGCCAGATCTTCCTGAGAACGGTGGTTGACGTTCGCGGCGTCCACGCCACTACCCAACCGCCTCATCACGTTGCAGTGGCCGCCTCTGGCCGGATGGAACGAAGCCGACACTCCACTGTTCGACTGACTCTTCAGCTGGAGCCACTTGCCGTGACGCCGCTGCGACGGCGCCCGCTTCTCGGGCGACGAGCCGATGCGACGAGCCGCCGGGGCTCGGGTGCGGCTCGCTCGCCGGCGGGTCAGTCGTGAGGGTGGGTGCTGCGGCGGTTGACGACGACCACGCCCGCCGCGATCAGCACGATCACGCCGATCGCGACCCACCAGACCGCGCCCGAGAACACCGGGCTGTTGTCGGCGTCGGCGGCCGGGGCGATCGCGGCCGGGTTCATTGCCGCCTCGGACGGGGTGGGGCTCGGGGTCGGGGCCGGTGAGCCGCTGTGTGTGGGCTTCGGGACCGGCTTCGGGGCGGGGCCCGTCGCGTTGAGCTTCTTGACGAGGTCGACGCCGCCGAAGTCGGCCGGGTCGACGCCTGCCGTGTGGGCGGCGAAGATCAGGCGCGCGTAGGCGGCCGGGCCCGTCTTCTGCGCCCATGCGGGGCCGTGCTTCTCCAGCCAGTGCAGCGCGCCCTCGGCCTTGTTGCCGTAGCCGGCCGCGCACATCGCGACGACCGCCTCCGCCGTGGCGGCCGGATCGGGGGTGCCGGTGACCGTGTCGAGGTGCGAGCCCGCGGGGGCGAGCAGCGGCGCGAGGTAGGCGGCACCGTTGCGGGCGACGCCCTCGGGCGCTGTGGCGCCCGCCGGGTCGCACTTCGGCGGGGGGCCCGACTGCACCGGGGCGGCGACCTGGCGCTTCCCTATCCCGCCGAGCAGCGCCTTGACGGTCGCGTGGGCGTCGGCCACGGGCCGCTGGCCCGGGGACGGCGGGCTCGCCGCGAAGCCGCCCCCTCCGCCGGTGGCGCCCGCGTCGGCGCCGCCCGCCGGGGCACAGGGCACGGCCGCGGCGACGAGCGCGTCGTACGGCTGCTTGCCGGTGAAGGGTGACTTCACGGAGCTGGGCTTCGCACCCATCATGGCGAGCGACCCGATCACGACGGAGGTCGTGGCCGTGTCGGTGGGCGCGCCCGGGGTGGCGCCCCAGCCGCCGTCCGGGTTCTGCTGGGTGCGCAGCCAGTTGAGCGCGGCCTTCAGCCGCGGGTGCTGGCCGCCCACGCTGGAGAGTGCCTGCATCGCGAGCGCCGTGGAGTTGATGTCGCGCGGCTGGGCGGGGGTGCAGGGCACGGCGGGCTGCGGCCGGTAAGGGGTGAAGGAGCCGTCGGCGCACTGCTGTGACTGGAGCCAGCCGATGGCCGAGTTCGCGGGCCGAACCTCGGCGGCGTACTGGCCGAGCATGGCGAGTGACTGGCGGCTGACGCCGTCGGCGGCGGGGTCCTTGCTGCCGTAGAGCCCGGAGGCGTGGGTGGCCGGCTTGGGCGCGGCCCCCGCGGCGCTGGGGGACAGCGCCACGCCGCACAGCACGGCGGAGGCGGCGAGGGCGGCGGCGACGCGGCGGGCGGTGGTCATGGGGCGGACGGCGACTTTCCCTGACGGGCGGCGGGGGACCGGGCCACTCTACCGGGCGCGCCGGGAGGCCCCCGACCCCCGCCGCACCCGTCCGCGGTCCCGCCCCGCGGCTGCGGCCCGTGTCCGTCCCGGCAGGCCCAGGCCCAGGCCCAGTCCCGGGCTCAAGGCGTACGGGCTCCGCGGGGCGACGCCACCCGGAACCTCGGGCCGCCGCGCACGTGCGGCCCGTCGATGGCCCGGGGGCCCGCCCCGGGGTCGCGTCCCCGGGC
>NZ_JAGIQL010000224.1 GCF_017813245.1 Streptomyces montanisoli
CCCCCCCCCGCCCCCCCCCCCCCCCCCCCCCCCCTCCTCAGAGGTAGACGACGGCATGCGCGATACGTGGGTGCCGGCGTGTCCTCCGTGTACTCTTCCGACCTGCACGGCCTCGCCCTCCTGCTCGACGACGCCGTCGGCGAGCGGCACCCGCTCGGCCGCCCGCCCCCTGCCGGCGCCGAGCAGCGCGCGCAGCCGAGGCCCGGCCGCACGTGCGCGCAGCACGCGGTCGACCTCGCGCCAGGTGACGTCAGAGGCGTACGAGACGGTGCGTGCGGCCTCGTAGACCTGGCGCAGCAGGGCGTCCGCGTCCGCCTCGCCGAGGCGTTGCGCGACGGCGTCCTGTTCCTGGAGGGCGAGCCGGTCGGTGGCGCGCCCCGTGGTGAGGTGGAGGGCGTCGCGTACGTCGAGGAGCCGGGCGCGGGCCGCGGCGAGCCCTTCGCGGGGCGCGTCGGCGAGCCAGGACGCCGCGACGGCGCGCAGGGCGGTGGCGTCACGCAGCCCGCCGCGTGCCTCCTTGAGGTCGCCTTCGAGCAGGAACTGGAGCTCTCCGTGACGCCGCGCGCGCGTCGCGCACAGCTCGGCCAGCTCAGGCAGGCGCCTGGCCGCGCCCGCGCGCCAGTCGGACAGGACGGTCGTGCGCAGGGCCGCGACGAGGCCGCTGTCGCCCGCGACGGGCCTGGCGTCTAGGAGCCCGAGGTGGACCCTGAGGTCGCCGGCGGCCGCCTTGCGGGCCTCCGCGGGGGTGCGGACGGAGTGGTCGAGCGCGACGCCGAGGTCCCAGACGGGGTACCAGAGGCGTTCGGCGAGCGCGGCGACGGCAGTGGACGGTGCGCCGTCGTGCAGCAGGAGCAGGTCGAGGTCGCTGTGCGGGGAGAGCTCGCCGCGCCCGTAGCCGCCGACGGCGACGAGGGCGGCGTCCCGCACGCCGGTGTCGCGGGCGGCCCGTGCGAACAGGGGCGCGAGCCAGTCGTCGGTGATCGCGGCGAGGGCCGCACGGCGCTGCGGGCCCGGCCGCTGCCCGTCCGTCAGGAGGCTCAGCCGGGCGGCCGCGTAGCCGCCGTCGCCCCGCCCGATGCCGTCTTCCCGCCCGGTGCCGTCGCCCCGCCGGGTGCCGTCGCCCCACCCAGTGCCCCCGTCCCGGGCCTCCCCCGTGGCCCGTTCCTCAGAGGGCATCGGGCCCGCGTTCGCCGGTGCGCACCCGTACGGCGCTCTCGACGTGCACGGTCCAGACCTTGCCGTCCCCGATCTTGCCGGTACGTGCCGCCTTCACGACGACGTCGACGATCTGCTCGGCGTCCTCGTCCTCGACGAGGACCTCGACGCGGACCTTGGGTACGAGGTCCACGGTGTACTCGGCGCCCCGGTAGACCTCGGTGTGGCCGCGCTGGCGTCCGTACCCGCTGGCCTCGGTGACGGTGAGGCCCTGCACGCCGAACGCCTGCAGTGCCTCCTTGACCTCGTCGAGCCTGTGCGGCTTCACGACGGCGGTGATGAGCTTCACGCGTCCACCTTCCGGTTGGTCGCCGGCGGCGTCGGCGGGTGGGTACCCGCGCCGGCCGCGGGCACGCTACTACGGGCGGCCGCGGAGCCGACGCCGCTGAAGTCGTAGGCGGACTCCGCGTGCACGGACATGTCGAGGCCGCCGACCTCCTCGTCCTCACCGGCCCTGAAGCCGATCACCTTGTCGACGAGCTTCGCGAGCAGCCAGGAGACCGCGAACGAGTAGGCCATGACGGAGAAGGCCCCCACGGCCTGCTTGCCCAGCTGGGCGAGGCCGCCGACGCCGCCGGTGGCGAGCACGCCCACGAGGAGCGTGCCGATCACCCCGCCGACGAGGTGCACGCCGACGACGTCGAGCGAGTCGTCGAAGCCCAGCCTGAACTTGAGGCTGACGGCCCAGGAGCAGACGGCACCCGCGGCGACGCCGATCAGCAGCGCGCCCCAGGCGTTCACGGCCGCGCCCGACGGCGTGATGGCGACGAGGCCGGCGACGGCGCCGGACGCCGCGCCGAGTGTCGTGAACGCCCCGTGCCTGAGCCGCTCGTAGGCGAGCCAGCCGATCATCGCCGCCGCCGCGGCGATCTGGGTGTTGAAGGCCATGTTGGCCGCGGCGCCGTCGGCGGCGAGCGCGGACCCGGCGTTGAAGCCGAACCAGCCGAACCACAGGAGCGCGGCGCCGAGCACCACGAGGGGCAGGCTGTGCGGCCGCATCGGATCCTTCTTGAACCCGATGCGCCTGCCCACCACGAGCACCGCGGCGAGGCCGCCGATGCCCGCGTTGATGTGGACGGCCGTGCCGCCGGCGAAGTCGATCACGCCCAGCTTGTAGAGCCAGCCGCCCGACTGCCAGACCCAGTGCGCCACGGGGAAGTAGACGCACGTGACCCACAGCGCAATGTAGAGCGTCCAGGCGGTGAACTTGACGCGGTCGGCGAGCGCCCCGCTCATCAGGGCCGGGGTGATGACGGCGAACATCAGCTGGAAGAAGGCGAAGGCGAGCACGGGGATGCCGCCCTTGCCGGTCAGCGTCTGCGGCGTGATGCCGTGGAAGCCGGCGTGGCCGAAGCCGCCGAGCAGCCCCGCGCCGAGGTCGTCGCCGAACGCCATCGTGTAGCCGTACAGCACCCACAGCACGCTGACGACGGCCAGCGAGATCATGGACATCATCAGCATGTTCAGGGCGCTCTTCACGCGCACCATGCCGCCGTAGAAGAAGGCGAGGCCCGGTGTCATCAGCATGACGAGCGCGGCACTGATCAGGACGAACGCGGTGTCTGCACCGTTCAAGGCCGGCGTCCCCTCCGTCGGTCGGATCGGCCCTGCCCGGTGTCCGGTTCGGGCCGACTGTGCCCAGTAGGCTCGCCCGGGCCCGTTTCCGACGGGCGTGTGCCGTGTTTCGGCGCGGTGACGAAGGGGCGCGGCGTGTTACGGCGAGGTGAACGGGCGGGGTGGAGGCACCGGCTTTCCAGGGACCGGCCGCGGCGTCACCCTGCTGTCCTGTCGGCGGGGGAGCCGTGTCGGGCGCTACGGGGAGAGCGCCGCGGCCGGGGTATCAGACCGCTTCCGCCGGTTCGGGGAAGCGGGGGCCGAGGAGTTCGCCGAGCTGTGCCACCTCGGGAACGTCGGGGAAGTCCCTGACCGCGATGTCCACGGTCTTGCGCAGCCGGGTGTTGACGCGCTCCGAGCGCACCTTGCGGGCGATCTCCAGGGCCTGCGCGGCCGGGCGCGCCATGCGCTCCGGCTCGCGTTTGAGCAGGTGGACGCTGGCCATGCCGATGAGGTTGAGCGCGTAGGACCGCTGGTGGTCCTCGTCCTCGCGGAAGAGCGCGACCGCGCGCTCCATGACGGGCTCCGCGAGCGACGCGTACGTGGGGCTGCGGCCCGCCACGAAGGCGAGGTCGCGGTAGGAGTGTGCGTTCTCCGCGTGGAGTTCGGCCTCGCTGAAGAAGCGGATCCAGTCGGGTTCCGGCTCCCCGTCGAGGCCCGCGTCGGCGAACGAGTCCTCCGCCATCCTGACGGCGCGCTTGCACTTGCTCGGCTTGCCCATGCCCGCGTACGCGCGCGCCTCCATCGCGTACAGCATGGCCTGCGTGCGCGCAGTGGCGCAGTCGCGGCTGCCGTACTGGGCGAGGTGGATGAGTTCCAGGGCGTCGTCGGGGCGGCCGAGGTGGATCATCTGCCGGCTCATCGAGGAGAGGATGTACGAGCCGAGCGGGCGGTCGCCCGCCTCCTTGGCGGCGTGCAGCGCGAGCACGAAGTACTTCTGGGCGTTGGGCTGGAGGCCGACGTCGTAGCTCATCCAGCCGGCCAGCTCGGCCAGTTCGGCGGCGCAGGTGAACAGGCGGTGCGACACGGCCGCGGGCAGCGGCTCCTGGAGCAGGTCGGTGACCTCGTGGAGCTGGCCGACGACGGCCTTGCGGCGCAGCCCGCCGCCGCACTGCGCGTCCCAGAGGCGGAACATGGCCGTCGTCGACTCGAGGAGCTCGAGCTCGGGGCCCGACAGGCGCGGCGCGCGGCGCGCGGCGGACGCGGCCCGGCCGGACCCGGGGGCCTCGCCGCCGCCCGGCGTCGGCACGAGCCAGCGCTGCATGGGCTCGACGAGGGCGGGGCCCGCGGCGAGCGCCAGCGAGGAGCCGAGGAAGCCGCGGCGTGCCAGCATGAGGTCGCTGCGGGAGAAGTCGCTGAGCATGGCGACGGTCTGGGGCCCCGCCCAGGGCAGGTCGACGCCGGCGTCCGAGGGCGACTGGTGGGCGGAGCGCAGGCCAAGGTCCTCGACGGCGACGACGGAGCCGAAGCGCTCGGAGAACAGCTCGGACAGGATCCGCGGGATGGGTTCGCGCGGCTGCTCGCCGTCGAGCCAGCGCCGCACGCGGGAGGTGTCGGTGCTGATGTGATGGGCGCCCATCTGGCGCGCCCTGCGGTTGACCTGGCGCGCGAGTTCGCCCTTGGACAGGCCGCTGCGCGCGAACCACGATCCGAGGGGCTCGTTCGGGCGCTTGCCCGTGCCCGACTCGTCTGCGCCGCTGCCGCTCACCTGGAACGCCCCCATCCGCTCGATACCCCGCGCGAGCCCTGCAAGAATCGAGCCCCTGCAAGAATGCCGTGCCCCGCGGGCGCCCGTCCGCCGATTTCACCCGTCGAACAGATACCCGAAGTGCCTCCGGCATACCCGCGGGAGCGCTTCACCTCCCCGGCTCGTGCACCGAAAGTAATCCTACGATCACGCCTCCAGCTAGGGGATTCCACAAACGCCACCATTCGCCACCCCTTCGAATGAACTCGCGGCACACGGAACGCGATTCACTTGACAGGCGGCGGTCAGGGACGATGCGAGTGGAGTGCGCCGGGGCGTACGAATCGGGCCGCACCACCCCCATTGCTCCCTCACGCCCGCACCGGCCCCCCGTCGACGACGGAGTGTCACGGGCAGACTTCGATTCGTAACCACTGGCGCGCTCGACCCGTTGGAGGGGGCATGGGCTTCACCATCGGCGGTATCCGGGACATCCGGGAGTTGCGGTCGGCGTCGCGCCGCCGCGGTCGCGCCACGGAGTGCACGGCGGCCGCCGAGTACACGGGTCTGTGGGGCTGGGACGTGACGGCGGGCGTGCGCGCCTCCCCCGCGGGCGCCTGCTCCTGCGGTGACGCGGACTGCGCCGCCCCCGGCGCGCACCCGCTCGGCTTCTTCCCCGGCGTCGGCGCGGGCGCGACGCTCGACGAGGTCACGCGCGCCTGGTCCGAGGTGCCCGGCGCCTCGGTGCTGCTGCCCGTCGGGCGCGGGTTCGACGTGATCGACGTGGCGCTCGGCGCCGGGGTGCACGCGCTCGCCCGCCTGGAGCGCATGGGGCTGCCGCTCGGCCCGGTGCTCGCGACACCGACGGGGCGCGCGTACTTCTTCGTGGCGCCGGGGGCCGCGGCCGAACTGCCGGCCCTCCTCTACCGCATGGGCTGGGACGACGCCGACCTCGACCTGGCGGGCATGGGCCCCGGCACGCACATCGTGGCGCCGCCCTCCTCGATGGGGACGCTCGGGCCGGTCCGCTGGCTGCGTCCGCCGTCGCCCGACACCGCGGCCGTGCCACCCGCGCGCCTGCTGCTGGGGACGCTCGCGTACATCTGCCACCGCGTGGGCCGCTGCCGCTCGCGCAGGAGCGGCTGACCGGGCGCACGCCCCCACCGGCCGCGCGCGCCCCGGCAACCGCACGCGCCGTACGACGGCACGGACGCGCGGAGGGCGGGCAGCCTCCCGGCCGCCCGCCCTCCGCCTCACCGTCCGGTGAGGCTCACTCTCCGCGCGCCGTCACTCGCCGATCAGGGCGTCGACGAACGCCTCGGGCTCGAAGGGCGCCAGGTCGTCGGCGCCCTCCCCCAGGCCCACGAGCTTCACGGGCACGCCCAGCTCACGCTGGACGGCCACCACGATGCCGCCCTTCGCCGTGCCGTCGAGCTTCGTCAGCACGATGCCGGTGATGTCCACGACCTCGGCGAACACCCGGGCCTGCACCAGGCCGTTCTGCCCCGTCGTGGCGTCGAGCACGAGCAGGACCTCGTCCAGCGGCCCGTGCTTCTCGACGACCCGCTTCACCTTGCCCAGCTCGTCCATCAGGCCGGTCTTGGTGTGCAGGCGGCCGGCGGTGTCGATGAGGACGACGTCGGCGCCCTCCACGATCCCCTCCTTGACCGCGTCGAACGCGACCGACGCGGGGTCACCGCCCTCGGGCCCCCGCACGGTCCTGGCGCCGACGCGCTCGCCCCATGTCTGCAGCTGGTCGGCGGCGGCGGCGCGGAACGTGTCGGCGGCGCCCAGCACGACCGACCTGCCGTCGGCGACCAGGACCCGGGCCAGCTTGCCCGTCGTGGTGGTCTTGCCGGTGCCGTTGACGCCGACGACCATCACGACGGCCGGGGTGTCGAGGCCGCTCTCGGTGCGCACCTCGCGTTCGAGGTCGGCGCCGACGAGCGTGACCAGCTCCTCGCGCAGCAGGGTGCGCAGCTCCTCTGGGGTGCGCGTGCCGAGGACGCGGACGCGCTCGCGCAGCCGCTCCACCAGCTCCTGGGTGGGCTGCACGCCGACGTCGGCGGTCAGCAGCGTGTCCTCGATCTCCTCCCAGGTGTCCTCGTCGAGGTGCTCGCGCGACAGGAGCGTGAGCAGCCCCTTGCCGAGCGAGTTCTGCGAGCGCGCGAGGCGCGTGCGCAGCCGCACGAGGCGGCCCGCGGTCGGCTCGGGCACCTCGATCTCCGGGGCCGGGGCGAGCCCGACGACCGGGTCCTCGACGGCGACCGGGGACTCGGCCGCGTCCTCCTTGCCGGGGAGGCCGACCTCCTCGATGGTGCGGCGCTCCTCGTCCCGCGGGGTCTCGGCCTCGTCGCCGACGTGCGGCTCGGCCGGCGGGGCCGTGATGGTGGGCGCGGCGGGCGGGGGTGGCGGCAGCTTCTTCTTCCTGCGGCTCTGGCCGACCACGAGCCCGCTGAGGCCGCCGATGACGACGACGGCGATGACGACAACAAGGATGACGAGTTCCATCAGTCTCCTAGCGAGGGGTCGTGTGCATTTCTCTCGTCCCGCAAGGGACCGGTTCGGGCTGGACCGCAACCTCCGGGTCGGAAGCACCCTCCTTCAGGAGGGGAGCGGAGTCGCAACCATTCCAGTATCGGGCCGACGGCCACGGTCCTCGGACACCGCCGGGCTCCCCGACGGCCCGCACGGACAGTCAGTGCAGCCGCTGGCTGATGACCTTCGAGACGCCGTCTCCCTGCATCGAGACACCGTAGAGCGCGTCCGCCACCTCCATCGTCCGCTTCTGGTGCGTGATCACGATGAGCTGCGAGCTCTCCTGGAGCTCCTGCATGATCCGGATCAGCCGCTGGAGGTTGGTGTCGTCGAGGGCCGCCTCGACCTCGTCCATCACGTAGAAGGGGCTGGGGCGCGCCTTGAAGATCGACACGAGGAGCGCGACGGCCGTGAGCGACCGCTCGCCGCCGGAGAGCAGGGAGAGCCGCTTGACCTTCTTGCCCGGCGGTCTCGCCTCCACGTCGACGCCGGTGGTGAGCATGTTCTCCGGGTCGGTGAGCAGCAGCCTGCCCTCGCCGCCCGGGAAGAGCCGGGAGAAGACGCCCTCGAACTCGCGGGCGGTGTCCCGGTAGGCCTCCGTGAACACCTGCTCGACGCGCTCGTCGACCTCCTTGACCACCTGGAGCAGGTCGGCCCTGGTCTTCTTCAGGTCCTCCAGCTGCTCGGAGAGGAAGTTGTGCCGCTCCTCGAGCGCCGCGAACTCCTCGAGGGCGAGCGGGTTGACCTTGCCGAGCTGCTGGTAGGCGCGTTCCGCCGCCCTGAGGCGCTTCTCCTGCTCGCCGCGCGCAAAGGGCCTCGGCCTGTTGCGCGGGTGCTCGGGGTCCTCGGGCAGCGTCTCGCCCTCCGCCGCGGGCGACGGGGGCACGGGCTGATCGGGCCCGTACTCGGTGACGAGTCCGGCCGGCTCGACGCCGAGTTCCTCGAGCGCCTTGGTCTCCAGTTGCTCGATGCGCATGCGCTTCTCCGCGCCGAGCACCTCGCCCCGGTGCACGGAGTCGGTGAGCTTGTCCAGCTCGGCCTTGAGGTCGCGGCCGCTGCCGCGCTCGCGCGCCAGCCGCTCCTCCCGGTCCGCTTTGGCTGCCTCCGCCGCGACGCGTTCGCGCTCCGCCCGTTGGACGGAGACCTCGACATGCGCAGATCGGAGGAGCACACGACTGGACTCCAGACACCGATGTACCACGTATGCCGCCCTCTGCATGAAGAAAGGGGGGGGGGGGGGGGGGGGGGGGGGGGGGGG
>NZ_JAGIQL010000225.1 GCF_017813245.1 Streptomyces montanisoli
GCCCGGGCCGCGCACGAAGCCGCACCCGGCGCGAGCGGCGGCCACGGCCATGCCGTGCGCGTCCTCCTCGACGGCAAGCCCGCACGCACCGGCACCTACGCCTTCCCCACCGAGGTGGCCGAGATCGTCCTCGACAACGGTCTCGTGCGGTTCACCTTCGGCCGCGACGACGCGCACAACGGTGTCGTCACCGGCTGGGACGACGTGTCCGTCACCGCCACCTCCGTCGTCGTCGACGGCAGGGAGCTCGCCCACAACCTCAACGGCGTCGACCCGCGCGACCCCGACCGGCAGCACTCCTTCTACGTCGACGCCGCCGGCGGCAAGTCCCGCCTCGTCTGCGGCCAGGTGAAGGTGCTGCGGATCGAGGACGACCTCGTCGAGATCGCGTTCGCCGACGTCACAAGCGTCCCGCTGCGCCACGAACACCACCTGATCATGCGGGCGGGCAAGCGCGGCCTGTACGGGTACGACATCCTCACGGCCACGGCGGCGACCTCGATCAGCGAGGTGCGCATGAACACCCGCTGGGACCGCGCCGTCCTCGACCACTGCTTCAACTGGGAGCGCGGCAAGGGGCAGCAGCCGACCTACGCCTACCTCGCCACCCAGACGAAGGTGTCCGACGAGACCTGGCAGATCGACGGCGTCAACAACCCGGACCTGCCGTCGCCCGGCAGCAACGCGGGCGGCCTGCCCGCCGGTTACGTCTACACCAAGTACAACTGGAGCCTCTACCACTACCAGAACCCGATGTTCGGGCACTACGGCAACGGCTTCGGCGCCTGGTTCACTCCGCTGTGCGGCGTCTCCGACCAGACGCTCGCCGGCTTCTACGGTGTGGGCCCGCAGCGCCAGGACCTCGCCATCCACCAGGACGCCCTCATCCTCAACTACTTCAGCCCGAACCACTACGGGCTGCCCGGCTACGCCCTCGACGCCGGCTACCGCAGGCTCTACGGCCCCTGGTTCACCTTCATCACCACCGGCGACCCCGACGACCCGGACGCGATGATCGCGGCGGCCGCCGAGACCGCGCGCGGCGAGATCGCCGAGAACCGCGGGGGCAGCGCCTGGATGCACGACGCACTCCACCCCGCGCCCGCGCGGCGCACCACCGTCTCCGGCCGTGTCCGCCTCACCGACGGCAGATCACCGGCGAACCTGTGGGTCCTGCTCAGCACCCAGGACGTCGACGACGTCTACACCATCCACGAGCCCACCTACTTCGTGCGGACCGACGACGACGGCGCCTTCACCATCCCGGGCGTGCCGCCCGCGTGGCAGCCCGGCACCACTACCCCCGGCACCTACACCCTGTACGTCTTCGCGGCCGACGGCTCCGTCACCGACCAGTACAAGAGGACGGGCCTGCGCTTCGGCGGCCGCCACCACAGGCTGCCGGCCATCACCTGGACACCCGTCCAGCGCTCCACGTTCCTGTGGCAGCTGGGCACCGCCGACCGGACCGGCGGCGAGTACGCGCTCGCGACCAAGTCGCCCGCGCGGCCGTCCCCGAGGGCGTTCGAGAAGCCGTCGCGCATACCGGGCGACCTGACGTTCACCATCGGCGAGAGCTGGGAGCCCGAGGACTGGTACTACGCGCACCCGAACACCGGCACATGGACCATCCGCTTCCCCCTCGACCGCGTGCCCGACGGCACCGCGTACCTGACGGTCTCCTCGTCCATGCAGCAGGGCACGCCACCGGCCGTCACGGTCAACGGCACGTCCGCCGGCATCGCGGGCGCCCTGCCCGCCCACAACGACTCCACCATCGGCCGCCAGGCGGACCGCAGCGGCTACCCGCGCCTCGCCGTGCTGACGTTCCCCGGCTCGATGCTCGTCGAGGGTGACAACACCATCTCCTTCACCAACGCGCCGCCCGCCGGGCTCCACACGCTCGCCGTCGAGCCGACGTCCCGTGGCTTCGGCTGGGACACGATCGTCCTGGAGACCGACGGCGGCGAGCCCGCGAGGCCCGCCCGCCTGACCGGGCGCGTCACCGCGCGGGGGAGCGCCCGCGGGACCACCACCTGGGTGATCGAGATCGCCAACCACGGGTCGGGGCCCGCGAACGACGTCCGGCTCGACGGGCTGCGGTCCCAGCACGGCGCGGTGCGGACCGCGGACCGCGACCCGAACGCGTTCCCCGTGCCCGTCGCCGCCCGCATCCCCGCGGGCGGCAGGGCGAGCGTCACCGTACGGGTCACCGGCCCCCTGGCGCACGGCGCGCGCCTCACCGCGTCCTTCCACGCCAACGGCGGCCGCGCCACGGGCACGGCCACGGGACCGGCCGCCCGCTGACATGCGCGGCCGACATGCACAGCGGGCAGGGCCCACGCGTCGTGCCGCGTGGGCCCTGCCCGTCGTGCGTTGGGTGCCCCGGCCCCGTCGCGGGTGCGCGCTCTGGCCGCGTGGGGGCCGGGGCGGCCTGCTGACCCGCGGGTGCCGGAGGCGCTCCCCAGCGCCCCCGGCACCCTCCCCGGCCGAGACGAGATGTGACGAGATGTAACGAGACGAGACGAGACGAGATGTGACGAGGCGAGTGCGCGGCGACCGCGACGGCATCCCCTCCGTGCCGTCGCGACCGCGACCGCGCCCCCGCTGAGCGGTCCGTTACGGAATGTGGCTGTCGAGCGGCTTGATGGGCGTGTCACCGTCCGTGGCGGCGGCCTGGCCGCTCGTCTCCGCGCCCGTCGCGGGCGCTGTGGTGCCGCCGTCCGCCGGAGGAGCCGGGATGTGGCTGTCGAGAGGGGTGACTTCCTCGTCCTTCTTGGCTTCGCTCATGACTCCTGGCTCCTGTGTATGCGTGAGTGGGCGGCGCCCGCCCGGTACCTCCCCCGGTCTGGTGCCGGACGGGCGCCTCTGACCATCCGTCCTTCCCCCGTGCGACGGATTGTCGTTGCGTTGAGCATGCCAGGGGGCGCTAAACGTTCGATGAACGGCTCCCGCGTCAGGCCGCCAGCGGCTCCAGCAGCAGCCGGACCTCGGCCGCCTGGTCCGCTCCGGTGGCCTCGTAGAAGCTGAGGGCCTCCAGCCAGCAGGCGCGGGCGCGGCCGGGCTGCGAGAGCGCGTTCAGCGCCTTGCCGAGGTCCGTCAGAATGTTCGCACGCATCCAGTCCCCGCCGATGAAGCCGGTGGCCAGGGCCTGTTCGGCGAGTTGCGCCGCCTGTCCCGGCCTGCCGGTGGCGAGCTGCACCTGCGCGATGCGGAAGTACGTCGTGCCGAGCCACAACCGCTGACGGTTCTCCTCGAACACCTCGACGGCCTGCTGGAACTCGGCCATCGCCTCCGCGAAGCGCTCCGCGTGCGACAGCGCGATGCCCAGCGCGAAGCGGGCGTTCGCGAGCCGCAGCGTCAGCCCCAGCGCGTCGTAGAGCGCCATGCCGGCGCGGACCATGTCGATGGCCTCCGACGTCCGGCCCAGGGCGACCAGCGCGCGTGACGTGTTGCACAGCGCGCTCGCCTCGCCCGGCTTGTTGCCGTCGGCTCGGAACGACTCGATGGCCGCCCGGCTGAACGTCTCGCAGTCCGCGTACCGGCCCTGGCAGAAGGCGATGATGCCGCGCTCGTTGGCCAGGTTGGAGCGCAGCCACGCGTCGTCGTGCGAGGCGTCCACCAGCACGGCGGCCCGCCCGGCCTCCTCGTCGGCCTCCTCGAACCGCCCCGACTTGATGTACACCTGCGTCAGCGTGGTGCGGGCGCGGCCCTCCGCGTGCGCGTCGCCCGCCGCCTGCGCGGCGTCGCGCGCGGAGACCGTCGCCGCCTCGTACGCACGCGAGTTGGCGCCCGACTCCGAGAGGTCCTTCGCCGCGAGCAGCAGGTCCACCGCGCGCCGTAGCAGGGCCGGGTGGCCGAGGGACTGCTGGACGCAGGCGAGGATCGAGGCGGCCTCCGTGAACAGCCAGTCCAGGGCCTGGGCCCGGCCGGCGAACGACAGGCCGGGCCGCCCCGCGGACTCCAGGTGCGCGACGGTGCGGTCGCCCGGGCGTTCCATGCCGTACACGCGCGCCGCCGTCGGCAGGTAGAAGTCCAGCAGGCGTTCGAGCGCCTCCAGGCGCTTGGCCGGGGGCAGTTCGTCGCGCTCGGCGCACGCACGCGCGTAGAGCCGCACGAGGTCGTGGTAGCGGTAGCGGCCGGGGGCGGCCGATTCGAGCAGCGACGTGTCGACCAGCGTCTCCAGCAGGTCCTCCGTCACCTCGACGCTCAGGTCAAGCACGGAGGCCGCGGCGGGCAGCGAGATGTCGGGCCCGTCGGCCAGGCCGAGCAGGCGGAACGCCCGGGCCTGCATGGGCTCGAGCTGGCCGTAGCCGAGTTCGAACGTCGCCTTCACCGCGAGGTCGCCGGCCTGCAACTCGTCCAGCCTGCGCCGCTCGTCGGCGAGTTTCGAGGCGAGCACCGACACCGTCCAGGTACGCCGCGAGGCGAGCCGTGACGCGGCGATGCGGATGGCCAGGGGCAGGAACCCGCAGGCGGCGACGACGTCGAGCGCCGCCTCCCGCTCGGCGCGCACCCGCTGCGGCCCGACGATCTTGGTGAAGAGTTCGAGTGCCTCCTCGGGCGACATCACGTCCAGGTCGACGAGGTGCGCCCCGGCGAGGTCCACCATCCGCGTCCGCCCTGTGACGAGCGCCGCGCACCCCGGGGTGCCCGGCAGCAGCGGGCGGACCTGGGCGGCGTCGCGCGCGTTGTCGAGCAGCACCAGGACCCGCCGCCCGTCGAGTGTCGAGCGGAACAGCGCGGCCCGTTCCTCCGCGGTGTCGGGGATCGAGCGGTCGGGGGTGCCGAGGGCCCGCAGGAAGGAGCCGAGGACGGTCCCCGGGTCGGCGGCCGGGTTCGAGGTCCCCTGGAGGTCCGTGTACAGCTGGCCGTCGGGGAAGTGGGGCCGCGCGGCGTGCGCCACGTGCACGGCGAGCGTCGTCTTGCCGACGCCACCGATGCCGGCGAGCGCCGACACCGCCATCACGGAGCTCTCGGCCAGCGCCAGCTTCTCGCTCAGCTCCGTCACGAAGACCGCGCGGCCCGTGAAGTCCGGCACGGTCGCGGGCAGCTGGGCCGGGCGCGGCGCCACCCTGTCGGGCGCGGACTCGGCGACCGGGCGCGCGAGCTCCTCGTCGGCGTTGAGGATCGAGTGCTGAAGATCCGTCAGCTCGGCGCGCGGATCGACGCCCAGCTCCTCGGCGAGCAGCCTGCGGGTGTCGGTGTAGACGGCGAGCGCCTCCGCCTGGCGGCCGCTGCGGTAGAGGGCGAGCATCAGCAGCTCGCGCAGCCGCTCCCGCAGCGGGTACGCGGCCGTCAGCGCGGTCAGCTCCGACACGGCCTCCGCGTGGCAGCCGAGCTCCAGGTCGAGGTCGAGGCGCGTCTCGATCAGGCCGAGCCGCCACTCCTCGAACCGTGCGCGCTGCGTCTCGGCGAAGGGCCCCGGCAGGTGGGCGAGCGGTTCGCCGTCCCACAGCCCGAGCGACTGCCCCAGCAGCGTGCGCGCGCCCCTGCGGTCGCCCGCCGCGCGCGCCTTCTCCGCGCGCGTCGCGAGGTCCTGCGCGACCTGGATGTCCAGCGAACCCGCGGGGGCGCGCATGGCGTAGCCGCCGGCCTCGCTGAGGAGCGCGCCGGGGCCGAGCACCTTGCGCAGGCGTGAGGCGTACGTACGGACAGCGGCGAGCGCGCGCGCCGGGGGCTCCTCGCCCCACAGCGCGTCGATCAGCTCGGCCGCCGTCGCGGTGCGGCCCTCGCGCAGCAGGAGGGCGGCGAGCATGGCGCGCTGCTGCGGTGAACCGGGCGGCAGGGGCTCGCCGTCGCGCCAGGCGCGTACGGGTCCGAGCACGCTGAAGCGGAGCCTGTGGCTGTCGTCCGGGCCCGGGGCGGGGCGCTCGGCAACCCGCTGCTCCGGTACGCGTGGCCCGCCGGCACGGTCCATGGCTACCCCCTCGCGGCCCACTCGCGGTTCACTGCTACGGACCGACAGTCTGCCTTGTCCGGGGCGGCAGCGTCAGCCGCGGGTGGCCGGTCTGCACAATGCCTCGACAGGTTGGCGGCTCGCCGGGGTTGACGGCACGCCAGGTTGGCCGGTAGTGGCTGTCCGGGGCGGAGGACGCCGCGCCCCTACCGCCGGGCCCGTACCGCCGCGCCCGTACCCCCGCGCTCCGGGCAGGCGTCATGCGACGGGCGGCGCGGCGACGGCCGGCGCGGCGACGTGCGGCGCCGCCGCCCTGCGCAGGTCGGCCGTGGTGAGCGCCACCGCGGCGACCGCGCCGAGGCAGAGCAGCCCGCCGCTGACGAGGGCGACGGCCCCCGAGGTCGCGTCGGCGACGAGGCCCGCGCGCAGGTTGCCGATGTCGGGCCCCGCCTGCCCGATGATGCCCTCGGCGCCGCCGACGCGGCCGAGCAGCTCGTTCGGGGTGTGCGTCTGCACGACGATGCCCCGCGAGACGACGGAGACGGTGTCCGCGGCGCCGGCCAGGGCGAGGCAGGCGAGGCCCGCCCACGCCCCGGGCACGAGGCCGAACAGGGCGAGGGCCGCGCCCCAGCCCGCGGAGGCGCCGACCATCACGAGACCGGGGCGGGGGAGCCGGGTGAAGGTCCCGGAGAAGAGCGACGCGACGACGCCGCCGACGGCGATCGCGGTGAGGAACAGGCCGAGAGTGGCGGGGTCGTCGCCGAACCTTTCCGCGTTGACGAGCGGGAACAGGCTGATCGGCATCGCCAGCACGGTGGCCGCGAAGTCGGTGAGCAGGGCTCCGCGTATGACGGGCGTACGCGCCATGAACGCGAGCCCGTCCAGTACGCCGCGCACGCCCGGGCGCGCGCCGACGTCGCCCGGCGCCATCCGCGGCAGGCCGAAGGCGCCGTACAGCGCGGCGCCGAAGGTGAGCGCGTCGAGCAGATAGCAGCCGCCGACGCCGAGCCGGCCCACGACAAGACCGCCGAGCGCGGGCCCCGCCAGCATGGCGCCCTGGAATGCGACGCGCCGCAGCGCGAGGCCCGCCGCGAGCTGGTGACGGGGCAGCAGCTGCGGGACGAACGCGCGTGAGGCAGGGCTGCCGCCCGCGGTGAAACAGGACTGCGCGGCGACGAGGCCCAGCACCCCGGCGGCGGGCAGCGGGCCGAGGAGCCCTTGCAGGGCGAGCAGGAGCGAGCACGCGGCCTGTCCCGCGGTCATGAGCAGGTAGAACTTCCTGCGGTCCACCCGATCGGCGAGCGCCCCGGCGAACAGTCCGAGCGCGACGAGCGGGACGGCCTGCGCGAGGCCGACGGCGCCCGTCCACGTCGTGCTCCTGGTGTCCTGCCACACCTGGAACATCACGGCGACGACCGTCATCTGCGCGCCGAGCGCGGACAGCGACTGCCCCCACCAGAGGCGACGGAACGGCGGCGATGACCTGAGCGGCGCCGGGTCGATCAGCACGCCCCCGGCCTTCCTCACTCCCACGCCGGGTCCTCGGCCAGCTTCTGGGCGAGGCGATCACGGAAGCTCCTGCGGGCGAGTGCCTGTTCGAGGTCGCTGACGACGCGGGAGAGCGGGTAGGGGACCTCGGCCTCCAGATCGGCGAGTGCCGCCTCGGTCGCCCGCCACTCGGCCGCGAGGCGGCCCACGACGGTGCGGGCCTTCGCGGTGAGCGTCACCTTCTTCGTGCGCGCGTCGTCGCCCTCGGCGGTCCGCACCCACCCGGCCGCGCGCATCGCGGCGACCTTCTGGCTGACGGCGGAATGGCTGAGCTGGACCGACTCGGCCAGCTCGGTGATGGTCATGGGCCCGCGGGCGTTCAGCCGGAGCAGCTCCATGACATGACTGGGCTTCAGCCCCTCGATGCGGCGCTCGGCGTAGATCCGGGCGATGTCGGCGTCCAGGGACGCCTGGAGGAGCCGCAGCGGGCGCCAGAGGCTCTGCAGTGACGGGTCGTGCGCTTCCGGATTCGCCATGGAGGGAATCGTAACAGCACTTATATAAGTGCTGTTAGGTTTTTTCGGGGTGCCGGGCGCGTTGGAGCCCTCCGGATCGGCTGAGCGAACGGCTTCCCAGAGCCGGGCGGGTGAGCGTGGCCGCGAAGCCGGGCGGCGGTGCGGCGGCGCGGGTACGAGATCCGCTCGACGCGGCGCGAGGAAAGGTCCCCCGCCCGGCGCAGCAGCCCGGCCTACCGGAAGTGAGCCCCGATGCCCGTACGCTCCGTACGCCCCGCAGGCCCCGTGCGTCCGGGGCGGCGCCTGCCGGGGCCGCGTGTCGCCGCCGCCGCGCTGGCCGCCGCCGTGCTGCTCGGCGGTCTCGGCGGGTGCGGGGGCGGC
>NZ_JAGIQL010000226.1 GCF_017813245.1 Streptomyces montanisoli
CCCTCCCTCCGTGCCGTGCCCGCCATTCCCGTTCCATGGGAGACAGGAGCTCAGACGTGTGCTCTCCCGAACTGGGGGACCCGCCCCGACCCCCGCGGAGCGCCCGGCGGCAGCGGCGTGCAGGGGGCGGCGCGGGGGCCCGGGGTGGTGTGGGCGCGGCCGGTGGGGCGGGCGGGCGCGCGCGGGTTACTTCTTTGTCTTGCCCGGCGCGGAGTCGTCGCTGGACAGCACCGCGATGAACGCCTCCTGCGGCACCTCCACGCTGCCGACCATCTTCATCCGCTTCTTGCCCTCCTTCTGCTTCTCCAGCAGCTTCCGCTTGCGGGAGATGTCACCGCCGTAGCACTTCGCGAGCACGTCCTTGCGGATGGCGCGGATCGTCTCGCGGGCGATGACGCGGGAGCCGATCGCCGCCTGCACCGGCACCTCGAACGCCTGACGCGGGATCAGCTCGCGGAGCTTGGCGACGAGCCGCACGCCGTAGGCGTACGCCTGGTCGCGGTGCGTGATCGCGGAGAAGGCGTCCACCTTGTCGCCGTGCAGCAGGATGTCGACCTTCACCAGCTGGGCCGACTGCTCGCCCGTGGGCTCGTAGTCGAGCGACGCGTACCCGCGCGTCTTGGACTTCAGCTGGTCGAAGAAGTCGAAGACGATCTCCGCGAGCGGCAGCGTGTAGCGGATCTCGACCCGGTCCTCGGAGAGGTAGTCCATGCCGAGCAGCGTTCCGCGCCGGCCCTGGCAGAGCTCCATGATCGAGCCGATGAACTCGCTCGGGGCGAGGATCGTGGCCCGCACGACCGGCTCGAACACCTCGTCGATCTTGCCCTCGGGGAACTCGCTCGGGTTGGTGACGGTGTGCTCCTTGCCGTCCTCCATCACCACCCGGTAGACCACGTTCGGCGCGGTCGCGATCAGGTCGAGGCCGAATTCGCGCTCCAGGCGCTCCCTGATCACGTCGAGGTGCAGCAGGCCGAGGAAGCCCACGCGGAAGCCGAAGCCGAGCGCCGCCGACGTCTCCGGCTCGTAGACCAGCGCCGCGTCGTTGAGCTGGAGCTTCTCCAGGGCGTCGCGCAGCTCCGGGTAGTCGGAGCCGTCCAGCGGGTAGAGCCCGGAGAAGACCATGGGCCGCGGGTCCTTGTAGCCGCCGAGCGGCTCGGTCGCGCCCTTGGACTGCGAGGTGATGGTGTCGCCGACCTTGGACTGCCGTACGTCCTTCACGCCGGTGATCAGGTAGCCGACCTCGCCGACGCCGAGCCCGTCGGCCGCCCGCATCTCCGGCGAGTTGGTGCCGATCTCCAGCAGCTCGTGCGTCGCGCCCGTCGACATCATCCTGATGCGTTCGCGCTTGTTGAGCTGTCCGTCGACCACACGGACGTACGTGACAACGCCGCGGTACGAGTCGTAGACGGAGTCGAAGATCATCGCGCGGGCCGGGGCGTCGGCGACGCCGACCGGCGCCGGGACGTCCGCGACGACCTTGTCGAGCAGCAGGTCCACGCCGAGGCCGGTCTTGGCCGAGACCTTCAGCACGTCTTCGGGCGAGCAGCCGATCAGGTTCGCGAGCTCCTCGGAGAACTTCTCGGGCTGCGCGGCGGGCAGGTCGATCTTGTTGAGCACCGGGATGATCGTGAGGTCGTTCTCCATCGCCAGGTAGAGGTTGGCGAGGGTCTGCGCCTCGATGCCCTGCGCGGCGTCGACCAGCAGGATCGTGCCCTCGCACGCGGCGAGCGAACGGGAGACCTCGTAGGTGAAGTCGACGTGCCCTGGAGTGTCGATCATGTTGAGGATGTGGGCCGTGCCCTGCCCCTCGCCCGCGGTGGGCGCCCAGGGCAGCCGTACGGCCTGGGACTTGATGGTGATGCCGCGCTCGCGCTCGATGTCCATGCGGTCGAGGTACTGGGCGCGCATCTGCCTCTGGTCGACGACGCCGGTGAGCTGGAGCATCCGGTCGGCGAGCGTGGACTTGCCGTGATCGATGTGCGCGATGATGCAGAAGTTACGGATCAGCGCCGGGTCCGTACGGCTGGGCTCGGGCACGTTGACAGGGGTCGCGGGCACGCAGGGTCCTGATTCTTGAGGGGCTTCGCCTTACGGGTACTGATCCTGGTGCGGACACTGTCCGCGGATGCTGTCCTTGGGGCGTGTCGCCTTGTCTCGGGTCGACATCGGATCGGATCGATACGCAGAAACACCATCGTCCCACGGCAGCCGCCCCGCGACCGATTTGGGCCGGTCATATCGGGGCTGCTAGCCTGAACAGCTGTGTCTCGTGCCTCGTGCGCGCGACGCTCACCCAGAAGATCATCCGAACCTGCAAAGGCTCTTTCGTGGCGAACATCAAGTCCCAGATCAAGCGGAACAAGACGAACGAGAAGGCGCGCCTGCGCAACAAGGCCGTCAAGTCCTCCCTGAAGACGGCGATCCGCAGGACCCGCGAGGCCGCGGCCGCCGGTGACGTGGAGAAGGCCACCGCCGCCGCCCGCGTCGCCGCCCGCGAGCTCGACAAGGCCGCGTCGAAGGGTGTCATCCACAAGAACGCCGCCGCCAACAAGAAGTCGGCGCTGGCGTCGACGGTGAACGGCATCCAGGGCTGACCGCTCTCGCTCGTGCTTGACCCGATCGTCTGATCGACGCCGGCGGGACCCGGCGGGCCCCTCTCTCCCGCCCCTGCCCGGCACCCCGGATCCGCGCACCGAACTGCGTTCGCCACGCGGGTGCGGATCCACCGGATGTACGCGTGAGGCCCCCCGGCCGACCCAGGCCGGGGGGCCTCACGCGTGCCCGCACAAGCTGCGAGTGCCGGGATCTCGCGACGCGGCTCAGCGGCCCGGACGGCCCGGGCGGGCGGCCCGTGCGATCGTCACGACCGCCTTCTCCAGCGCGTACTCCGGGTCGTCGCCGCCGCCCTTGACGCCGGCGTCCGCCTCGGCCACCGCCTGGAGCGCGGTGGCGACACCGTCCGGCGTCCAGCCGCGCATCTGCTGACGCACCCGGTCGATCTTCCACGGCGGCATGCCGAGCTCGCGCGCCAGGTCCGCCGGGCGGCCGCCGCGTGCGGACGAGAGCTTCCCGATGGCGCGCACGCCCTGCGCGAGCGCGCTGGTGATGAGCACGGGGGCCACGCCCGTCGACAGGGACCAGCGCAGCGCCTCCAGCGCCTCCGCCGCCCTGCCCTCGACCGCGCGGTCCGCGACCGTGAAGCTCGATGCCTCCGCGCGGCCCGTGTAGTAGCGGCCGACGACCGCCTCGTCGATCGTGCCCTCGACGTCGGCCACGAGCTGGGACGCGGCGCTCGCGAGCTCCCGCAGATCGCTGCCGATGGCGTCGACCAGCGCCTGGCACGCCTCGGGCGTGGCCGAGCGGCCGAGGGCGCGGAACTCGGACCGTACGAAGCCGAGCCGCTCCGCCGCCTTCGTCGTCTTCGGGCAGGCCACCTCGCGCGCCCCGGCCTTGCGGGCCGCGTCGAGCACGGCCTTGCCCTTGGCGCCGCCCACGTGCAGCAGCACGAGCGTGATCTCCTCGACGGGCGCGCCGAAGTAGGCCTTGAGGTCCTTGACCGTCTCGGTCGACAGGTCCTGCGCGCCGCGGACGACGATGACCTTGCGCTCGGCGAACAGCGACGGGCTGGTCAACTCGGCGAGCGTGCCCGGCTGGAGCTGCTCGGACGTCAGATCGCGGACGTCCGTCTCCGGATCGGCCGCGCGCGCCGCGGCGACGACCTGCTGCACGGCGCGGTCGAGCAGCAGGTCCTCCTGGCCCACGGCGAGGGTGAGGGGGGCGAGCGGATCGTCGTCGCGTGCGTTCTTGGTGGCCATCGCTGTCAGCATGGCACGCCCCACCGACAACGGTCCGCCGGGGCGGCCGGGCCGCGGAGAACGACGAGGACGAGCAGCGCGCCCCTCACCACGGCACCGGCCCACATGGCCTGCGGAAAAGGCATACGGTGTTGCTCATGACGCAAGAGGATGGGGAGCTGGACAGTCTCGTACGCGCACGGATCCGGGCCCTGCGGGTCGCCCAGGGCTGGTCCCTGGAAGAACTGGCAGGGCGCGCCAACCTGAGCCAGTCCTCGCTGAGCCGCATCGAGAACGGCCGGCGCCGCCTCGCGCTGGATCAGCTCGTCACCCTCGCCCGCGCCCTGGACACGTCCCTCGACCAGCTCGTGGAGAACCCCACCGACGATGTCGTCATGAGCCCGATGATCGACGGCGCCCACGGTCAGATGCGGTGGGCCGTCAAGGGCGACCCCGGCATCAGCGTGGTGCGCCGGCGGATGACCGAACCGCCGCCGGACAGCCCTGCCCGCATGCGCGCCCATCCCGGCCGCGAATGGCTGGTCGTCCTGTCGGGCACGGCCGTCCTCATGCTCGGCCACCGCCGGATCCGCGTCGAGACCAACCAGGCCGCGGAGTTCCCCACGATGATGCCGCACGCGATCGGCGCCGACGGCGGACCGTGCGAGATCATGGGCATCTTCGACCGCGACGCCCGCAGAGGCCACGCGACGCCGCTCGGCTAAGGAGCCTCGACCCAGCCGTCCCAGGCCGCGGCGTACGCCTCCAGTTCGGCCCGGTCGATGCGGCGTGCGGGATCGACCACGACGACCAGCCACTGCGCGTCCTCGGCGTCGTCCTCGCCGGCCAGGGCGTCCCGTACGACCTGCGGTTCCTCGGTGGTGCCGAAGCGGTCCGCGAGCTGCTCGGCCGCTTCCCGCGCCGACTCGCGGTCGGGCAGCACCAGCAGGTGTGTCTCGTCGTCCATGTGCCGCGCCCCGCGCTCCCGTCCGCCGGGCTGCCCGGCCCACCTCCTACTTGAACTGCAGCTCGGTGCCCTTGGGCACGATCTGGATCTCCAGCTCGACCTTGATGCTCGAACCGACGGCGGCGATGCCGCGGGCCAGCATGGTCTGCCAGTTGATGGTGTAGTCCTCGCGGTGCAGCTCCGCGGTGGCGCGCACGGCCGCGCGCGTCTCGTTCTCCATGCCGACGCGCACACCGCCGTACACGGCGTCGAGGGTGACCGTGCGGGTGACGCCGTGCAGCGTCAGGGCGCCGGTGATGAGCCAGTTGTCGCCGCCGCGGTGCTGGAAGCGGTCGCTGTAGAACTCCATCGTCGGGTAGTTCTCGACATCGAGGAAGTCGCCCGAGCGCAGGTGGTCGTCGCGCATCCGCACATTGGTGTCGATCGACGCGGCGTCGATGACGACGTGCATCGCCGAGTCCTCCATCGACTCGCCGATGCGTATCGCGCCGGCGAAGTTGTCGAACCGGCCGTAGACGCGGGCGAGTCCGATGTGCCGTGCGACGAAGCCGACGCGCGAGTGCGCCGGTTCGATCTCCCAGTCGCCGGGGGTGGGCTGCGGCTGCGGCGGCGCGTCCTGCAGCGTGATGTCCCCGAGCGACGCGAGCTGGACGTCCTGCGTGATCGACGCGCTCGCCCGGTAGGGGCTGTAGCTGTCGGCGCTGATGGCGAGCCGGTACTCGCCCACGGGCACCATGGCCGTCACGCCGCCGAACGGGTCGGTCTCGCCGCTGACGACCTTGCGGCCCTCGGCGTCGGTGACCGTGAACTCGGCCTGCATGACGGGCTCCCGCACGGGGCTGAGCACACGGCAGGTCAGCAGCCCGGCTCCCGGTGGCACCGAGAGTCCCGAGAACGGGTTCTTCTGGTCCGCGGACGTCCGCCGGCCGAACAAGCGGCTGATCATGTCGTGATACCCCTGGGCTCTTGGCTGGTCAGGAGCCCGCCCACGGCTCCTGAACGAATAGGCATTCGATCACTGTTGTGCTGTACCGGGCAAACCCGGCGGCAGGAACGGAATCCCGCCGTTCGGTTTCCCGTCCGGCCGATGATGGCAGACGTGTCCTTCATGCCGTCGGCCGGTCCGCCGTCCGGGACACCGCCCGCAGCGTCCTCCCGCTTCCCGTGACGGCGATCTCGCCGTCCTTGTCGGTGCGCAGGACGGTCGCGCCCCAGGCCCGCAGCGCGCCCACCGTGCGCGGCGACGGATGCCCGTACGGGTTGCCCGTGCCGCACGAGATCAGCGCGAGTCGCGGGCTCAACGCGCGCAGCAGGCGGGCGTCCTGATGGGCCGAGCCGTGGTGGGCGACCTTCAGGACGTCCACCCGCGGCAGCGCGGGGAAGGACCTCAGCAGCGCCCGCTGCGCGAACGGCTCCAGGTCTCCGGGCAGCAGCAGCGTGGGGCCGTGATCGACGGTCACCAGCAGGGTGACGCTCGAGTCGTTGGGCTCCCCCGTCATGGGTCCGGGGCCGGCTCGCGGCCAGAGCACCCGCCAGGACAGCGGCCCCACCTCGCCCCGCTCCCCCGCGACCACGGGCGCGACCGGCACCCCGGCCGCGGCCGCCGTGCGCCGGACGAACGCCGCCTCGCCCGCGGGCTCGTGAAACGTCGTCGTCTCGATCTCGCCGACCGAGCGCCCGTGCAACACCCCTGGCAGCCCGGTCACATGGTCGGCGTGGAAGTGGGTGAGCACCAGCAGCGGGATCCGCTTCACCCCGAGCTGCCGCAGGCAGCCGTCCACGAGCGCGGCGTCGGGGCCCGCGTCGACCACGACCGCGCTGCCCGGCCCCGCGGCGAGCACCGTCGCGTCCCCCTGCCCCACGTCGCACATCGCGTACGACCAGCCGGGCGGTGGCCAGCCCGTCACGAGCCGGGTGACCGCGGGAGGCCGCAGCAGCGCCAGGAGCAGCAGCATCGCGCACACCGCCGCCGTCCACGGCCGGTGCCTGAGCCCGCGCGCCACCAGCAGCAGCGCGACCGCCACCCCGGCGAGCAGCGCGCCGCCCGCCCAGCCGCCCGGCCACGCCAGCTGCGCGCCGGGCAGCGAGGCCCCGGCTCGTGCGACCCCGGCGATCCAGCCTGCGGGCCACCCCGCGCACCGGGCCAGTACCTGTGCGAGCGGCATCGCGACCGGCGCGGCGGCCAGGGCCGCGAACCCCAGCACCGTCGCGGGCGCCACCGCCAGCTCGGCCACGAGGTTGCACGGCACCGCCACCAGGCCGACGCGCGCGGCGAACACCGCGACCACCGGCGCGCACACGGCCTGTGCGGCGCCCGCCGCCGCGAGCACTTCCGCGAGCCGCTCCGGCACGCCGCGTCGCACGAGCGCGGCGCTCCACCGCGGCCCGATCGTCAGCAGCGCGCCGGTGGCCAGCACCGACAGTGCGAAGCCGTAGCTGCGCGCCAGCCACGGGTCGTACAGCACCAGCGCCAGTACGGCCGCGGCCAGCGCCGGGATCAGCGACCTGCGCCGGCCGGTGGCGACGGCGAGCAGCGTCACCAGCCCGCAGGCGGCGGCCCGCAGCACGCTCGGGTCAGGACGGCAGACCACGACGAACGCCAGCGTCACCGCCCCGCCGAGCAGCGCCGTCACCCGCAGGGGGACGCCCAACCGGGCGGCGAGGCCACGTCTTTCCGCCCGCAGCGCGAGCGCGGGCGGGCCGATGAGCAGCGACAGCACGAGGCTGAGGTTGCTTCCCGAGACGGCGGTGAGGTGAGTGAGGTCGGTGGCTTCGAACGCGGCGTCGAGTTCCGCCGTGATCCGTGAGGTGTCGCCGACCACCAGTCCGGGCAGCAGCGCACGCGCGTCGGACGGAAGCGGCTCCGTGGCCTTCCTGAGCCCGGCCCGCAGTCCGCCCGCGGTGCGCTGAGCCCAGGTCGGCCGCCCGGCCACGGCCGGTGGCGCCCCCGAACGCGCCGGCCTGAGGATGGCCGCGTGGGTGGCATCGTCCGGGAAGGGCGGCTCGAAACGCGCGGTGAGGCGCAGCCGTGTCGACGGCAGCAGCCGCCGCCATGCCGCCCCGTGGTCGCCGGGCGTCACGAAGACGAGGACGGGTGTGGCCACCTCGACTGCGGGCCCGGGGTGCGGGGTCACCTCGACGACGCGCGCGTCGAACATCAGCGACGCGGCCGCCAGATGATCGCCTGTGACCTTCTGCCGCACGGGCCGCGGGTCGGACGAGACGGTCATCTCGACGGGGGCGCTCCCGTAGCGCTCCGCGAGGGCGGGCACCGGTCCGCGGTGCACGTCCGCCGCGTGCAGTCCCGCCGACACCGCGCCCGCTGCCGCGCAGAGGAGCATGGCCACGAGCGCCGGGCACCAGGCGCGGGAGCGCCAGACCCAGAGCGCGGCCACCGCCCCGAGGCACCCGGCCACGGCGGCGGCCGTCCAGCGCGCGGGCAGGCCGATGGCGAGGGCAGCCGCTCCCCAGGCGGCGAGCGCGGGCGGCACGAG